>DATAUX010000032.1:0-6154 GCA_036268015.1 Solirubrobacteraceae bacterium | reverse complement strand
CCTCTCCGGCCTGCTCGAGAAGATGCAGGCGCTCGCCAACAACTTCGAGTTCGGCGACGGCAAGGCCGCCTTCGACGAGGCCTACGGCTACTTCGACAGCATCGGATCCCAGCCGAGCCGGGCCCTCGAGCTGCTGCTGAGCGGGCTTGTCCGGGTACTCGAGGGAGTCGCCCTGTTCACGCTCGATTTCGCCCGCGGCGTCGTGCTCTCGCTGTTCGACCTGATCGAGGCGGTGATCCGCCTCGTCCGTGAGGCCATGTTCGCCAGATGGGAGATCCCGGTCGTCTCGCAGCTGTACGCCCTGTTCACGGGCAGGTCGCTCAGGGTCACGCCGGTCGAGGTCATCGGCTGGACGGTGGCGATCCCGTTCACGATCCTCTCCAAGGTCGTCGTCGGCCGCGCGCCATTCCCCGACGACGAGGCGCTCGACGAGTTCCGCAAGACCTTCACCGTCGACATGCTGAGATCCCGCATCGGGATCGACGGACCGACCGAAGCCCAGACCGTTGCGGCGTGGGATCCGCGCTGGAAGGAGAACTTCCTGATCGGGTACTCCTGCACGATGTTCGTGCGTGCGCTCGGCGAGCCCGGCCAAGTCGTCGGCAACGCGACCGGCCAAAGCCTCGGCGAGGCGGCGATCGTTCCGCTCGTCCTGCGCTTCATGTCGACCGGCTTCACGGCACCCTGGGCGCTGTCGGCTGCCGCGGGCGCGCCGAGCTGCACTCCGGGTGAGCCGGGCTTCGGAGTGACGATCTGGATGTGCCAGCTGATCTGCGGACCGACTCGGGGACTCCTGGTCTTCAAGCAGAAGCTGATCGAGGGGAAGCCGAAGCTCTACCTCGGTGAGCTCACGCTGACCCTATGGGGCTGCGCGAACTTCGCGATGTCGACCTGGAACTTCGTAGCAGGTCCGAAGACGACGGCGAGCAAGCTGGCCTTCGCCAGGGGCCTGACGGCGATCCTGCCGGGTCAGACACTCCGCTTCCTGTCCCTTCCGGAGCTGAACGAGCCGGCCGAGTTCATCCCCGTCGGCGTGCTCGCGATCCTCATCCCGGTCGGCTACTTCGGCTCGATCGGCGCTGCGATCGCCGACATCAAGACGTCGGGCGCCGTAACCGCGGAGGTCGCCGCCTGACCGCCGACCCGGTTGGGATCGTCCGGCGGGCTCGACAAAGTCTCAGGTAGGCGACAAGCCGTCGACGCCGGCTCGCTGCTCGTGCCTCTGAGTCAGGCAGCTGGCTCCGCGGACACGACGGATCACGTCGAGATTCAGAGGTTGCCGATCCGGGCGACGGCCGGGAAGAACATCGTCAGGACGGCGGATGCCGGACCGTCGACCGTCGCGTAGCTGTGCGGCTGGTCGGCGTCGAAGCGGATCGAGTCCCACGTCGCCAGCGGGGTCGGATCCGGCTCGGGGCCGACCCGCATCTGACCGCCGGTCACGAAGAGGTGCTCGACGACGCCGGCCGCGTGGGCCGGCGACCGGTGGACGCCGTCGGCACCGAGCTGGAGGTCGTACGTCTCGACGACCGCGTTCCCGAGCAGCGTCCGCTGGACCAGCCGGGCGCCCCCGTCCCAGCTCTGCAGGCGGGGACCCTCGGCCGCGCGAACGATCTGCGGGCCGACGGTCGGCGGGTCCGAGACGAGGTCGCCGAGCGTCGTGCCGAGCGCCCGGCTGAGCGCGTGGAGCGTGTCGACGGTCGGGTTGGCCAGGCCGGCCTCGAGCTGGGTGAGCGTCCCCTTCGACAGGCGGGAGACCCGGCCGAGCTCGGCCAGCGACATCCCGCGGGCGTCCCGAAACCGGCGTACGTTCGCCCCAACCGTCTCCGACGCGCCGCGCATGAGGCGGAGCGTATTCGTCACTCGTGACTCGCAGCGGCGGCGCCGATCCGGATCGGCCGGCGCTTGGGCGGCGCCTGGGCACCCGAGGCGACGCCGACCAGGATCAGGCCGAGTCCGGCGACCGCCCGGAGGGTGATCACCTCGTGTTGGACGGATACCGCCAGGGCGAGGGCGACCGCCGGATTGAGGTAGGTGACGAGCAGCGCCCGTTCCGGGCCGGCTCGCTGGACGAGGGCGACGAAGAGGATCACGGCGAAGAGCACGGCGCCGACGCCGAGCGCGACCAGGGCGCCGACCGCGCGTGCGCCGGGCGCGTGGGCCGGCAGGGCGAAGACCGCGACCGGGACGACGAGCGGGAGCGACCCGAGCACGGAGACGGCGCCGACGGCGATCGGCGGCGTCCGGGCGAACCAACCGCGAACGACGAGCGCGCCGGCCGCGTACGCGGCCGCCGCGCCCAACGCGGCCAGCCCGCCGACCAGGTCGATCGACGGCCCTCCGGCACCCAGCCCGGCGACCAGGGCGACGCCGAGCAGCCCGAGGACCAGGCCGCCGATCTGGACGGTCGACGGCCGTGACCGGTTGCCGGGGAGGAGTCCGGCCGCCGCGATGAACAGGGGCGTCGCGGCGATCAGGACGGCGGTGACGCCCGACGGGACGGTCCGCAGGGCGACGGCGACCAGCAGCAGGGGCAGGGCGATCTGGGTCAGGCCGAGCACGACCACCGGCAGCGGCCGGGACCGGACGAGGCGGATCGTCTCGGCCCGATCGGCACGCCGGGCGGCGAGCAGGCCGAGCACGGCCAGGCTGGCGACGAGGACCTCGACACACGAGACGGCGACCGGCGAGAGGTCGTCCAGCGCCCACGACGTCGGCAGGTACGACGACCCGCGCAGCAGGGCGACGGCGATCAGGAGAAGCAGTGTCAGCGCGCCCATAGGAACATTATGCCGATCTATCTCGGATAACAAAATAGCCCATCGGGCCAGCCATCTTTGCCCGATGGGACATAGTAATGAGCATGGTAGCCCATTTTAATGGCCCAATGCACTGTTCACTGGCTAGCTGCACCCTGGACCCGTCGGGTGTCGCCTACCTCACGACCGAGCCGAACGGAGACCTTCGATGAGCACGACTGGTACCACGTCCCCGCCGAACGTCTGGCGCCGGCGGTCGATCGAGTCGACGCTGGAGCTCGCCGGCCAGACGGCGACCGGGACGCCCGGGGCGGACGGCGCGCCGGGTGCGGACGGCACGCCCGGGGCGGACGGCATGCGCGGCACGGGCACTGGCGCGGGGACCGCCAAGCTGCACCGGCGACTCGGCCGGCTCGACCTGACGGCAATGGGCGTCGGCGCGATCGTCGGCGCCGGGATCTTCGTGACGACCGGCGTCGCCGCGGCGACGGACGCCGGGCCGGCGATCGTCCTGTCGTTCCTGCTGGCCGGCGTGATCTGCATGCTCGCGGCCCTCTGCTACAGCGAGCTCGCCGCGATGGTCCCGGTCTGCGGAAGCGCGTACACGTACACGTACGCGACGCTCGGCGAGCTCGTCGCATTCGTCGTCGGCTGGGACCTCCTGCTCGAGTTCGTCGTCGCCGGGTCGGCAGTCGCGCTCGGCTGGTCCGGCCTCTTCCAGGCCACGCTCCACTCCCTGTTCGGCATCACGCTGCCCCACGCGATCAGCGCGGCGCCGGCCGACGGCGGCGTGATCAACCTGCCGGCCGTCCTGTCGATCGCCGGGCTCGGCTACGTCCTCGTCCGCGGGGTCAAGCTGACCGCCCGGGTCACGGTCGTCCTCGTCGGGGTCACGATCGGCGTCCTCCTGCTCGTGATCGCGATCGGCCTGCCGCACGTCCACACGGCGAACTGGAAGCCGTTCACGCCGTTCGGCCTGCACGGGATCGTCAGCGGGGCGGCGCTCGCCTTCTTCGCGTTCCTCGGCTTCGACATCGTCGCGACGTCGGCCGAGGAGACCCGCCGTCCGCAGCGGGATCTGCCGTTCGGGATCATCGCGTCGGTCGCGATCGCGACCGTGCTCTACGTCGCGGTCAGCGCCGTCCTGACAGGGGTCGCTCCGTACGCGTCGCTCAACAACGACGCACCGGTCGCGACGGCGATCGGCGCGATCGGGGCCGGCTGGATCGGCAACGTGATCCTCGTCGCGTCGGTCGTCGCCCTGACCAAGGGGATGCTGATGATCCTCTACGGCCAGACCCGGCTCGCCTTCTCGATGTGCCGGGACGGCCTCCTTCCGCCGGCCCTCGCGAAGACCGACCCGCGGCACGGGACGCCGGTCCGGATGACGGTCGTGCTCGGCGTGATGGGTGCCGGGATCGCGGCGTTCCTGCCGATCGACACGGTCGCCGAGCTCGTCAACATCGGCGCCCTGTTCGCGTTCGCCCTGGTCGCGATCGGCGTCGTCGGCCTGCGCTACCTCGAGCCCGACCGGGAGCGGCCGTTCCGGACGCCGCTCGTCCCGCTCGTCCCGATCCTCGCGGTCGCCGGCTGCGTCTGGCTGGCGAGCACGCTGGCCGGGCTGACCTGGCTGCGGTTCGGCGTCTGGATGGTCGTCGGCCTGGCGATCTACGCGTTCTACGGCCGCCGCCGCAGCGTGCTCGGCTCGGCCGGTGCGGGCGCCGGCGCCGGTGCGGGTGCGGGTGGCGCATCCGCCGGTCATATCCACGCTCCCGCCCCGTCCGCGTTCACCTCGTCCGCACTGGAGACACGATGACCCCGTCCTCGTCCACGACGTCGGCGCCGACCGTCGGCCCGCCGGTCATGACCAGCTCGATGTATCCGCAGGAGACCGGGTTCGCCACGCTCGGCGAGATCCATCAGGCGGCTCTGGCCAACCTGCCGGCCGATGTCGCCGACTTCCTCGAGGGCGGCGCCGGCGGCGAGTCGACGCTGCGTGCTAACCGGGCCGCGTTCGAGCGTTGGGCGATCCGGCCGCGGCCGATGAGCGGCGTCGGAACGCCGCGGACGGACACGACGTTCCTGGGCATCCCGCTCGCCCTGCCGCTGCTGACGGCGCCGTTCGGCGGTGACGGCCTGTTCGACGTCGACGGACATCTCGCGGTTGCCCGGGCGAACGCGGCGGCCGGGATCGCGTCGATCGTCCCGGAGGCCGGGACGTACTCGTACGAGGAGGTCGCCCGGGCGGCGCCGTCGGCCGCCCGGATCGCGCAGCTCCACCCGATCGAGCACATGCCGGTCCAGGCGGATCGGGTCCGGGCGGCCGGGTACGACGCGGTGTGCATCACGGTCGACTGCCCGACCGCGGGATTCCGCACGCGGAACCGGCGCAACCGGTTCGATCCGGACCTCGAGCTGTTCGCCGGCAACTTCCGGGGCGAGGGAACGGTCGGCGTGGCCGAGATGTTCAGCCGGCTCGTCGGCCGGGACGATTCGCCGCCGTGGAACTGGCAGCGACTGGCTCGCGTCGCCGGGGACTTCGGGCTCCCGTGGATCGCGAAGGGCGTGCTGACCGGCGAGGCGGCCGAAGCGGCGATCGCGGCCGGGGCGGCGGCGATCGTCGTCTCCAACCACGGCGGCCGCCAGCTCGATCCGGCGCCGGCGAGCCTCGACCAGCTGCCGGATGTCTCGGCGACCGTCGGCGGACGCGTGCCGATCGCCTTCGACAGCGGCGTGCGCTGCGGGACGGACGTCTTCGTCGCGCTCGGGCTCGGCGCCGACGTCGTCGTGCTCGGCCGGCTCGCGGCCTACGGTCTGGCGGCGGCCGGCGAGGACGGCGTCCGCCAGACGCTGGACCTGGTCGCCGAGGAGCTTCGGACGACGATGATCCTGGCCGGGACGGCCAGCCTTCCGGAGATCGATGGGACGTTCGTCGCGAGGAGGCTCGGATGAGCTCCGCGGCCGATCTGCGCCGGCCGACGTTCCCGGCCTGGAGCGCGGGGAACGGGCTCGTCGCGACGTCCGGGGTGGCGGCGCTCGACCCGGAGACGCTGCGCCCGCTGTGCGACGACTTCGCCGGCCAGGCGGCGTGGGTGCTGGACCGGCTCGACGTGGTGCTCGACGAGGCCGGCAGCAGCCGGGACGGCGTCCTGCGAGTCGAATGCTTTCTCGCCGACCGAAGCTGGTTCGGCGCGTGGGACGAGGCCTTCGCCGGTCATTTCGGCGAGTGCCCGCCGTCCCGCACGACGTTGATCTGCGGGCTGCCGGTCGACGGCCTGCTGATCGAGCTGCAGGCGATCGCCGTGATCGCCGTAGAACCCGACCTCCCCACACCGAGGATGTGACACTCCGATGACCACCTTCCCCACCATGACAACCGTCCCCGAGACGTCCCT
>DATAUX010000031.1:0-8166 GCA_036268015.1 Solirubrobacteraceae bacterium | reverse complement strand
CCCACACCGGGACCGACCACAGGCGGCGGTGGTGGCGGTGGTGTGGCCGCGGCCTCACCGAGCAGGATTGCCGAGAGGACGGCGTTCTGGCCGGCGGTGCGGTCGACGGTGATCGTCAGCGTCTGTCCGGCGGTTGCCGTGATCGGGAAGGCGACCCAGGCGCCCTGGCTGAAATCGGCGCTGAGCGCGACCGATTGGCCGCCGACGGTGATCGTCTCGCGACGTCCGATCGCGTCCCAGTCGACGGCGTAGAGGCGCAGGTTGCCGGTGTAGGCGCTGGTGAAGGTGAGCGATACGCGGATCTCGCTCGGGTCGTAGATCGTCGCGGCCGTCCGCGTCGATTTGTCCGGGCTCTGGAGTGCCCTGGCGTCGCTGCTGCCGACCTTCCACTGGTAGCGGGTGCCCTGGCCGAGGCTGATCGTCGCGTTCGGCATCGACGTCAGGTCGCTCGTCCCGTTCCACGCCGCGAGGTCGTATCCGCCGGCGCCGTAGGTGCCGACCCAGTTGCCCTGCGGCGAGGAGACCGGACCCACACCGGGACCGACCACAGGCGGAGGAGGAGGCGGCGGCGGCGGTGGTGGTGGCGGCGAAGCTGTCGCCCCGCCGAGGAAGATGCCAGAGAGGACGGCGTTGACGCCGGCGGTGCGGTCGACGGTGATCGTCACCGTCTGTCCGGCGGTCGCCGTGATCGGGAAGGCGACCCAGGCGCCCTGGCTGAAATCGGCGCTGAGCGCGACCGATTGGCCGCCGACGGTGATCGTCTCGCGGCGCCCGATCGCGTCCCAGTCGACGGCGTAGAGGTGCAGGTCGCCCGTGTAGGCGCTCGTGAACTTGAGCGACACGCGGATCTCGTTCGCGTCGTAGTACGTCGCCGCCGTCCGCGTCGACCCGTTGGCGCTCTCGAGCGCCCGGACGTCGGTCGTGCCGGCCAGCCACCTGTCGCGGGTGCCCTGGTTGACGGTGACCGTCGCGTTCGGCATCGACGCCTGGTCGCTCGTCGAGTTCCAGCCGGCGAGGTCGTACCCGTCGGCCCCGTAGGTCCCGACCCAGTTGCCCTGGGGTGAGACCGAGACACCGGGCGGCGGTGGCGGCGGTGGCGGCGGCGGGCCCGACGCGGAGGCTCCGTCGGGCGTTCCGAGGCCGGTCGGCCCGTCGTAGCCCGGCATCGCGGTGCACAGGTAGCTGCCGCCGCACGAGCCGTTCGCGCCGGCGGTCACGTCGTTGAACGAGCTCCTGTTGACGTAGGCGAACGAGCCGTACGGCGTCGCCGTCGCCCGTCCGCCGGCCAGCGCGTCGACTCCGGCGACGATCGGCGTCGCGACGCTCGTCCCGCCGAACTCCAGCCAGCCGCCGTAGCCGTCGGTGTCGTAGACGGCGACACCCGTGCTCGGGTCGGCGACGGCCGAGACGTCGGCGATCGATCGCCGGCCGCATCCCGTGTCGGTCTGCCAGGCCGGTTTGGCGACGTAGGCCGAACAGCCGCTCCCGGTCTCCGCCCAGGCCGATTCGCTCCAGCCGCGGGCGTTCGCCGCTCGCGAGAGGCTCGTGCCGCCGACGGCGGTCACGTACTGGGAGGCGGCTGGGTAGGACGGGCCGTAGCCGTCGTCGCCGGCGGCCGCGACCACATCCACGTCGGGGTGGTCGTAGTTGGCCTGGGCCGAGACCTCGGTCGGGAACTCGGACTCGCCGTAGCTGTTCGAGATCTGCGTCGCACCCATCGCGGCCGCCGTGTCGACGGCCGCGGCGAGGCCCGCGTCGCTGGCCGACGACGCCTCGACCAGGAGGACGTGACAGTTCGGGCAGATCGCCGACGCCATGTCGAGGTCGAGCGAGATCTCCTGGCCCCAACTCGTGTTGCCGCCCGGGTAGGACGTCCCGCCGGACTGATTGACCTTCTTGAAGCACCCGTTCGCCGTCGTGCACGGCTTGAGGCCGTACTGCGACCGGTAGGTCGCCAGATCGGACTCGGCGTCGGGGTCGTCGAACGCGTCGACGATCGCGATCGTCTGACCCGTGCCGGCGGTCGATGTCGGCGCCGGGAGGTTGTACGCGCTGACGAGATCCGCCGGCCCGAAGCCCTTCGGAGCGCCGCTGACCAGCGGCGTGGCCCCGGTGCTGGTGACGAGGTCCGCAAAGCAGCGCATCTGGTGGGCGGCGCTCGGTTGACCGCAGGCCGCCTTGAACGAGACGGCTCCGGCGGCCGGCGCGATCGCGCCGAGGCCGAGCATCGCGAGCACGATCGCGAGGACGTCGCGCGACGCGCGCGACCCGACGCCGCCGGCGCCTCGCCGCACTTTCAACGAGCTGGTCCCCCTCATGCGAAAACTCTCCCGTAAGTCGGTCAAGCGCGGTGGTCGTCAAGGACGCCGACGGCGGGCCGCTCGAGCCCGGACGAGCGATTCCGACGAGAAGGGTAGCCGTGAACGGAGCAGCTCACGCCAGTCGCGTGTTGGTAGCGTCCGGCGCCGATGGAAGCCACCGGCACGGTCACGGCGGTCGTGCTCAACTACGACGGGAGGCACCTGCTCGAGGTGATCCTCCCGTCGCTGGCGACCCAGACGTACGCGCCGCTCGAAGTGCTGGTCGTCGACAACGGGTCGCGCGACGACTCGCTCGCCTGGCTGGCCGATCACTGGCCGGACGTCGAGGTCCTGCGGATCGAGACGAACATCGGCGTCGCGGCCGCTCTGAACCGCGGCGTCGGCGCCGCCCGAGGCGAATACGTCGCCCTGCTCAACAACGACCTCGAGCTCGAGCCCGCCTGGGTCACCGAGCTCGTCGACGCGCTCGCCCGGCACCCGGAGGCGGCGAGCGCCGCGTGCAAGCTGCGCAGCTACCACCGGCGGGATCGCCTCGACGGGGCCGGTGACATCCTGACCCGGGCGATCACCGGCAACCGCCGGGGGCTCGACGAGGTCGACCACGGCCAGTACGACGACGCGCAGGAGGTCTTCGCGCCAACCGCCGGAGCCGCCCTCTACCGGGCGTCGGCGTTCGCACGGGTCGGCCTCTTCGACGAGTCGTTCTTCGCCTACCTCGAGGACGTCGACTGGGGCCTGCGGGCCCGCCTGCTCGGCCTCGCGTGCCGGTACGTCCCGACCGCCGTCGGCTACCACATGGGCAGCGCGACGACCCGCGGCGACGCCAACCCCCACTACTGGATGCTCGCCCGGCGCAACCAGATCGGCGTGATGGTCAAGGACGTGCCGCTCCGCCTGCTGATCCGCCACGTCTTCCCGATCGCGCTCGAGCACGTCGCCGGCTTCCTCGACACCGTCCGCCGCCGCCGGCCGGGCGCCTACGTCGAGGTCGTCCGCCAGGTCGTCCCCCGCCTCCCGGGCTGGCTGGCCGACCGCCGGCGCATCCAACGCGGCCGGCTGATCTCGGTCGACGAGCTCGACGCGATGCTGGTCGGGTCCGGACTGGCCGGCCGGATCGGCCGGCGGCTGCGGTCACGTTGACCCACGTCCTCCACCTGATGCCCCACCCGGGCGGCGGGGGCGAGACGTACGTCGACCTGCTGGCCGGGATCGACGGCTACACCCACCAGCGGGCGTACCTCAGTCGGTCGCGCTCGCCCCTGCTGGCCGGGCCGGCGATCCTCGCCGGCCTCGCCCGGGCCGCGCGGACGCCGGCCGACATCGTCCACGGACACGGAGACGTGTCGAGCGTGCTCGGCCTCGCCGCGCTCGCCGGCCGGCCGCTGGTGATCTCGAGCCACGGCCTGCACATGCTCCGCCGGGTCCGGCCACCCGCCCGCGGCGTCTTCGTCGCCGGTCTGTCCCGGGCGATCGGCCGCTCGGCACGGACGATCTGCGAGTCGGGCGACGAGCGCGACGAGCTCGCCGCCGTCGGACCGGCCGACCGGCTCGTCCTGATCCCCAACGGGATCGCCGCCCGGCCGGCCGGCGACCGCGACCGGCTGCGCGCGGAGCTGGGAATCGCCTCGGACGACGTGCTCGGCGTCTTCGTCGGCCAGCTCGAGCCCCGCAAGGAGCCGCTGCTGGCGATCGACGCGGCCGAGCGGGCGCGAGCCGGCGGGATCCCGTTCGTCCTCGCCGTCGCCGGCGACGGGCCCCAGGCCGCCGAGGTCGACGCCCGCAGGGGTCCGGCGGTCCGACCGCTCGGCTTTCGCACCGACCTCGACGACATCTTCGCGGCCGCGGACGTCTACGTCGCGCCGTCCCGGCGCGAGGGCGTCTCCTACGCCCTGCTCGAAGCGATGGGCGCAGGCCTCGTACCCGTCGTCGCCGACGGCCCCGGCAGCCCCGAGGTCGTGGCCGACGCGGGGATCGTCGTCCCCGCCGGCGACGTCGTCGCCCTCGCCGCGGCGCTCGGCCGGCTCTCGGCGGACGCCGGCCTGCGCGCGGAGCTCGGTCGTCGGGCCGGGCGCCGGGTGCTCGACGACTACGGGCTCGACCGGTTTCTCCGCGACACGCGGGCCGTCTACGAGCAGGCCGTCACGGCGCCTGGCCCAGGCGCCGCCGGCGGGCCCGCTTGAGCGCGGTCGGCGTGAGCTGGGAGATCGCCGGCAGCACGAGGCCGTCGACACCGCGCAGCGTCCGCCGGCGGCGCAGGGCCCGCAGCCGGATCACGATCGCCTCGGCGTTCTGGGCCCGCTCGGCCCGCGCGGCGACGTTCGCCGTGCCCATCACCCGCGTCGCCAGCGTCTCGTCGAGCGCCACGACGAGATGGCGCTCGGCCAGCCGCAGCCAGAGGTCGTACTCCATCGCGTAGCGGTAGCGCGGGTCGTACCCGCCGAGCTCGAGCACGGCGGCCCGGCGGAAGGCGGCCGACGTGTTCGGGATCGGGTTGAAGCGCATCAGGACCCCGCGGACGTCGCCGGCCGCGAACGTCGTCCGGGCGGCCAGCGGCCGGCCGGACTCGTCGACCTCGCGCATCCGGCAGCCGACGACCGCGACCGCCGGATCCTCGTCGAGGACGGCGAGCTCCCGCTCGATCCGCCGCTCGTCGGAGTGGTCGTCGGCGTCCTGCACGGCAACGATCGCGCCGCGGGCGGCCAGCAGGCCGGCGTTGAGGCTGCGGGAGATGCCGACGTTCTCGCCCATCGGCAGCAGCCTGACCCGCGGGTCGCCGGCCTCGATCCCGGCGGCGACGGCCGCCGTCCGGTCGGTCGACCCGTCGTCGATGATCACCAGCTCGAGATCGCCGACCGTCTGCCGGAGGATCGACTCGGCCGCCCGGCGGAGCGTCCCGGCGTTGTTGAACGCGCCGATCAGGACGCTGACCCGCGGCGTCATCCGCCCGGTCCGCGCCTCGCCCGCCGGCCGGGTCCGGCGCGCCGGCTGGGCGCAGGCGGGGCGACATAGCTCGCGAGCACCCGGCCGACCGACGCGTCGATCGACAGCTCGGCCGCGTGCGCGGCGTACCAGGCCCGCGTGCTGGCCCGCAGGGCGTCGCCGGCCTCGTGGACGGCGACGATCGCCGCGGCGAGGTCGTCGGGGTCGGCGACGAAGCCGTTGACGCCATCCTGCACCAGCTCGACCGCCGCGTTGTCGGGTGCCCGGGCGACGATGCTCGGCACGCCGAGCGCGGCCGACTCGATCACGATCATCCCGTAGCCCTCGCGGACCGACGGCAGGGCCATGCACATCGCGCGCCCGAGCTCGGCCATGACGCGGGACTCCGGGACCATCCCGGGAGCGTCGACCGGGGCGCCCGTCCGCTCGATCTCGGCGAGCACGGCGGCGTGCTCGGGCCCGTCGCCGAAGAGGATGCCGCGGAGACCGGGGACGCCGGCCGCGGCCCTGGCGATCGCACCGACCAGGGCGACCGGGCGCTTCTCGGGAATCTGGCGGGCCGCGAAGACCACCACCGGCCGAACCCCGGCCGGCCGCTCGGCCCCGGCCGCGGACGGCGCACCCGCCGGAGCGGGCTCCATAGCAGCACCCCCCGAATCCCGGGCGCCCGCGATCCCCGCCGGCGGGCCGGCGCGATAGAGCCCGCGGAGGATCACCGGCGCTCCGGGCAGGCGGCCGGCGTGGAGCGCGGAGAAGCAGAAGGCGTGCTGGGGCAGCCCGGCACAGACGGTCTGGACGAGCTCGCCGATCCGGCCGCCGACCGGGCCGAGGTAGTCGCGCCAGTAGTCGCGGCTCCAGACCTCGAACCAGTCGACGACGAGCCGGTACCGGCCGAGTGGGCGGGCGAGGCTGGCGGCGAGCAGGGAGAAGTACGGAAACGAGCAGGTGTGGACGACGTCGTAGCGGTGGCCGTGACGCAGGAGATGGCCGAGCACGCCGGCGCCGAAGCGCAGCGGCGGCCCGATCCGCCGGCGGCCGCCGTCGGTGTACAGGGGCATCCGCGGGCCGACGCTGCGGACGTCGACGCCGGGCAGGTCGGGGTGGACGCCATCGTCCCACTGCCTCAGCGTTACATAGGTGACTTCGTGGCCGGCGGCGACGAGTCGCTCGGCTAGATTGCGGTACCACCGCTCGGCGCCGCCGACGGTGTACGGAAACAGGCAGTCGTAGATCAGGCAGACGCGCATCGACCGGAGGAGGTTCGCAGAATGGATAGGATGGACCGTGATTGCGCGACCTTTTCCGTCGCCGCACGTTTCAACTCGAACCCGGGCGATCCGGGGGTGAAGTGGTGAGCACGCTCCAGAAGACACCAGCCGTGGACCTGCCGGCCGCGGACGCAGCGACGCTCCTCGTGTCGGTCGTGATCCCGTGCCTCAACGAGGAGGAGAACATCGAGCAGTGCGTCGCGGCGGCGACCGGCGCGCTCGCGGACGCGGGCTTCGCCGGCGAGGTGATCGTCGTCGACAACGCGTCCGAGGACCGCAGCGCCGCGCTGGCGGCGGCCGCCGGCGCCCGGGTGATCAGCGAGCCGCGCCGCGGGTACGGGAGCGCGTACCTGGCCGGGTTCGCCGCGGCCCGGGGCACTTACATCGTGATGGCCGACGCCGACCTGACCTACGACTTCAACGAGATCCCGCGGTTCGTCGCCGCGCTCGACGCCGGCGCCCAGCTGGTGATGGGCGACCGGATGGAGAACATCCAGCCGGGTGCGATGCCCTGGCTGCACCGGTACGTCGGCAACCCCGTCCTGACCGGCATCCTCAACCTCTTCTTCCGGACGGGCGTCCGCGACGCCCACTGCGGGATGCGGGCCCTGCGGACCGACGTCCTCGCGCAGCTCGACCTGCGGACGGTCGGGATGGAGTTCGCGTCGGAGATGGTGATCCGCGCGTCGAAGGAGAAGCTGCGGATCTCGGAGGTCTCGATCCAGTACCACCCGCGCGGCGGCGAGTCGAAGCTGTCGACGTTCCGCGACGGTTGGCGACACCTGCGGTTCCTGCTCGTCCACAGCCCGACCCACCTGTTCATCATCCCGGGGGCGATCCTCAGCGCGGTCGGGGCGGTCGTCACGCTGACCGTGCTCGCGTCGATCAACGTGCTCGGCCGGCGGTGGGATCTCCACACGGAGATCGGCGGCGCCCTGCTCAGCATCGTCGGATCCCAGGTCCTCGCCCTGGGTCTGTGCGCCCACGCGTACGCGACGTACTTCATGGGCGAGAAGGACGCCTGGTTCGACCGGATGCGAGACCGCTACCGGCTCGAGCACGGCCTCTTCCTCGGGGGGCTGATCATGCTGGCCGGCGGCATCCTCGGCGCGATCATCGTGATCCACTGGGTCCAGCGCGGGTTTGGCGCGATCTCCGAGGAGCGGGACGCGATCGCGGCGGCCACGCTCGTGATCATCGGCATCCAGATCTTCTTCTCATCGTTCCTCCTGAGCATCCTCGGGTTACGCCGCCGTTGAGGACGCGGGTCGGCCTCGTCGTCGGCGCGGCGCTCGCGCTGGTGGCGATCGGTGTCGTGGTCACCCTGTCTCACCGGGCGGTCCGCGACGCCGGGAGCGACCACGTCTCGCCGGAGATGTTCGCGGCGACGATCGGCCGGGACCGTCGCAGGCTCTGCCAGGTCAGTCCGTACCTGCCACCGTCGGCGGCGACCGCGCAGATCGTGATCGGGACATACGGACGACCGGTCCCGGACCTGACGCTCCGCTTCACCGACCCGGCCGGCCGCGTCGTCTCGTCCGGCCACCTGGCGGCCGGCGCCCGGCAGGGGCCGGTCTCGATCCCGATCAGCCCGGCCGGGCGGCCGGGCAGCGCGACGAAGCTCTGCCTGACCGTCG
>DATAUX010000030.1:0-1677 GCA_036268015.1 Solirubrobacteraceae bacterium | reverse complement strand
GCGAAGCCGCCCTCGTCGCCGACCGTCGTCGCCAGGCCCATCTTGTGGAGGGTCGCCTTCAGATGATGGAAGACCTCAGTGCCGATCCGCAGGCACCCGGAGAAGCTGGTCGCGCCACACGGGACGACCATGAACTCCTGGAAATCGACCTTGTTGTCGGCGTGGGCGCCCCCGTTGAGGACGTTCATCATCGGGACCGGAAGGACGTGGGCGTCGTCGCCGCCGAGGTGCCGCCAGAGCGGAAGCCCCCGGTCGGCGGCCATCGCGTGGGCCGCGGCCAGGGAGACGCCGAGTACGGCGTTGGCCCCGAGCCGCGACTTGTTCGGCGTCCCGTCGAGGTCGATCAGCGTCCGGTCGACGGCCTCCTGATCGGCGGCCGAGCTGCCGACGAGGGCGTCGGCGATCTCGCCGTTGACGCCGGCGACCGCCCGCAGGACGCCCTTGCCCATGAACGGAGTGCCGCCGTCCCGAAGCTCGGTCGCCTCGAACTCGCCGGTCGACGCGCCCGACGGGACGGCCGCCCGACCCCGGGCGCCTCCGACAAGCGTCAGCTCGACCTCGACCGTAGGGTTGCCGCGGCTGTCGAGGATCTGGCGGGCGTGGATGGTCTCGATCTTGCTCATCGTGCTCCTCTGACTTGGGAAGCCCGCAGGCGGGCCGCGGCATAGTGGTGCAGCTGACGGTCGGGACCGAGCTCGGACCACTGCTCGCCGGCCCGGGTCGCCTCGGCGACGGCGTCGTCGAGCCGGCCGCGGAAACGGTCGGTCGCCGCTCGCAGGGCCAGCTCGGGGTCGACGCTCAGCTTGCGGGCGAGGTTGACCGCCGCGAAGAGGACGTCGCCGACCTCGTGAAAGCGCTCGTCCCGATCGGCGGCCTGCTCGACCTCGACGAGCTCGTCGCGCACGGATTGGAGTGGGCCTTCCGGCCCGGGAAAGTCGAACCCGGTCGACGCGGCCCGCCGCTGGGCCCGGCGGGCGCGCAGGAGGGCCGGCAGGTTCTCGGGAAGGTCGCCGAACAGGTCGCCGCGGCCCTCGGTCGTGCGCTTGATCTCGTCCCAGTTGCGGCGGACTTCGGCTGAGTCAGCGGCGTCGACGTCACCGAAGACGTGCGGATGGCGACGGATCAGTTTTTCGGAGCAGTGGTCGGCGACCTCGGCCAGCGTTCCGGCGCCCCGCTCCTCGAGCAGCAGAGCGAGGAAGTGAACCTGGAAGAGGACGTCGCCGAGCTCGTCGAGCAGCTTGGCGTCGTCGCCCGACTCGGCCGCGTCGGCCAGCTCGTAGGCCTCTTCGACTGTGTGCGGGACGATCGACCGTTCGTCCTGCTCGCGATCCCACGGACACTCCCGCCGGAGCAGGCGGGTGAGCTCATCAAGGCGCAGCAGCGCGTCGGCTGGCCGCGCCGGCTCGGCCACCGCGGTTTTGCTAGCCGGTCGTGCCGGTCGCGGTCGCGCCGGTCGCCGTCGTCGACGTCTTCGGCGCGCCCTTGCAGTCCGAGACGACGAAGCCCGTCGCACACGTCGTGCGACTGATCCACTTGGCGTTGAACGTCTTGACGAACGCGTTGAGCCTGTTCGTCTGGGCCGTCGTCGTCAGCGTCGACGTGATGCTCGCGGTCGCCTGCTTCAACGTCTGCTGGGTGCCCGGGGTGATCTTTCCGACGATGAAGATCTCGTAGCCG
>DATAUX010000029.1:0-15614 GCA_036268015.1 Solirubrobacteraceae bacterium | reverse complement strand
CTGGGCGGGTTCGGCTACGACCCGGTCTTCGTGCCGGACGATGGTCCGGGCGGTCTGACGATGGCCGAGCTGTCGGCCGACGAGAAGCATGCGATCAGTCATCGGGGCCGGGCGGTGCGCGACCTGCTCGGCTGGCTCGATTCGGTGGGCAGGTGAGCGCGCGACCTGCCGGTCGCCGGTGGTCGCAGCCAACCGGGGCGACCGGCACGGCTCACCACCTTCGCGTGGCAATCTGTACGGATCGCGACAAAGTGTCGCTTTTTGTACAAATTCTCCCAAAGGCTTGGCGCGCACCCCTGGCCGCGAACGGGATGCCGACCGACGTCAGCGGATGTTGATCGCGGCGGATGCACCGACGGCTACGAACAGACCGGCGTAGCCGACGTAACCGGAGATCAGCATCAGGAGAGCGGCGATCAGCGCGATGCCGACGGTCACGATCCAGGCGATTCGGTAGAGGGGCATACCGGCATTCTGGCGCTTCCGGCGGCCGGCCGGCTCAGATCGCCTGATCCCGGCGAGCGGCCGGCCTGGACCTCCCGGTCCCGCCCGCGCTCCCCGGTCGATGGGCGGCGCCGGCGCTCGTGTCCGTGGACGGTGTTAGGTTCGTCGGCGTGACCAAGGCCGAGCTGATCGACCGGGTCGCGTCGCGCGGCCAACTCTCGCGCCGGGACGCGACGCGCGCCGTCGAGGTGACGCTGGCCGTGATCGAGGAGACCCTGGGCGCCGGCGGGGAGGTCGCCCTGTCGGGCTTCGGGAAGTTCCACGTGTCGAGTCGCGGAGCCCGCGCGGGCGTCAACCCGCGGACGGGCGAGGAGATCTGGGTCGAGGCGACGAGCGTGCCGCGGTTCACGGCTGGCAGCGGGCTGAAGAAGGCCGTCCGGGGCTAGGTCAGGTGTCCGGTTCCAAGCCATCGACCGATCGGGTCGAAGCGGCCGGACCGCCGGCGGCCGGGCGCTGGGCGCAACGGGTGGTGGCGGCGGTCGCCGCTCGTGAGTCGCAGATCGTGCTCGGCCTGGATCCGGACCCGCGGCGCCTGTGGCCGGGGACCGGCTCGGGGGCGGGCGGCGTCGGCCCGGCGGTCGCGTCGCACTGCAAGGCCCTGATCGACGCGGCCGGCGAGGCGTGCGTCGCGGTCAAGCCGCAGCTCGCGTGCTTCGAGCGGCTCGGGCCTGTCGGGTGGACCGCGCTGGACGCCGTCGTCGACCACGCTCACGCGGCCGGACTGCTTGTGATCGCCGACGGCAAGCGGGGCGACGTGCCGGTCACGGCGTCGGTGTACGCGGAGGCGCTGACCCGCCTGGGAGCGGACGCGTTCACGGCCAACCCGCTGCTCGGGATCGACGCGCTGGTCCCGCTGGTCGAGACCCGACTCGGCGTCTTCGTGCTCGTGCGGACGTCGAATCCGGGCGCCGGCGACGTCCAGGATCTCGAGCTCGCCGAAGGCGGCCGGCTGTGGGAGCGGCTCGCGCGGATCGTCGCCGGGCTGGGCGAACCGGCGGACGGCGGGCTCGCGGACGTCGGGGCGGTGCTCGGTGCGACCGAGCCGGCCCACCTGGCCCGAGCTCGCGAGCTGATGCCGCACGCGATCTTCCTGCTGCCGGGCGTCGGCGCCCAGGGCGGACGCGTCGAGGACCTCGCACCGGCCTTCGCGCCCGGCCGCGCCGGCGGCCTGGTCACCGCGTCGCGGTCGATCTCGAGCGCGCACGAGGTCGACGGCGGGGATCCGGCCGAGCGGGCGCGGGCTGCGGCCCACGAGCTGCGGGCGGTGGCCTGGTCGCTGTAGGGCTCGACCGGGCGACCGTTCGTGCGGCGTGGTGAGCAGGGCAGCCGGTATCTTCGGGCCGATGGCCAGGGAAGCATTGCCTCGTGCCGTGCTGGCGATCGGCCTGCTCCTGGTCTTTGGCTCGTCGGCGCGTGCCGCCACGCCGGCACTACCGGTTCTCCAGGCGAAGGCGGCGATCCTCGTCGAGCGGGACGTCGGTGTGACGCTCTTCTCGCAGGACGCCGACGAACAGCTCCCGATCGCGAGCACGACCAAGCTGATGACGGCGTACGTCGCCCTCCAGCGCGCCAAGCTCGACCGGATCCTGACGGTCCGGCCGTATACGCCGGCCCCGGACGAGACGATCGCCGGACTCAGGCCGGGCGAACGGCTCAGCGTGGCGACCCTGCTGACGGCGATGCTGCTGCCGAGCGGGGGTGATGCTGCTCACACGCTCGCGTACGACCTGGGCGGCGGGTCGATCAGCCGGTTCGTCGGCTACATGAACAGTGCGGCGCTCGCCCTCGGGATGACCGGAACCAGCTACTCGACGCCGGTCGGGCTGGACACGCCGGGCAACCACTCGAGCCCGGCCGACCTCGCCCTGCTGGCCGAGGCGCTGATGCGCAACGCGTACTTCGCGAAGACCGTCGACCGGCCGAGCGCGACGCTGCGGGACGGGCGCCACGTGACCAGCACGAACGACCTCGTCGAGGACTACAGCTACGTCGTCGGGATCAAGACGGGCCACACGACGGACGCCGGCTACTGCCTGGTCGGCGCGGCGTCGAACTCGGGGGCGAACTTCGTCAGCGTCGTGCTCGGCGATCCGAGCGAGGCGACGCGGGACGCCGATACGCTGATGCTGCTCCGCTACGGGATGGCCGTCTATCACCACGTCCAGGCCGTGCACGCCGGGCACGTCTTCGCCAGCGTTCCGGTCGTCGGGCGCCCGGGCGAGCGCCTGAAGCTGGTCGCGCAGCGGAGCCTCTCGCTGTTCGTGCCACGCACCGAGCAGATCACGCTCACGACGTCCGACGTCGCCGCCGACGCGCTCGGCCCGCTGCCGGGCGGGACCCGGCTCGGCGAGGTCGTCGTCCGGTCGGGCGCCCGCCTGCTCGGGACCGTGCCGCTGGTCAGCCGCGATCCGATCGCCGCGCCGCCGCCGAGTACCACGCGAACGCGCGTGCTCGAGGCCGGAGGACTGGTCGGTGGTGTGCTGCTGGTCGTTGGGTGTAGCCTCCAACTCATGTTCAGGCGCCGGCGTGGCTGGGGCAACCGATGATCATCACGGTCACGTTGAACGCTGCGATCGACAAGTCCCTGTCGGTCCCGAACTTCCGCCTCGCAAGACGGCATCGGTCGGTCGAGCGGCGAACCCTGGCCGGGGGCAAGGGCGTCAACATCGCCCGGACGCTCAAGACGCTCGGTCAACCGGTGATTGCGACCGGCCTGCAGGGCGGGCCGACCGGGACCCAGATCATCGAGCAGCTGACCGGCGAGTCGATTCTCAACGACTTCGTGCGGATCAGCGAGGAGTCGCGGACGAACACGGCCGTGATCGACCCGACGACCGGCGACCAGACGGAGATCAACGAGCAGGGGCCGACGGTCACGCCGGCCGAGGTCGAGCTGTTCTGCGACAAGCTGCTCTACCTGGCCAGGGGCGCGGCGATCGTCGTGTTCGCCGGGTCGCTGCCCCGGAACGTGCCGGCCGACCTGTATGCGCGGCTCACGCGTGAGCTGCACAAGCTCGGCGTGACGGCGATCGTCGACTCCGACGGAGATCCGCTCCGCCTGGCGATGCGCGCCGAGCCGGACGTCGTCTCGCCGAACATGCTCGAGTCCGAGGAGCTCGTCGGGCACGAGTTCAACGACGACGACGACCGGGTCATCGCCGTCCGCGAGATGGTCTCGCTCGGCGCTCGCGAGGCGATCATGACGACGCCCGACGGCTGCTTCGCCCAGGTCGTCGTCGACGGCGTTCCCCGACTCCATCGGGTTCGGATCAACCCCCGCGAGCCGGTCGCCGCGGTCGGCTCGGGCGATGCGTTCCTCGCCGGCTATGTGGCCGCCCGGTACGTCGGCAGCTCGCCGGAGGAGTGCCTGCGCTTCGGCGTCGCCTGCGGAGCCGAGTCGACGCGACGCCTCGGCGCCGGCCTGATCGATGCCCGCGAGGTCGACCGGCTGGTCGGCGAGGTCACGATCACCGAGCTGGCGCTCCCGGCCGGCGTCAGCTGACGGCGCACGCGCCGGTCGTACCGGGGAGGCCGTTGCTATCCTCGAAGAGAGGGTTGCCGCCCCGTCGTGAGCTCTGGTCGCGCCCTGATCCGTCCGCCTCGAGACCTAGGATTTGATCAATGGAAGTGGAGATCGGACGCGGCAAGAAGGCCCGCCGGGCGTATGGCTTCGACGACATCGCGATCGTCCCGTCGCGTCGGACGCGGGATCCCGACGACGTCGACATCTCGTGGAAGCTCGGCGACTACCGCTTCGAGCTGCCGCTGCTGGCGAGCGCGATGGATGGCGTCGTCTCGCCGCGGACGGCGGGGATCATCGGCAAGCTCGGTGGGCTCGCGGTCCTCAATCTCGAGGGCATCTACACCCGCTACGAGGATGCCGAGGAGCAGCTCGAGGAGATCGCCGCCCTGCCCAAGGAGCTCGCGACCCGCGAGATGCAGCGGATCTATGCCGAGCCGATCAAGGAAGAGTTGATCGCCCAACGGATCCGGGAGATCAAGGCAGAGGGCGTCGTCTGCGCGGCCGCCCTGACCCCGCAGCGGGTCAGCCGGTACTACGAGCTCGCCCTCGACGCCGGGCTCGACGTCCTGGTGATCCAGGGGACGGTCGTCTCCGGCGAGCATGTCTCGGCTCACACCGAGCCGCTCAACCTCAAGGAGTTCATCCCCGAGCTCGACGTGCCGGTCGTCGTCGGCGGCTGCGCGTCCTACCACACGGGGCTCCACCTGATGCGGACCGGCGCCGCCGGCGTCCTCGTCGGCGTCGGCCCCGGAGCCGCGTGTACGACGCGTGGCGTGCTGGGAATCGGTGTTCCGCAGGCGACGGCGATCGCCGACGTCGCGGCCGCCCGGTCGACGCACATGCTCGAGACCGGCGACTACGTCCAGGTCATCGCGGACGGTGGGATGCGCAACGGCGGGGATGTCGCCAAGGCGATCGCCTGCGGTGCCGACGCCGTGATGATCGGATCGCCACTGGCCCGCGGATACGAGGCGCCGGGGCGGGGCTTCCACTGGGGAATGGCCACCTTCCACCCAACGCTGCCGCGGGGCGCGCGCGTCGCGACGACGCAGAACGCGACGCTCGAGGAGATCCTCGCCGGACCGGCCCGCGAGAACGACGGGTCACTGAACCTGATGGGCGGACTGCGGACGTCGATGGCGACGTGCGGCTACAAGGACATCGCGGAGTTCAACCGGGCTGAGCTGATGGTTGCTCCGTCGCTCCAGACCGAGGGCAAGCAGCTCCAGCGCGAGCAGGGCGTTGGGATGGGCTCGAACGGGAAGGCCGCCGTTCTCGTCAATGACTAGGGAGCTGCGGTGACCGACGCGCCCGCCGTGCACCAGGGCGCGTCCGATTCGCCGGTTCCGCCGCGCCCGGCCGAGGCCGAGGTCGTCGTTCTCGACTTCGGCGGCCAGTACTCGCAGCTGATCGCGCGGCGGGTCCGCGAATGCGGGGTCTTCTCCGAGCTCCTGCCGCACGACATCGGCGCGGCCGAGGTCGCCCGGAGGGGCCCGCGCGGGCTGATCCTGTCGGGCGGTCCGGCTTCGGTGTACGCCGACGGGGCGCCGAAGCTCAACCCGGAGCTGCTCGAGCTCGGAATTCCGGTACTGGGCATCTGCTACGGGATGCAGCTGCTCGTCCACGATCTGGGCGGCCGGGTCGAGGAGGCGCGGATCGGCGAGTTCGGCCGTTCGGATCTGCACGTCGTCGACCCGGGCCGGCTGCTGGCCGGCCTGCCGCGCGAACAGACGTGCTGGATGTCGCACCGCGACACGGTCTACGAGGCGCCGGTCGGCTTCACGTCGCTCGCGTCGTCGAGCGCGTCGCCGGTGGCCGCGTTCGAGCACGTCGAACGCGGCATCTACGGGATCCAGTTTCACCCTGAGGTCGTCCACACGCCGTACGGACAGCAGATCCTCACGACCTTCCTGGTCGACGTGTGCGGCTGTGAGCAGGAGTGGACGGCCGCGTCGATCGTCGAGGAGCAGATCGCCCTGATCCGGGCGCAGGTCGGCGACGGCACCGTGATCTGCGGGCTCTCGGGCGGCGTCGACTCGTCGGTCGCCGCGCTCCTCGTCCACCGGGCGATCGGCGATCAGCTGACCTGCGTCTTCGTCGATCACGGGCTGATGCGAAAGGGCGAGGGCGAGCAGGTGATCGCGGCCTTCCGCGACACCTTCAAGGTTCCGCTGGTCGCCGTCGAGGCCGAGCAGCGCTTCCTCGGCAAGCTGGCCGGTGTCAGCGACCCGGAGACCAAGCGGAAGGTCATCGGCCGGGAGTTCATCCGCGTCTTCGAGGAGGAGGCCGCCGCGATCTCCGCGCGCCATCCGGCGAGATTCCTCGTCCAGGGGACGCTCTACTCGGACGTGATCGAGTCCGGCGGGGGTGCCGGCTCGGCGACGATCAAGTCGCACCACAACGTCGGCGGCCTGCCTGAGGACAACCAGTTCGAGCTGGTCGAGCCGCTGCGCTTCCTCTTCAAGGACGAGGTCCGGGCCGTCGGCGCCGAGCTCGGGTTGCCCGAGCGCCTGGTCTGGCGCCAGCCGTTCCCCGGCCCGGGTCTCGCGATCCGGATCGTCGGCGGCACGGCGACCAAGGAGCGGCTCGACCTGCTCCGGGACGCCGATCACATCCTCCAGGACGAGATCCGCAAGGCCGGGCTGTACCGCAGTCTCTGGCAGTCGTTCTGCGTCCTGCCTGACGTCAGGACGGTCGGCGTCCAGGGTGACGAGCGGACCTACGGCAACGTGATCGTGATCCGGGCGGTCACCAGCGACGACGCGATGACGGCCGACTGGGCACGCCTGCCGTACGACCTGCTCGAACAGATCGCGTCGCGGATGATCAACGAGCTGAGGGAGGTCAACCGGGTCGTGCTGGACATCACGAGCAAGCCGCCCGGCACGATCGAATGGGAGTAGGGACGGCGTAGTCGGTTGCCGGGGGCCCGGGCCCACGTGATCTGTACAACCCGGGATCGCACGAAGCCAGGGCGACGGGACGGGACGGGCCATCCCGGAGCGACTCGTCGCGGGCCTGCCGCCCGGCGGTCGGGTTGGTTGGTGTTCCCGGCCGCCCACGGCGGCCGTGTCGTCGCTCCGGAGTGACCACGGCCTGCACCGAGGCTCTGATCGAGCCGCAGAACGACGGGGTCGGGCTACCGGCCGAGCACGCGGAGCAGTTCGCGGGCGCGCGACGGGAGCACGTCGAGCCGGCTGCGGACGTCGGCGAGCTCGGCCCGGAGGGCGGGATCCCCGACCTCGACCGGCAGCATCGAGTCCTGAAGGGCGGCGATCAGCTGGGCGGCGGTGGCGGCCGAGCTGACGGCCCGCTCGATCAGTGCCTTCGCGCCCTGGGAGGGCGCTCCGGCGTTCTGGGGCGCGAACTCGCGCGACCGGCCGCCGGTCCGTTCGGAGAACGCCGTGTACGTGCGCTGGAGCCGTCCGTAGGTGAGCTGGACCGGACGGAACAGGTCGGCCTCGAGCCGGTCGGCCGAACTCTCGTCGAGCAGCTCGTAGGCCTGGTTCAGGCAGGCGATCGCCAGGCTCAGCTGGTCGGCCGCCTGGCCGATCTCGTCGAGCATGCCGGCGCGCGCCTCGGCGTTCGTGTAGGCCATCGGCGGAGCCTAGCCGGCCGGCTGGCCCTAAACATCCGTGCCGGGCCGGTCGATGCTGGATCATGTTGCGGGCAATGTCGCGAATCGGCCAGTCCTCCACGTCTGAGAAAGCCGGCCGGCGGTCGGTCCCGGCAGGCGTTCGCGGCGGCCGTGCGTGTCTCGGCTGTCTTCTCGGGCTCGGCTGGTTCGGCGTCGTCGGAGCCGCCGCCGGCCAGCCCGTCGCGGCCAGGTCGGGTGCGCCCACCGGCGCGAGGATCACGCGGAGCGCGACGCCGCGGGGACCGACGACGCCACAGGGCACGACGACGACGGACGTCGGTCCCGACCCGCTCCAGACGACCCAGCCGAGCGACACGTCGACCGCGTCGAGCGAGCTCGCACAGACCACGGCGGACGACGGGCCGCTGGTCGTCACGATGTCGGCCACGCCGCAGGTCGTGTCGGTCGGGCAGACGGTGACGTACACCGCCCAGGTCTCCGGCGCGCCGTCGGGCAAGCAGGTCCTCTACCACTGGGCCTTCGAGGGCGGGACGGGGACCGGCGAGCAGATCACACGCACGTACCCGGACCCCGGCGACTACCCCGTCGCCGTGACGGTGACCGTTGCGTCGGTCGCGGGCTTGAGCGGGGTCGCCGACACGCTGACGGTCGTCGTGTCGAATACGTCGCCGTCGAAGGTCCACGGCGACGGAAGCTCGGCGGTCGGAGGGCACGGCTCCGGGAACGGGAAGGGCGGCGGAACCGGGAGCGGGTCCTCGAACTCGGCACACGCCGCGAAACCGTCCGGCAAGTCGACCGCGGCCCAGGGAGTCGCGAATCCGCTGGCCAGCCAGGCGCCATCGGCGCCGGCCGGACAGCAGGTCGAGGGGTTCCTGCTGAGCGACGCCGGAGTCCCTTTCGTGCAGCCGGTTTCGACCGCGCCGACGTCGACTTCCGGCTCGCCGGGCGGGTCTGACGCGGGCTCGGCGGGAGTCGGCGGAGCGGCGGGCATCGGCGGCGGCATTGCATTGACGATCGCGATCGTTACATTGGGCGCTCTCGACGAGCGTCGGCGCATCTCACTACGGAACGCATGATCCCCCAGGCAAACATCGAAGACATCCTTTTCCACCTGGCGAACGTCCTTCGGGTGCCGGTCTTCGTCGCGGCGATCCTCGCGTTGATCTTCATGCTCTTCGAGCTGGGATCGTTCGTCTTCGAGTTGACCAACCGGCGCCGGCGGATCGGCTTCAGACGGCTCGACCAGGCCGGCGGCGCCGCGCTCGAAGCGCTCCGGCGTGACGACCGGCCGACGGCGATGCGGGCCCTCGCGGGGGTCGCCTCGAGCGGGATGATGGCCGAGACCCTGGCCGAGCTGACCGCCCAGTACGGCGAGCCGGCGGCCGAGGATCGGATGGCGAAGTGCCTGGCCGACTTCGACCTCGGATCCCTGCGACGTCTCGAGCGGACCCGTCTGCTCGTCCGGTTCGGGCCGGCGCTCGGTCTGATGGGGACCCTGATCCCGCTCTCGCCGGCTCTCGCCGGTCTTGCCAAGGGCGACGTGACCCAGCTTTCGGACAACCTCCGCGTCGCGTTCAGCGTGACCGTTCTCGGTCTCCTGATCGGCGCGGTCGCATTCGCGATCTCACTGGTCCGCGACCGCTTCTACGCGCAGGACCTCTCCGATCTCGAGTACCTCGTCGCCGCGTTGAACCCCGAGCAGGTCACGACGGCCCACGTCGGGGATGTCGCCCCACCGCACGCGGGGCACGCGTGAAACGAGCCCGGGTCACGCCGCGCGGCCGGGTTCGCATCGACCGGGCGGGGGATCCGCTCGACGGTCTCGTCAACCTGTTCGATCTCGGCATCGTGCTCGCCGTGGCCTTTCTCCTCGCGGCCCTCCAGTCGGTCAAGCTGACCGACCTGCTGACCCACCAGAACGTGACGATCCTGCGGACGACGCCGACCGGTCAGACGATCATCGTCAAGCAGTCCGACAACATCAAGACCGTGCAGTTGAGCGGGAAGAAGGTGGTCGGATCCGGCCACCGGGTCGGCGCCGTCTACCGGCTGACCGACGGGCGTCTGGTCTACGTCCAGTCGCCCTGATCGCACTCGCCGACAGTTTTCGCCTATCATCCACGAGTGCCGCGCGCCAGCCGCGTGGCCTTTTTGATGCCATGAGAACCTACGTAGCCAAGCCAAGTGACCGCGAGCGCAACTGGTATGTCGTCGACGCCGACGGCCTGACGCTCGGCCGGCTGTCGACGCAGATCGCCGACACGCTCCGGGGCAAGCGCAAGCCGGTGTACACGCCGCACATCGACACCGGCGACTTCGTCGTCGTGGTCAACGCCGAGAAGATCGCCGTGACCGGCAACAAGCGGGCGGACAAGCTCTACCACCGCCACTCGGGATACCCGGGCGGACTGCGCACACGGACCTTCCAGGACATGATCGACCGCCGTCCCGAGGAGATCATCCGGCTCGCCGTGAAGGGCATGATGCCCCGCAATCGTCTGGCTCGCAAGCAGCTCACCAAGCTCAAGGTCTACGCCGGTCCCGAGCATCCGCATGTTGCCCAGAAGCCGCAACCCCTGGAGATCCGAGCTTAGTGTCCGACGAGGAGCCCACCGCCGGGCAGCCGCCCGAGCCGACCGCCGCGCAGCCGCCCGAGGCCGCAGCGCCGGTGCCGACCGATCCGCCCGCCGCGGCTGAGCCCGCAGCCGCGCCGGTCGCCGACAGCCAACCTTCGCCGACTGCCGCCGAGGCGCCGCCGGCCCGCCGCCGTCCAGCCGACGACGATGAGCCGGCTCCGGCCCGCGTCAAGCCCGCCGTCCCCGGCGCTGACCTCGAGGTCGACATCGTCCCCGAGGGCGTCGATCCGCTCGCCCGCCAGAGCTCCGACCCATACGCGGTCGAGGACGACGAGGCCGAACCGGTCGCCGAGACGTCGGGCGACGACGAGACCGTCCACCAGCCGATCGAGCAGGTCGCGATCGACCTCGGCGCCGGCGCCCGCTACCGGGCGACCGGCAAGCGGAAGACCGCGATCGCGCGAGTCACGCTCCAGCCGGGCACGGGCGCATACACGGTCAACGGGAAGACTCTCAACGAGTACTTCCCGCGGCCCACGCTTCAGCGGAACATCCGCCAGCCGCTCGAGACCGTCGGCTACCAGGACCGGATGGACGTGATCGCCCGTCTCCACGGCGGCGGGGTGTCCGCCCAGGGCGGCGCCCTGCGGCACGGGATCTCTCGCGCGCTGCTCGAGGCCGACCCGAACCTGCGTGGCGAGCTCAAGCGCCGGGGCTTCCTGACGCGTGACGCACGCGCCAAGGAGCGCAAGAAGGCTGGTCTCAAGAAGGCCCGCAAGCGGCCTCAGTTCTCGAAGCGCTAGTTGCTGACCCAGCGAGGCGCTCGGCGCCGATGAGCGGGTCGGTCGGCAGGCTCTTCGGCACCGACGGAGTCCGCGGCGTCGCCGGCGAGGAGATCACCGCGAGCCTGGCCCTCTCGCTCGGCCGGATCGCAACGCTCGGCTGCGGAGTGCCCCGGCCGCGGGTCTTCGTGATCCGGGACACCCGCGAGTCGGGCGAGATGCTCGAGTCGGCGATCGCCGCCGGGGTCGCCGACGCCGGCGGGGAAGTGCTCCTCGGCGGCGTCCTGCCGACGCCGGCGGCTCCCTTGATGATCCGTCGGTACGGGTTCGACCTGGCCGCGGTGATCTCCGCGTCGCACAACTCCTACGAGGACAACGGGATCAAGTTCTTCGCGTCCGACGGCTTCAAGCTTTCGGATGCCGACGAGCTCGAGATCGAGCGCCGGCTCGACGATCCGAGCTTCCGGGGGCCGGTCGGCTCGAGCCCGGACGTGGGGCGGGCCGGACGGGGCATCGGGCGGATCCGGCAGCTCCGGGGCGCCGCCGACGACTACCTGCGCGAGCTCGAGCTCCGCTTTCGCGACCTGTCACTCGACGGGGTCGACGTCCTGCTCGACTGTGCGAACGGCGCGACCTACAAGGTCGCGCCGGAGATCTTCCGCCGACTCGGCGCCAAGGTCACGGCGATCGCCAACCAACCGGACGGGCGGAACATCAACGACGGGTGCGGGTCCACCCACGTCGAGGCGCTCTGCGCGTCCGTTCGCTCCGGCGGGCACGACATCGGCTTCGCCTTCGACGGCGACGGCGACCGGCTGCTCGCGGTCGACCGGACCGGCCGGGTCGTCGACGGGGACGAGCTGCTCGCGCTCAGCGCGGTCCACCTCCGCAGGCACGGCCGCCTGACGGGCGACGGGGTCGCAGTCACGGTGATGACCAACTACGGCTTCCACAGCGCGATGGCCGACGCGGGCATCGAGGTCGCGGTCACCGACGTCGGCGACCGCTACGTGCTCGAGGCGCTCCGTGAGCGGGGCTGGGCGCTCGGCGGCGAGCAGTCCGGCCACATCATCGACCTCGGCTTCGCGCCGTCCGGCGACGGCATCGCCGCAGCCCTGCTCGCGCTCGAGGCGTTGGCCGGCGAGGATCTCAGCCGACCGGCCGCGATGGAGAAGCTGCCCCAGCAGCTGATCAACGTCCGCGTCCGCGATCGGACGGCGCTCGACGATGCCGCCCGAGTCCACGCGGCGATCGCCGACGAGGCGGCCTCCCTGCTCGGACGCGGGCGGGTCCTCGTCCGCCGATCTGGAACCGAGCCGCTTGTGAGGGTGATGGTCGAGGCGCCGAGCTCCGAGGAGACGACTGACGTCTGCGGCCGCCTCGCATCCCTGATCGAGACGGAGCTGTCCTAGTCGTCGGGAAGCTGGTTGGTCCCGGGATGGCCGAGCTCGGGCTCTTCGGCGTCGAGCGCCGGTTCCTCGACCGCGTTGGCCTCGCCGGTCACCGGGATCTCGAACCAGACGTGCGTCGTTCCCTCGTGGACACCCCACCGTTCAGCCAGCTGGCCGACGATCAACAGGCCGCGTCCGGCGACGCCATCGACGCCGCCGTCGTTGCGGATCTGACGCTCGAAGCCCTCGCCCTCGTCGATCACCTCGCCCTTCACGCTCTGCCCGTCGGCCGCGAGCCGCAGCTCGATCCCGCCGCTCCCGTGGAGCACGGCGTTCGTCACGAGCTCGCTCACCGCGAGCGTGACATCGGCCAGCGTCGCCGCCGGCACGACGTCCGCCAAGTGCTCCCTGACCGCCTGGCGCGCCAGGAAGCTCGCGGCAGGATCACGGGGCAGTGCTAACGAGAAGCTGATCGGCATCCAGGCCTTCCACATCGGCGGCCACTCTGGGCATCGCGCACACTCTAGCCGTCATCCCGGCGGCGCCGGCCCGCTCGCCGGCTCACCGAGGCCTCGTCTGGCACGAGGCCCGGTCGGTCGGGCAGACTGTCCTCGTGCAGGCGAGCCCCGACGCGATCACGGTCCTGGTCGTCGAGGACGACGAGGGAGATGCGCTGCTGGTCGTCGAGCTGCTCGACGATGCGCTGCCGAGGATGGGAATCGTTCGCAGCCGGACGCTGGCCGAGGCGCTCGGCCAGCTCGGCGGCGGCGAGGAGCCGGTCGACTGCGTGCTGCTCGATCTCGGCCTGCCGGACGCCGTCGGGCTCGACGCGCTCGCCCGGGTCCGGCTCGCAGCACCCGGGATCGCGGTGATCGTGTTGACCGGCCTCGACGACGAGGCGGCCGGCGTCGCGGCGGTCAACGCCGGCGCACAGGACTACCTCGTCAAGGGCCGGGTCGACGCCGGCCTCCTGACCCGTGCGGTCCGCTATGCGATCGGCCGCCGGCAGGCCGAGGACGATGCCCAGCTGCTGCGGATCGCTGCGGTCCGGGCCGAGGAGAACGCTCGCCTCGAGCGGGGCCTCGTCCCAAGTCCGATCGTGGCCGACGAGTCGATCTGGATCGCCTCGAGATATCGACCGGGCCGCCGGCGGGCCCTGCTCGGCGGGGACTTCTACGATGTCGTCGAGCGGGCCGACGGCGGACTCGACGTGCTCGTCGGCGATGTCTGCGGGCACGGGCCGGACGAGGCCGCGCTCGGCGCGTGCCTGCGAATCGCCTGGCGGGCGCTGACGCTGTCGGGCGCCGGGGGCGATCTCATGCTGACCACGCTCCAGCGGGTGCTCGAGCACGAGAGTCAGATCCCCGGGCTGTTCGCGACGCTCTGCACGCTGGAGATCGAGCCGTCCCACCGGGCGCTGCGGATCCGCCGTGCCGGCCATCCTCCGCCGGTGCTGATCGACGGCCCCGCGGTCACCAGCCTGCCGGCCGACGGCGGCGGACCGCCGATCGGACTGTTCGCCGACGCGCAGTGGCCGCAGACGAGGCTTGAGTTGCCGGCCGGGTGGGTGATGCTGTTGTACACGGACGGCCTCACCGAAGGTCGGGTCGGCCCCGGGCCCGAGCGGCTCGGCGAGGATCGCCTCCACGGTCTGATCGCCGACTACATCGCCCGCCGTCCGGAATGGCAGACCAGCCCGGACGGACTGCTCTCAGAGCTGCTCGCGCGGGCCGACGAGCTGAACGGCGAGGAGCTCTCCGATGACGTCGCGATGCTCCTCGTCGGATCCCGCCCGCCGGAGCCGGCCGCGTGACCGGCCGGCGGTCGGTCACGGGCTGGCGTGTCCGCCAGTTGCTCGGCCTGAGCACCGGCATCCTCTTCGTGGTCGCAGTGCTCGGCGTCGGCTTCGCGCTCGCGGCCAATGCCCAGCTGACCACGCAGCGGGCGACCGTCCTCAACGAGATCACGCCTGCCCAGTTGGCCGACCTGTCGCTCCAGCACAGCTTGGTCGACGAGGAGACGGGCGTCCGCGGATACCTCCTGACCACCGAGCACGACTTCCTCCAGCTCTACGAGAAGGGCCTCGTCGGCGAGACGCAGGCCTACCATCAGCTGGCGAGTGTCCACCCGGGCGGCGCCCGGGCATTCTCCGCGCTCGTCGGCGCGGTCCACTCGAGCGCCGACACGTGGCGGACCACATTCGTCGATCCGGCGCTTCGGGCGCACGGGCGGATCGCTGTGCTGCTAGCGACGAGTCAGTCGGGCAAGGCCCGGTTCGCCGTCGTATCGGCGTCCCTCAGCCGGCTGCGGACGATGCTCGCAGCCGAGCTGTCGACCGAGCGCGGCAAGCTGTTCGCGACCGCCCGCCTGCTCAAGATCGCCCTGCTCGTGGCCGGTGGGCTGATCATGATCGGCCTGCTCGGAGCCGCGGTCGTCCTGCGGCGGACCGTGACCACGCCGCTCGAGCGACTTGGACTCGAGGCCAGGCGGGTGGCCGGCGGCGAGTTCAGGACGCCGCTCGCGAACTCGGGCGGCGCCCGCGAGATCGTCGAGGTCGGCGGCGACGTCGATGCGATGCGCGAGCGGATCGTCCGCGAGCTGGCACTCGTCGAGGCCGGACGGGCCCAGCTCGACGAGCAGGCCCTCGAGCTGCGCCGGTCGAACGCCGAGCTCGAGCAGTTCGCATACGTCGCGTCGCACGACCTCCAGGAGCCGCTGCGGAAGATCGCGAGCTTCTGCCAGGCCCTCGAGCGCCGGTACCGGGGCCAGCTCGACGACCGGGCCGACCAGTACATCGACTTCGCCGTCGACGGGGCGAAGCGCATGCAGGTCCTGATCAACGACCTGCTCGCCTTCTCCCGCGTCGGCAGAGTCGATCGCCGCGACGAGGAGGTCGACACGCGGGAGTTGGTCGACCGCGCCCAATCCTCTCTGGAGGCCGCCCTGGACGATGCCGGCGCGACGTTGGTCGTCGGCGAGCTACCGGCGGTCCGCGGCGACCGCGCGCTGCTCGAGTCGGTCTTCCAGAACCTGATCGCGAACGCCGTCAAGTTCCGCGGCGACGACGCACCCGTCGTAAGGGTCGACGCCCGCCGTTGCGAGCCTGACTGGGAGTTCAGCTGCGCCGACAACGGGATCGGCATCGACCCGGAATACGCTGAGCGGATCTTCGTCATCTTCCAACGTCTCCACGCGAAGGAGACCTATCCGGGCACGGGGATCGGCCTGGCGATGTGCCGG
>DATAUX010000028.1:0-3117 GCA_036268015.1 Solirubrobacteraceae bacterium | reverse complement strand
GTGGCGCGGGTCCTGATCGTCGGCGGCGGGTGCCGGGGCCGGAGGCTGGGCGGCGAGCTGGTCGACCGGGGTCACGCGGTCCGGATCACGACGCGGGCGCAGGACGGCCGGCCGGAGATCGAGTCAGCCGGGTGCGAATGCTGGATCGGGACGCCGGACCGGATCGGGTCGCTGCGGTACGCGCTCGAGAACGTGAGCGTGCTCTGCTGGGTGCTGGGGACGGCGACCGGCGATCCGGAGCGGGTCGGCGAGCTGCATGGGTCGCGGCTGGAGTTCATGCTGTCGCAGACGATCGACACGACCGTGCGGGGCGTGGTCTACGAGGCGGCGGGGACGGTCGATCGGCCGCGGCTGGCGGCGGGGGCGGCCGTGGTCGGCGAGTGGGCGGCGTTCAACAGGGTGCCCCACCGGATTCTGGACTGCGACCCTGCGGCGGGTGATCTCTGGGTTTCTGGAGCGGTCACGGCGGTCGAAGGCCTGCTGGGGGTCATCGCGGGCGGGGGTCGGCCAGGCCCGGACGCTGGTCGTTAGGGTCGTCTGGGTCGGCCCGGGCGATCCGGGCGATCAGGTCGGCGAGGATGCGGGCGGTCGCGCCCCAGACGAGGTGGGGGCCGACGGTGTAGCAGTGGCTGGGGAAGGGCCGGCCGTAGCGGGTCAGGGTGCGGTACTCGTGGGTCTGGGCGAGCTGGGCGAGGGGGGCCTCGAGGACGGCGCTGACCTCGTCGGCGGCCGGCAGCCAGGTCTGGGCGTCGGGGATCAGGCCGACGAACGGGTAGATCGCGAACCGGGTGACGGCGGTCGAGGCGGGCGTGAGCGGGCCGAGCAGGTCGACCGCGGCCGGGTCGAGGCCGATCTCCTCGCGGGCCTCGCGGAGGGCGGTGTCGACGAGGTCGGGATCGGTCGGGTCGCGGCGACCGCCGGGGAAGGAGATCTGGCCGGCGTGGGTCCGCAGGGCGGTGGCCCGTTCGATCAGGACGACGTGGAGGCCGGCGTCGCGGACGTAGAGGGGGACGAGGACGGCGGCCTGGACGAGGCCGTCGAGCCCGGGTGGGGGAGCTTCGTCTGGGTCGAGCAGGACGTGCCGGAGCCGGCGGGCCTGCTCGAGGTTCACGCGGTCAGCTGGAGGCGTTCGACGCGCTCGGTGAACATGACCTCGCCGTCGAGGGTCCGGTGGATCGGGCACTTGGCGGCGATCGTGAGCAGGCGTCCGACCTCGTAGTCGCTGAGCTGGGTCGGGAGTCGGAGGATGATCTCGAACTTCGTGGGGCAGCCGCGCTCGGCCGGCGTGTACTCGCAGGCGACCTCGACGTCGCCGAGGTCCCAGCCCTTGCGCTGGGCGTACATCTCGATCGTGACGGCCGTACACGAGGCGAGGCTGGCGGCGAGCAGTTCCTGCGGGCTGGGACCGTCGTCCGTGCCGCCGGAGTCGCGGCATTCGTCAACGGTCAACTGGTGGCCGCGTACGGACACGAGGTGCTTGACCTTGCCGGTGCGGTGAGCGGTGGCTTTCATGGAACTTAGCCTTTCGGTAGCGACGAACCCTCTTGAAAATTCTACTCCGGCGTCAATCCCCAGCCGGCGATTCTGGACGTATTGGCAGGCCCGGCGGACGCGGGTCCTAGGTGAGCGGGTTGAAGAGGAGGCCGGTGAGGACCTTGGGAAAGAAATAGGTCGACTTGGGCGGCATGTTCTGGCCGGAGGCGGCGATCTCGCGGACCTGTTGGACGGGCGTCGGCCGGACGAGGAAGGCGGCGTCGTAGGCGGCGGAGTCGACGAGGTCGAGGGCCTGCTGGACGTCGCGGGCGTAGCCGAACCCGTCGAGGTGGGAGATGTCGTCGTCGGTCAGGCCGAGGGCGCCTTTGAGGAGGAGGGTCTCGAGGACGCCGACGTCGAGCCGGCGGTAGGCCGGCGGCATGTCGGCGAGGGCGGCGTCGGCGATCTCCTGGGAGCGGAGGGTCAGCCGGTGGGGCTGGCGGTGGTGGGAGTCGATGTAGCCGAGCTCGAGGGGGCCGTCGCCAGGCGGGGGAGCGATCTCGTCGCGGGTGACCTGGTGGATCTCGAAGTCGCGCTTGATCGCGTCGCGGAGGGCCTCCTGCTGGGCGGCGTCGAGGCCGCTGACGAGGCGGTGGGTCGGGAAGACGGTGAGGCCGGGGTCCTCGAGGGCGACGAGGCACATCAGGACGTAGCGGTGGGCGCCGTCGCCGCCGATCTCGTCGGCGTAGACGCGGGCGGTCTCGTACCGGTGGTGACCGTCGGCGATCAGGAGCTCGGTGTCCTCGAGGGCGTCGATCGCCTGGGCGACGGCCTGGGGGTCGGCGACCCGCCAGATCCGGTGGCGGGTCCCGTCGGGGTCGGTCACGTCGCCCCAGGGGTCGCCGGCCGTGTGCGGCTCGAGCGCCTGCCAGGCGAGATCGTGGGGGTCTGAGTAGAGCGAGAAGATCGGCGAGAGGTTGGCCCGGGTGGCCCGGGTCAGGCGGAGGCGGTCCTCCTTGGGGCCGGGGTGGGTCCGCTCGTGCGGCCGGATCCGGCCGGGGCCGTAGTCGGTGACGCGGACGCGGGCGAAGAACCCGCGGCGGGTCCGGGCGTCGCCGTCGGGGCCGGTGTAGTCCTGGGTCATCGCCCATAGGGCGTCCTCGGCGTCGGTCGTGACGACGCCCTGCTGCTTCCAGGAGTCGAGCAGGGCGGCGGCGTTGTCGTAGCGGTCCTCGCCGACGGGAAGGTCGATCCCGACGACGTTGAACGGCGACTTGGCGACGAGGGCCTGGCGCTGGTCGGCGTCGATCACGTCGTACGGGGGGGAGACGACGTCGGCGAGGGTGCCGGCGACGGCCGGGTCGTAGTGGAGCGCTCGGAGCGGCTTCAGCTCTGCCATTCGGCGGGTGACCCTAGCACCGGGAGACGGATGCCCGGCGGCTGGACGGGGGCCTATACTCGGCGGACTCGGGGCGTGGCGCAGCCTGGTAGCGCACCTGCTTTGGGAGCAGGGGGTCGCCGGTTCAAATCCGGCCGCCCCGACTGGGGACAGCGCTCAAATCGCGGGATCTGTACCGACGCGGGGGCCGGGAAGCAGGCAGGATGTTCCCAGCCATGTCTCCCCAGGTCCCGGTAGGCGTCCGG
>DATAUX010000027.1:0-11357 GCA_036268015.1 Solirubrobacteraceae bacterium | reverse complement strand
GCTGCTCGATCCGGCTCCCGGCCAGGTCGCGGTCGACTGCACGTTCGGCGGTGGGGGGCACGCCCGCCTGATGGCCGACCGGATCGGCCCGACCGGCACGCTGATCGGAATCGACCGGGATCCGACCGCCGAGGACAGGTTCGCCGAGCTCGCCGGCGAGGTGTCCTGTCAGACCCGGTTCATCCGGGCGAGCTTCGTCGAAGGACTCGAGCTCCTCGTCGAGGAGGGCATCCACGCCGATCACGTCTACTTCGACCTCGGCATGTCCTCGATGCAGGTCGATACGTGGGAGCGCGGGTTCTCCTACTCCTACGACGCGCCGCTCGACATGCGGATGGATCCGTCCCAGGAGCTGACGGCCCGCGAGATCGTCAACACGTGGGACGAGCGCCGGCTCGCCCGCCTGCTTCGCGGCTTCGGCGACGAACGCTACAGCGGGCCGATCGCCAGGCGGATCGTCGCCCAGCGCCAGCGCGCACCGCTGAACAGCACGCTCGAGCTGGTCGACGTGATCAAGGCCGCCGTGCCCGCGCCGGCCCGCTTCGCCGGCGGCCATCCCGCGAAGCGCAGCTTCCAGGCCCTGCGGATCGCCGTCAACGACGAGCTCGGTCAGCTCGACGCGGCGCTCCCGCTCGCCTGGCGCCTGCTCGGACCGAACGGCCGGCTCGCGGGAATCTCCTTCCACTCGCTCGAGGACGCCCGCGTCAAGCGCTTTCTCGTCGCCCGCGCACGCGGCTGCATCTGCCCGCCCGGGCTGCCGGTCTGCGGCTGCGGACGGGTCCCCGAGGGCGAGCTCCTCTCCCGACGGTCGGTTGCCCCGACGCCCGGCGAGATCGCCGCGAATCCGCGGTCTTCGAGCGCCCGCCTGCGCGTCGCCCGCAAGCTCGGAGAGCTCCAATGAGTCCGGCGTCGGCGGCCGCCGCCCGCGAGAGCGCCGCCAGCGCCCGGGCGGCCGCTCGCGCCGCCGCGCCCGCCCGCCGGCCGGTCGGCCCCCGCCGTGTATCGGGTCCGGACCGCCCGGCCGAACGCGTCCCCCGGCCGAGCGTCGCCAGGCCGCCGTCGTCGGCGCCGTTCATGGCGCACGTCAACCGGGTCGTCGACCACTCGCTGCTCGACCGCCTGATCCGCGGCCGGGCCTGGATCGGACTGGTCGCGTTCGCGCTGATCGGGATCGTCGCGATGCAGGTCACCCTGCTCAAGCTCAACGCCGGGATCGGCAGCTCGATCGATCGGGCGACGACGCTCCAGCGGGAGAGCTCGCTGCTCGCGGCCCAGGTCGCCCAGCTCGGGTCCGCCGAACGCGTCCAGGCCGCGGCGACCAACGCCGGCATGGTCTACGCCCCGCCGTCCGACGTCCGCTATCTCCACGCCCACCCCGGCGATGCCGCGCACGCCGCGACGTCCTTCGTGGCCCCGTCGACCGGAACGACCGGCGGCGCCGGCGCGACCTCGACCACGACGTCGACGTCGACCTCCGGGGTCGCGTCGTCTCCCGGCTCCGTCGTGTCCGGCGGGTCGACGACGAGCACCGCCGCGACCGGGTCGACAGGCCCGTGAGCCTGACGTGCGGCCCGGCGGCGACGCGAGGAGCCACCGGCCGCTGATGGCGCCGATGCAGCTACGCATCGGCAAGCTGTTTGCCGTCTTCGTGATCCTCCTCGCCGCGGCCGGCGCCCGCACCTTCTACCTCGGCGCCTTCCAGGCCGGAAAGCTCCGTGAGGTGGCCGACGGTCAGCAGCTGACCGAGGTCGCCGTGCCGGCGCTGAGGGGCGCGATCCTCGACCGCAACGGCGTTCCCCTGGCGATCTCCGAGCCCGGCGACGACATCTCGGCGACGCCGTACCTCGTCAGGAACCCGACGTCGGCGGCGAGCCGGATCGCCTCGATCCTCCGGATCCCGGCGTCGACCGTCGAGGCCGATCTGACCAAGCGGAACACCGGCTTCGTCTACGTCGAGCGCCGCGTCCCGGACGCGACCGCCCAGCAGGTCGCCGCCCTGCGGATCCCCGGGATCGCCCTGACGCCGGTGGCGATTCGCGACTACCCGGACAACGATCTCGCCGCCCAGGTCCTCGGGACGGTCGGCGTCGACGGCAACGGGCTGGCCGGGCTCGAGTTCTCGGAGAACTCGACCCTGTCCGGAACCAGCGGCGTTCGCCGGGAGATCAACGACGCTCTGGGTGACCCGATCTCGGTCGACGAGGTCAAGGCCGCCCGGCCGGGGAAGCCGATCCGGTTGACGCTCGACTCGTCGCTCGAGAACGCGGTCGAGAACGTGCTCGCCAAGGTCGGGTCGACCTACAGCCCGCAGAGCGCGACGGCGATCGTGATGAACCCGCAGACCGGGGCGATCCTCGCGATGGCCAACTGGCCGGGCGTCAATGCCAACAACGTCGGCGCCGCGCCGGCGTCGGCGCTCGACAACCGGGCCGTCCAGATGAACTTCGAGCCGGGGTCGACCTTCAAGGTCGTGGCGATCGGCGGCGCCCTCCAGGACGGACTGGTCACGCCGACCACGAACTTCTACCTGCCGACGTCGCTCCAGATCTACGACCGGACGATCCACGACGACGAGACCCGCCCCGCCGAGGAGGCGACCACGTCGGAGATCCTCGCCCAGTCCAGCAACATCGGCGCGGTCGAGATCGGCGGCAAGCTCGGGCCGACCCGTTTCAACTACTGGGTCAACCGGCTCGGCTTCGGCAGCCTGACCGGCGTCGACCTGCCGGGCGAGGAGCAGGGCATCGTGCCCAAGCCATCCCAGTACTCGGGCGTCTCGATGGGCAACCTGCCGATCGGCCAGGGAGAGTCGGTCACGCCGATGCAGCTGACGACGCTCTACGCGGCGATCGCCAACGGCGGCATCCTCCGCCCGCCGCACATCGTCGGCGCCGTCGACGGCAAGCCGACGCCCGAGCCGGTCGGCCACCGGGTGTTCGATCCGTCGGTCGCGAGCGAGCTCCGCAGCATGCTCCAGGGCGTCCTGGCCCCGGGCGGGACGGCCAGCCAGGTCTCGATTCCGGGCTACGAGCTGGCCGGGAAGACCGGCACGGCAAACGAGGTGGTCGCCGGGAGCGACCAGTACTCGACGTCGGCCTACGACGCGTCGTTCGTCGGCTTCGCGCCGGCCCGCGACCCGAAGGTCGTCGTCTCGGTCGAGGTGTCCGACCCCCAGGGAGCGATCGACGGAGGTCAGGTCGCGGCCCCCGCCTTCGGCCAGATCATGTCGTTCGCCCTCCCATATCTCGAGATCCCGCCCGGCTAGCGGTCTGGCCAGCCTGCCGGCTGGCCCGGGCACCCCGTTTAGACTCCGTCCCCGATGCGTCTGGATGAGCTGACCAGTGGCCTGCTCGAGTCAGGCGGCACTGTCGACCAAGATGCGGCCGTCGCGACCGGCGACCCGAAGGCGGGGGGGCGCAGCCCCGAGATCACCGGCCTGGCGTACGACAGCCGGCGGGTCACGCCCGGATCGCTGTTCTTCTGCGTCTCCGGGCTGCGGTCCGACGGCCACGATCACGCGCCGGCGGCCGTGGCCGCCGGCGCGGTCGCCCTGGTCGTCGAGCGACCGCTCGGTCTCGGCGTGCCCGAGCTCGTCGTCGGCGACGCGCGGGCCGCGATGGCACCGGTCGCCGCCGTCTTCAACGGCCGCCCGAGCGAGCGGCTGCGGGTGATCGGCGTGACCGGCACGAACGGCAAGACGACGACCGCCTTCCTCGTCCGGACGCTGCTCGGGGCGGCCGGCGACCAGTGTGCGCTGGTCGGCACGGTGAAGACCGTCGTCGGCGGGCGCGACGAGGATCTGCCGGGCACGACGCCCGAGGCGATCGACCTCCAGGCGGCCTTCGCCCGGATGCTCGTCGCCGGAGACCGGGCCTGCGCGATCGAGGTCTCCTCCCACGCGCTCGAGCTCCACCGGGCCGACGCGATCCACTTCGCGGCGTCGATCTTCACCAACCTGACCCAGGATCACCTCGACTTCCATCCGTCGATGGACGACTACTTCGCAGCCAAGCGGCGCCTCTTCGAGCTCGACCCGGGAATTCCGGTCGTGAACGTGGACGACGACCACGGACGCCGTCTCGCCGCGGGTCTCGACGCGCCCGTGACGTTCGCGATCGACCGGCCGGCCGACTACACGGCCGATCGGGTCAGCTTCACGCTGACCGGCGCCCGCTTCGTCGTGCGGCACGCCGGCGACGAGCTCGAGCTCGAGTCGCCGCTCCCCGGAAGGTTCAACGTGTCGAACGTGCTCGGCGCCCTGGCCGCCGTCCACCGGCTCGGCGTTCCCCTCGAGACGATCGCCGCCGCCCTGCCGGGCATCGAGCCGGTTCCCGGCCGGTTCCAGCCGGTCGACGAGGGGCAGGCGTTCGCCGTGCTGGTCGACTACGCCCACACGCCGGACTCCCTGGAGAACGTGCTCGCGACCGCCCGGGCGCTGACCGGCGGCCGCCTGATCTGCGTGTTCGGCTGCGGCGGCGATCGCGACCGGGGCAAGCGGCCGCAGATGGGCGAGATCGCCGGCCGTCTGGCCGACCTCGTCGTCGTCACGTCCGACAACCCCCGTTCCGAGGATCCCGAGGCGATCGTCGCCGAGATCCTTGCCGGCGCGTCCGGTGGGCCCGGCGCAGCCGAAATCGAGGCGCTCGTCGACCGGCGGGAGGCCGTCGCCCGCGCGGTCGAGCTGGCCGGTCCCGGCGATGTCGTCGTGATCGCCGGCAAGGGCCACGAGCAGGGGCAGGAGTTCGCCGGCGGGGCGAAGCTCCCGTTCGACGACGTGCGTGTCGCCCGCGACGCCCTCCGGGGTCGCCGCACGACGGTCGAGGGCGTGTCCGAATGAAGGATTGGGACGCGCGGCGGGTGGCCGACGCGGCCGGGGCGACGCTCGTCCGCGACGCGGCCGGCGGTCCGACCGGCGTGACGATCGATTCACGGGCGGTCAGCCCGGGGGACCTCTTCGTCGGGCTGGTCGGCGACCACGCCGACGGCGGGACGTTCGCCGCCGCCGCGCTTGCGGCCGGCGCCTGGGGCGTCCTGGTCAGGTCCGGGTCGAGCTCGACCTGGTCGACGGTCGGCCGGCTCCCGTCGACCGGGGCCCCCAGTACTGGACGGTCCAGTACCCGACCAGCACCGACCGCAACGCGACAACCACCGACCGGCGCCGGACCGGCACCGACCGGTACCCGGCCGCCACCGACCAGTGCCCGACCACTACTGACCCCGACCGGACCCCAGGCCGGCGAGCCCGCCGGGTACGCCGAGACCGGCGAGCCCGCCGACCCGGCCGACCCGGCCGTCGCCGAGGCCGGCGGCGCGATCCTCGAGATGGACGACCCGCTCGCCGGGCTCCAGGCGCTGGCCCGGGCCTGGCGGCGAGAGCTCGGCCGGACCGGGGCGCGGGTCGTCGCGATCACCGGGTCGACCGGCAAGACGTCGACGAAGGACATCCTCAGGGGCCTCCTGTCGCCGGTCCTGGCAACGGTGGCGAGCCCGCTCAACCACAACACCGAGATCGGCCTGCCGCTGGCCGTGCTGGCGGCGCCGGCCGGGACCCAGGCCGTCGTCCTCGAGCTGGCGATGCGGGGTCCCGGCCAGATCCGCCTGCTGGCTTCGATCTGCGAGCCGGAGGTCGCCGTGATCGTCAACGTCGGTCCGGCCCACCTCGAGCTGCTCGGGTCGCTCGAGGCGATCGCGGCCGCGAAGGCCGAGCTGCTGGAGGGCCTGGCGGCCGGGGCGACGGCCGTGATCCCGGCCGGCGAGCCGGCCCTCGACCCGTACCTGCGCGACGACATCGACCTCGTCCTGTTCGGCCGGGACGGGGATGTCAGTCTCGTCCGGGCGGACGCCGCCGGCGTGGAGATCGATCTGCGGGGCGAGCGGATCGAGCTCGACCCGGGGTTTCGGTCGCCCCACCAGCTCGGCAACCTGCTGGCCGCCGTCGGCGCGGCCGACGCGCTCGGCGTCCGCCGGCACGGGCCGGTCGACGTCGCCTTCTCGGCAGGCCGCGGCGAGCACCGGCTGCTGGCGAGTGGCGTGGTCGTCGTCGATGACTGCTACAACGCCAACCCGATGTCGATGCGCGCTGCCCTCGAAGATCTCAGGCTCACGGCATCCGGCCGGCGGGTCGCCGTGCTCGGCGACATGCTCGAGCTCGGCCCCGACGAGCGGCGATTCCACAGCGAACTCGGCGACCAGGCCACCGGGGCCGGGGTCGACCTGCTGGTGACGGTCGGCGCCCGGGCGGTCTGGGCGGGCGAGCGCTTCTCGTCGGAGCATCGACATGTCGACGACGCCGGCGCGGCCGCCGTCCTCGTGCCCGGGCTCGTCCGGCCGGGCGACACCGTGCTGATCAAGGGCTCCCGCGGCGTCGGCCTCGAGGCCGTCACGCGGGCCCTGGCGGCCAACTGATGGGTCTGGTGACGGGTCGAGCGACGGGCACGCGTACGGGTCGAGCGACGGGCAGGCGTACGGGTCGAGCGACGGGCAGGCGTGCGGGTCGAGCGACGGGCCCGGCGGCCGGCCGAGCGACGGGCCACTGATGGGTCGCATCCTGATCGGCGGGACGTCCGCCCTCCTGATCTGCATCTTCCTCAGCCCCAAGTTCATCGCCTTCCTCCGCCGGCGGGAGTTCGGCCAGCACATCCGGGAGGACGGGCCGCAGGGTCACCATCAGAAGTCGGGGACGCCGACGATGGGCGGGATCATCATGTTCACGGCGATCGCCGCGCCGTTCCTGATCCTGTCGGACTACGACCCCCGATCGATCGGCGTCTTCGGGGCGGCCGTCGCGTGCGCGCTGCTGGGGTTCGCCGACGACTACACGAAGATCGTCAAGCGGCGGTCGCTCGGCCTGCGGGCGAGGACGAAGCTCGTCGTCCAGGTCGCGATCTCGATCGGCCTGTGGTGGGTCGCGACCCGCCAGGCGCACCTGCCGCCGACGCTCCGCCTGCGGTTCGTCGACTACCAGGTCGATCTCGGCTGGCTCTACCCGGTGCTGATCTACCTGGTCGTCGCCGGGACGACGAGCGGGGTCAACCTGACCGACGGGCTCGACGGCCTGGCGGCCGGATGCGCGGCGATCGTCCTGCTGGCGTTCGTCGGGATCACGTTCATCACCTACGGCGACAGTGACCTCGCCCTGCTGGCGGCCTGCCTGGTCGGCGCGTGCGTCGGGTTCCTCTGGTTCAACGCGTTCCCCGCGGCGATCTTCATGGGCGACACCGGATCGCTCGGGCTGGGCGGCGCGATCGCCGGGCTGGCGGTGATGACGAAGACCGAGGTCCTGCTGATCCTGCTCGGCGGGATCTTCGTCGTCGAGGCCCTGTCGGTCGCGATCCAGGTCTTCTCGTTCCAGACCTTCCGCAAGCGGGTCTTCCTGATGGCGCCGATCCATCACCACTTCGAGCTGAAGGCGTGGTCGGAGACGACGATCATCCTCCGCTTCTGGATCGTCGCGGCGATCTGCGCGGCCAGCGGCTTCACGATCTACCAGCAGAGCATCTCGTGACCGGCCGGCCGCCGCTGCCCGGCGGCCCGTACCTGGTCGTCGGACTCGGGCGGTCGGGGATCGCCGCCGCTCTGGCCCTGGCGGCGCGCGGGGAGACGGTGGTCGGAACCGACCGGGGGTCGCCGGACGTCGGCGGGCTCGACCGGATCGAGACGCACGTCCAGACCGACGGGGTGGAACTGGTGGCGCGGGTGCGGACGGTGATCAAGAGTCCGGGCGTCCCGGCCGAGTCGCCGGTCGTAGCGGTCGCCCGGGAGCGCGGGCTGAACGTGATCGGCGAGCTCGAGCTGGCCTGGCGGCTGCTGGAGAACGAGTTCATCGGTGTGACCGGGACGAACGGGAAGACGACGACGGTCGAGCTGATCGGCCGGATTCACCGGGAGGCCGGGCTGGGGGTCGCGGTGGCCGGGAACGTCGGCCTCGCGCTCAGCGCGCTGGCCGGACCCGGCCAGGTCGATCCGGCGGCGACGATCGTCTGCGAGGCGTCGTCGTTCCAGCTCGAGGACACGGTCGCCTTCGCGCCGGAGGCCGCCGTCCTGCTCAACCTGTCCGACGACCACCTCGACCGGCACGGGACGATGGAGGCCTACCGGACGGCGAAGCTCGAGATCTTCGCCCGCCAGGAAGCCGGCCAGATCGCCGTCGGGCCGGAAGGGCTCGAGATCCCGGGAGGCGCGGCCGGCCGGGTCCGCTTCGGCGAGGGACCCGACGCAGACGTCGGCGACCGGCGGGGGAGCCTGTGGTGGGGCGAGACCGAGCTGATCGGGGTCGACGAGATCCGCCTGCGGGGTCCGCACAACCGGCGCAACGCGATGGCCGCGGCCGCGGTCACGCTGGCCCGGGGCGTCCCGATCGACGCGGTTCGGGCCGGCCTGCGCGGCTTCGGTGGCGTGCCGCACCGGCTCGAGGAGATCGCGACGATCGACGGCGTCCTCTACGTGAACGACTCGAAGGCGACCAATGTCGCCGGCACGCTCGTCGCCCTGGCGAGCTTCGCGGCCGGGACGATCCACCTGATCCTCGGCGGTCAGGGCAAGGACCAGCGGTTCGACGACCTGCGGGCGAGCGTCGCCGAGCGGTGCGCCGGGGCGTACCTGATCGGCGAGGACGCGCCGGCGATCGCGGCGGCGCTCGGCGACCGGCCGCCGACCCGGTACAGCGAGACGCTCGACCGAGCCGTCCGCGAAGCCAGGCAGGCGGCCCGGCCCGGCCACGTCGTCCTGCTCTCGCCGGCCTGCGCCAGCTTCGACCAGTTCGACGACTTCGAGCACCGGGGCCGCCGGTTCCGCGAGCTCGTCGGCGCGGACTGACCTCGCCGGGAACCTCCACCCCGGAAACCCCGCCCGGCGAGCCCGCCCCCGGGAAACCCCGCCCGCGAGCCCGCCCCCGGGAAACCCCGCCCGGCGAGCCCGCCCCGGGAAACCCGCAGCGGACGACCCAGCCGGCAGGCATCGGGCCGGCCGCGTCGAACCACGGTCCGCATGCCCAAGGTCCCCGGCCGCCAAGCGCCAACCTCGCGCGGGTTGCCAAGACGCCCGCGAGAAACGCGCACCGCTCCAAGGAAACGGCCACTCCAGCTGGAGCACAGCATGCTTGTCACGGCCACGCTGTGCCTGCTCTCGGCGGGTGCGGTGATGGTCTACAGCGCATCCTCGCCGGACACGCTGCTGCCGGGACAGGGATCGGCGACCGGCTACCTGATCCGCTTCGTCGGGTACGGGGCGGTCGGGCTGGTCCTGATGCGGACGCTGGCGCGGGTCGGCCTGGACGGGGTCCGCCGGTTCACGCCGAAGCTGCTGGCGGTGTCGTTCGGCCTGCTCGTGGCCGTCAAGGTGCCGGGGGTCGGCCGATCGGTGAACGGCGCCCGCCGGTGGCTGGGGGCGGGCCCGCTGCAGTTCGAGCCGTCGGAGCTGATGAAGCTGGCGCTCGTCCTCTACGCGGCGCACATCCTGTCGAGCGGGCGGATGACCGAGCGGCGGTTGCGGGCGCAGATCAAGCCGCTCCTGTTGATCACCGGCGCGGCCTGCGGTCTGGTCTTCCTCCAGCCGGACCTGGGAACGGCGCTGGTCCTGGCGTTCACGATGATCACGGTCCTCGTCGCGGCCGGCGTCCCGGCCCGGACGCTTGGCCGGCTGCTGGTGTGCGGGGTCCTGGTCGTCGGGCTGTTCGCCGTCGTCGCCCCGTACCGGCGGGCCCGTCTGACGGCGTTCATCGACCCGTGGGCCCATTCGGGGACGACCGGCTTCCAGTCGGTCCAGGGTCAGATCGCGATCGGGTCGGGCGGGCTGTTCGGGGCGGGTCCGGGCGCGTCGGTCGAGAAGGTCTTCTACCTGCCGGAGGCCCACACGGACTTCATCCTGGCCGTGATCGGCGAGGAACTGGGTGTACTCGGCGTGTGCGTGCTGCTGTTCCTCTACGGGCTGATCGCCTACGCCGGGCTGCGGGCGGCGAAGGCGGCGAAGGGGGCGTACGCGTCGCTCCTGGCGGTCGGTGTGACCGCCCTGGTCGTCGGTCAGGCGGCGCTGAACACGTTCGCCGTGCTGGGCCTCGCGCCGCTGACGGGGGTTCCGCTGCCGTTCGTGTCGTACGGGTCGACCAACCTGATCGTGATGCTCGCGGGGATGGGCCTGCTGCTCAACGTGGCCGGCGGCGGGGCGGCTCACCTGCGGGCGCTCGGCACGCGGGACGGCAAACCGGCACGATCCGCGGATGCAGAAGAGGATCGCGATCGCCGCGGGCGGGACCGCCGGACACGTCGTGCCGGCGCTGGCGGTGGCGGACGTCCTGCGCGCACGGGGGGCTAGCGTCTTCTTCATCGGCGGCAACCGGGCCGAACGGGACCTGGTCCCGGCGGCCGGCTACGAGTTTCACGAGATCGGTGTGGAGGGGCTGTCGCGGACCAACCCGCTGGCGGCGGCGCGCGGGCTAGGCCGGTCGGCGACGGCGACGGTCAGGGCCCGCCGGCTGCTGCGGGATCGGGGGGCCCAGGCGGTGATGGGCGGCGGTGGTTACGTCGCGGCGCCGGTCGCCCTGGCCGGGCGGACACTCGGGCTGCCGGTCGTCCTGACAGAGGCCGACAGTCACCTGGGGCTGGCCAACCGGGCGCTGGCGCCGCTGTCGCAGCGGGTCTGCCTGGCGTTCGCGCTGGACGGCCGGGACGGCGAGCGGTACCTGGTGACCGGCCGGCCGGGACCGGCGGCGAGCGTCGACCGGGCGGCCGCCCGGGCGAGCCTGGGCGTGCCGGCGGGCGTGCCGTGCGTGCTGGTCTCCGGCGGGTCGCTGGGAGCCCGGTCGATCAACGAGGCGGCGGTCGACGCGTTCGGGCAGGCGCCGTTCCACGTGGTCCACGTGACCGGATCCCGGGACTATCCGGCCCTGCTCGGGCACCCGAGGGGCTCGCATTACGACATCCGTGAATATCTGCCGGTGGCCGCCTTCAGCGACGCCCTCGCTGCGAGCGACCTGGTCGTCGGTCGGGCGGGCGGGTCGGTGTTCGAGATCGCCGGGCACGGGCGGCCGGCGATCCTGATCCCGTATCCGCGGGCGGCGGCCGACCACCAGCGGACGAACGCGGCGTGGATGGAGCGGGCGGGGGCGGCGGTCGTGATCGACGACGCGGACCTGACCGGCGACCGGCTGCGGGCGGAGGTCGACCGGCTGCTCGGGGACCCTGACCTGCTGGCGGGCATGGCGGCCGCGTCGGCTTCGCTGGCCCGGCCGGACGCGGCGGCCGCGGTCGCCGGCGAGCTGCTGCTCGCGGCCGGCTGATGTCGATCGTCGGAGCCCCGGCCATCGACCCGCCGTGGCACGGCCGGCGGATCCACCTGATCGGGATCGGCGGGGCCGGGATGAG
>DATAUX010000026.1:0-10253 GCA_036268015.1 Solirubrobacteraceae bacterium | reverse complement strand
CCGCGAGCCGTCGACGACGAGCTCGGCGGCGGCCTCCGCGGCCGCCCGCTTCTCGTTCTCGATCGATTCGCCGCTCATCCGCCTCGACCCTATCCACGTTGGCGATGCCGTGCGTTCACGAGCCGCCACGCCCACCGGACGACATTCGAGCGGCCCCGCAAACTAGGCTCGGGGCCAGTGGCCCAGCTGGAGGACGCCTTGTCGATGTCGAACCCGGCCGGAAGCTCGCGGCGGTCGGTCGCACGGATCGGAAGGGTGGTGGTCGGAACCCTCGTGGCCGTGCTCGCCGGCCCGCCGCTGGTCGGCGCCGCCGCCACCGCCCAACCCGGCTGGTCGTCGGCCGTCTCGCTGATCAGGTGCGCGTCGGTCGCCGCCCCGCACGTCGTCTTCCCGGCCGCCGATCCGTTCCACTCCAGCGGTCAGGGCGCAATCCTCTGGACTGGCGACCCGGCCGACTGCGCCTCGAGCGGGGGTGCGGGTGTCGGCCTGGCCGAGTTCGAGCCCGACCACACGCTCGGTGCGCCCGAGCAGCTGCGGGTGGGCGGCGCGCCGCTGGCCAGCCTGACCGCGGTCACCTCGACCGGGAACGGACGGATCGTCACCGCCGGGGACATCGACTCGGCCGGGAGCGCGGCCGGCGGCCTGTCGCAAGGACCGGCCGGCGGGACCTTCACCGGGGCCGACCCGCTCGGCGGTCCGAGCACGCCGATCGCCGCGACATCGAGCTATCGCGGCGACGTCGGGGTCGCGTCGGTTAGCGCCGGCGGTAAGGTCGAGCTGCGCGTCGAGCAGCGCGACGCGCCGGCGATCAGCCCGCCGGTCGTCCTCACCCCGCGTGGCGCGAAGGTCACGGCGATCGCCGTCAACCTGGACTTCCGGGGCGATGCGATCGTCGCCTGGGCGGAGCGGGGCTCGATCTTCGTCCGCGTCCGCGACTCGACCGGCGTCCTGCGGCCGACGCGGCGGGTCGCCGCGAGCCCGCCGGCGCCGCGGTTGGGGGTGCTGATCAGCGACGACGACCGGGGAATCCTCGCCTGGGAGGCCGACGCCAGGCCGCACGGTTCGGCCACGACGACCACGAGCGCGTATCTCGACGTGTCGCAGGTCGGCGTGCGCTTCGGCCCGCCGCACCTGCTCGAGCGGTTCGCCGATCCGCGGGGCCTGATCCCCCCGGCGACGGGTCTGCAGCTCGTGAGGCTGGCCTACGAGGGCGTGATCGTCGCCTGGACCGGGCTCGCCGAGGGGCACTTCGCGATCCGGACGGCCCCCGTCAGCCTGAGCTCGTTCAGGCCGACGACGACGATCTCCGACCCGGACGCCGACGCCATGCTCAGCGATCTGGCGACCGGTCCGGCGGACGAGGTGATCGCCCTCTGGACCGCCGCCCCCCGGTCCGGCGGCCGTCCCGAGCCGGACCACGAGCGGCTCGTCTCGGCCCGGGGAACGAGCGATCCGTCGGGCGTGACCAAGTTCGACTCGCCGCAACTCGTCAACGGCCCCGGCCCGGTCACGACGCCGCGGATCGCGATCGACCCGGTGACCGACGTCGCGGTCGCGGTCTGGCTCAATCGGAGCAACAACCCGGGAATCGACTATGCCGTCCGCGCGCCGACGCCGTCGGGCTCGGCCCTCGCCGGCCGACCCGCGACGAACGCGGGTCGACGGGGCGGGAGCGGCGCCCCGTCGGTGCTCACCGTCGTGATCACCCTGGTGCTCGCGATCACCGCGTTCCTCGTCGGGCTCCGGCGCCGGGCTCGGTCGAAGGAGGACCGCGCGAGCAGCGATGCCCGGCCGAGGCGGACGTTCGACGTCCGCTCGTTGCTTCGCCGTCTGAGCCGGTCGCTCAACCTGATCCGCTCGGATTCTTAGGTCCCGTTTCAACGGCGATTACGGATGCTTCAGGGCCTGCGGGAAGTCTGTCGCCTAACGTGGCACGACTGATGAAATCGAGCATTCCCGCAGCACTCCTCGGCGGCCTGGCCGCCCTGATCGTGATCCTGGTCGCCGGATCCGGCTCGCAGCTCTCGCGCGTCGTCGTGCAGAGCGCACCCGCAGTCGTCGGCGGAACCTCGCCGGTCGCGGAGACCGCCGGGGGGCTCACCGCGCGCCAGATCTACGCCCGGTCGGCACCGTCGGTCGTCGCGATCCAGGCGACGACCGGCTCGGGGTCGGGGTCGGGGTCGGGCTTCCCGGGATTCGGCGCGACGACCGGAGCGCAGAGCGGGTCCGGGTTCGTCGTCGACTCGGCCGGCCTGATCCTGACCAACGATCACGTGATCTCCGGGACCCAGACGATCACCGTCGCCTTCGGCACCAACCTCGACGAGTCGCGCCAGGCGAAGGTGGTCTACGCGGACCCGTCGGACGACCTCGCCCTGCTGCGGATCGACGCGACCGACCTGAAGCTCACGCCGCTCCCGCTGGGCGACTCGACCGGGGTGGCGGTCGGCGACCCGACCTATGCGATCGGCAACCCGTTCGGCCTTGACCGGACGCTGACGACCGGGGTCATCTCGGCCCTGGGCCGGACGATCAGCGCGCCGAACGGGGCGACGATCGGCGGCGCGATCCAAACCGACGCGGCGCTCAACCCGGGGAACTCCGGCGGGCCCCTGCTGGACGCGCTCGGCCGCGTCGTCGGCGTGAACTCGCAGATCGCGACCGGGTCGCAGGCCGGCGAAGGCGGCGGCGGTTTTGGCGGCGGAGGAAGCGGGGAGGTCGAGGGACAGGCCGGCAACACGGGCATCGGCTTCGCGATCCCGGTCAACACCGTCAAGGGCTTCCTGACGCGAGCCGGCCATTGAAGTCGTCGAGCTCAGACCGCAGATCCGGGATCCCGAACCTGAACCTGAACCAGTCATCCGCGTCGAGCCCGGCGATCGCCGCCCGGGCGGGCAGCGCACGTCCGTCGATCCCGAGCCGGCCGGCCGCGTCGAGACCGTCGGCCGAGCCGCGCACGCCGGCCGTCGATGCGCGGCGGCCGCCGGAGGCCCTGGCGAGACCCGGGGCGAGCGATCGCCCGACGGTCCCCGGGGGCGGTCGCCGGCACTACGCGGCGATCGAAGGCCTGCGGGCGATCGCCGCCGGAGCGATCCTGCTCCATCATTTCCTGCTGGCCCACCCGTTGAGCACGGCGCTGCTGCCCTACACGCACCACCTCGAGTTCGGCGTGCCGGTCTTCTTCGTGATCAGCGGGTTCGTCCTCTACAGGCCGTGGGTCGGCGTCGGCCTCGCGACCATCGATGCGGGCGCGCTGCTGCGCTACGGACGCCGGCGCGTCGCCCGAATCGTCCCGGCCTTCTGGGTCGCGCTGACGCTGGCGGCGGCGGGCGGTCTGAGCGAAGGCCGGACGGGTGCGCATCCGCTGACCTACTACGGCTTCCTTCAGGTCTACTCGATCCACACGGCGTTCAACGGGCTCGGCGTCGCCTGGTCGCTGGGGACCGAGCTGACCTTCTACGCGGTCCTCCCCCTGCTCGCGATCGGGGCGATCAGGATCGGCGGGAAGCGCAGCCTGGCGGTCGCGGCGATCCTCGTGATCGCCACGCTCGGTGTCCGCTACCTCAGCTTCTCGGAGAACCTGCCGGCGCTCGCGTTCACGCTCGCCGGGACGCTCGACTGGTTCGTGATCGGGATGGGCCTGGCGACGGTCGCCGTCCGCCGGCCGCAGTGGATCGCCCGCGTCAACCCGGCCGGCGCGCTCGCCGCCGGCGTCGGGCTCCTGCTGGCGATGGGCGCACTCAGGCTGCCGTGGGGCGTGATCGCCTACAACGCCAACCCGACGGCCGGCGGGTCGATCACGGCGCACCTCTTCTACGGAGCGATCGGCCTGATGTTCGTGCTCGCGGCGACGAGCGCCGAGCAGCGCCGGTCGGGGATCGTTCCCCGTCTGCTGCGCAACCGGGCGGCGATCTGGCTCGGGACGGTGTCCTACGGGATCTACCTCTGGCACGTCCCGGTGATCGGCGCCGTGACGAGCATCGTCGGCCGGGGCTGGCTCCCCAGCAACGCCGGCGTCCAGCTCGTCGCCGTCGCGCTCGGGACGACGCTCGTCGCCTCGCTGAGCTGGGTCCTGCTCGAGCGGCCGATCGTCCGGTCGCGGCTCGTCCGCGGCGCCCGCGTCCCGTCGCCGGCGACGGCGCCGGCCTGACTTGACACCTAGCCTCCCTATGCCTAACATCACTAGGCATGAAACCGAACACCGTGAAGGGACAACTCGACGCGCTGATCCTGGCGACGCTCGACGCCGGGCCGGCCCACGGCTACGCGGTCGGGCAGCTGCTGCGCGACCGCAGCGACGGGGCCTTCGACCTGCCGGAGGGGACGATCTATCCGGCGCTGCACCGGCTCGAGCGCGACGGCCTGCTCGCGAGCGACTGGTCGCTCGAAGCCGGCCGCCGACGGCGGGTCTACCGGCTGACGCGGACCGGGAAGAACGCGCTCGGCGCCCGCCGCAGCGAATGGAGCGCCTTCGCCGGCGCGGTGCAGGCGGTGCTCGGATGACCTGGACGCAACAGCTGGCCGACGAGCTCGGCCGCCGCGGCGTTTCCGCCCGACGACGCGCGACGATCCTGCTCGAAATCGAAGATCACATCGCCTGCGAGCCGGCTTCGGAGCAACGCCTCGGCGACCCCCGGGAGCTCGCCGCGGAGTTCGCCGACGAGCTCGGCACCCAGGCCGCCCGCGGGGCCGTCCAGTGGGTCTTCGGGGCCCTTGCCCTGACCGCCGGGGCACTGGCCGTCTCCCAGCTGGCGATCGGGTCGGGCGGCGGGTATCCCGGCTTCGACAACGGGTACTCCGTCGCCCTCGCGATACCCGCGATCCTGCTCATGTTCGTCGCGCCTCAGGTCGCCCTCGTCGCCGGCTCGCTGGCGCTCCTGCGGTCGCTCCGGCGACGCCGCGCGCCGATCCTGCCCCAGGCCGAGATCGACCTGCTGCGCCGCCGCGCATGGGTCGGAGCGGGTGCGGGACTGGCCTGCGCGATCGGCCTCGAGCTCTACGTGATCGACTTCCTGGCGGTCATGCACACGACCTGGATCGTGCTCGTCGGCGCGCTCTCGGCCACGGCGATCGTCGCGATCTGCGCCGCTGGGGCCCACCTCCGGGCGACCGGCCGAGTGATCGTCGGAGCGAGCGGGCCGTCCGGGGACATCTTCGACGACCTTCCGCTGCTCGGGTTCCTCCGCGGACGCCCGTGGCTGCTCTGCGCGATCGTCGCCGGCGGCGTCGGGGTCCTGATGGCGGTGGCCGAGTGGCACGCGGAGAGCTCGTTGTCGGAGGGTCTCCAGCGCGGCGCCTTCGAGGGCGTCGCGGCCGCGGTCGGCTTTCTTGCCCTCGGCCGCGCGATCGGCGCCCGCTCGGACGACGCCGGCGGGCACCCGGTCGCCGACTGACGGGGCGTGCGAAGCTGTCTCGCGTGCCGAGGCAGCTTCGCAGCGTGACCGCCACCCGCTACGTCTCGGCGCTCCGCGAGGGCGGGTCGCTTCCCGGCCTCGTCGAGGCCGACGACGACGGCCTCTACGTGACGAAGTTCACCGGCGCCGGCCAGGGCCCGGCCGCGTTGGTGGCCGAGGTGCTCGCGGGTGAACTCGGCCGGGCGCTGGGCCTGCCGATCCCCGAGCTCACGATCGTCTGGATCGCGGCGGAGCTCGGGCACGCCGAGCCCGACCCGGAGATCCAGGAGCTGCTCGCCGCGAGCCCGGGCCCGAACCTCGGGATGGACTTCCTGCCGGGATCACTCGGCTTCACCCTGCGGGCCGATCCGCCGCTCGACCCGGAGTTCGCCGCCGACGTCGTCTGGTTCGACACGCTGGTGACCAACGTCGACCGGACCCCCCGCAACCCGAACCTGCTGGTCTGGCACCGGCGGACCTGGCTGATCGACCATGGGGCGGCGTTCTTCCGGATGCACGGCGGCCGCCCGCTCGCCGAGACGGCCCGCGCCCCCGTCCCCGTCCCGATGCTCGCCGACCACGTCCTGTTGCCGCTCGCCGGCTCCCTCGCCGCAGCCGACGCCCGCCTGGCCGACCCGGCCCGCGCGGCGATCGACGACGCCGTCGGCCTGGTCCCGGACGTCTGGCTCGGCCCGGATCCGGCCGGCCGGCGGGCCGACCTCGCAGGGTTCCTGCGCGAGCGACTGACCGAACCCCGCGGCTTCGTCGCCGAGCTCGAGACCGCTCGTGGCTGACCTGCCGGCCCGGCCGTTCGCCTACGCCCTGCTCCGCCTGGTCCCCAGCATCGAGCGGGGCGAGCAGCTCAACGTCGGCGTCGTCCTGTTCTGCCGCCAGCACGACTTCCTCGAGCTCCGCGCCGAGCTCGACGACGCCCGCCTGGCGGCCGTCGCCCCCGACCTCGACCCCGACCCGATCCGCTCGCGGCTGCGCGCCCTAGCCGAGGTCGTCAGCGGGGATCCCCGGGCCGGCGCGCTCGGCCGCCTCCCGCCGTCCGAGCGATTCGGCTGGATCGTCGCGCCGACCTCGACGATGATCCAGCCGTCGGCCGTCCATACCGGCCTGACCGACGATCCGCCGGCCGACCTGGCCCGGCTGTTCGAGAACCTCGTCGGCTGACGCGGCCGGGACCGTCGCGACGATCGCCGAGCGCGGCCCGGTCGTCGGCGGCTACGTTCTCGGGATGACCGGCGACCACGCCGACGCGCTCGAAGCGTCCTTCTCCCGGCAGGCGACAGCCTTCGAGGATCAGCACTTCAACAGCGTCTTCACGACCGACGTGGACTGGCTGTTCGCGCGTCTGCGGCTCGACCCCGACCAGCTCGTGCTCGACGTGGCAGCCGGCACCGGCCACGCCGCGCGCGCCCTCGCCCCCCACGTCCGGGGAGTCGTCGCCCTCGACGCGACCCGGGCGATGCTCGACCAGGGCAAACTGGCCGCCGAGGCCGCCGGACTGCGCACGATCGTCTTCCAGCTCGGCGACGCCGCCGCCCTCCCGTTCGTCGACGAGTCGTTCGAGATCGTCGTCTCCCGGTTCGCCGTCCACCACTTCGAACGTCCGGGGATCCAGATCGACGAGATCGCCCGGTGTCTGCGCCGGGGCGGCGCGCTCGTGATCGCCGACCTCGTCGCCGACGACGACGTCCGGGTGGCCGCTGCCCAGAACCGGCTCGAGCGGCTCCGGGATCCATCGCACACGCGGATCCTCGCGACGGCCGAGCTGGTCGGGCTGATCGAGCGGTCGGGCACCGCGATCCGGGCGATCGACACCCGGGCGGTCGAGCGACCACTGGCCCCGTGGCTGGCGCAGACCGGCGCCGGCCCGGAAATCGTCGCGACGATCGAGGCCGAGCTCCGAGCCGAGCTGGACGGCGGCGGCCCGAAGACCGGCTTTCGACCGCGGATCGACGCCGGCGAGCTCCACTTCACCCAGCGCTTCGTCTCGGTCACGGCCGACCGGCCCCCGGCGGGCTGAGCACGGCGGCTCGCCGGGCGGCCCGGCCGTCTCCGGCCCGCAGCCCCCGCGGCGGCGTCGATTCACCCCCGCTCGACCGCTCCGCCCCGGCCCAACGCCGGTCCGTCCCCGCCGACGGCGTCAGGCCAGCCCGACCGGTCCGGCGTGGTCGTCGAGCGGCAGGTCTCCGTCGACGACGGCGAACACGCTCTGCGTCGTCAGCTCGATCGTCCCGTCGAGCGTCATCGCGAACGCCGTGTCGGCCGCGTCACGCCCGGTCGCGATCCGCACGAGCGAGCTCCGCGGGGCCAGACGCGTCGGATCGTGGACCTCCCACAGACCTCCCCGGCGAACCTCGACGACCGCGTGGAAGTCCATCGGCGACAGTCCCGGCGCGTAGACGGCGGCCAGCCGGGCGGGGACGCCGAGCGCCCGGCACAGGGCGATCGTCAGGTGGGCGAAGTCCCGGCAGACGCCGGCTCCCGAGAGCAGCGTGTCGACCGACGTGTCGAGCGGCCCGCTCGACCCCGGCTCGTACGCGATCCGCTCGAAGACCCAGGCCGCGACCGACCGCGCGATGTCCGCGTCCGGCTCGAGACCGCCGAACTCCACAGCCGCGAAGCCGGCCAGCGCGTCCGACGGGCAGAACCGGCTCTGTCGCAGGGCGATGATCGCGTCCGCGTCGATCAGCCCACCGGCGACCTCGCCGACCGCCGTTCCGGGTGTCGCCACCGCCGGCGGCGCCGCGGCGCGGACCGTGGCCGCGTAGGAGATCGAGAGCTGGCCGGCGCCCGCGTGGACGACATGCATCCGGCTTCCGTCCGGCCCGGCCAGCTCCCGGACGACCGGAGCCGGCCCGCTGGCGTCGCTCGTCACGTCCAACCGCTCGCTGACGAGCTCGCCCGCGCTCGTCGCCGGCGCCAGCGTCAGCTGCAGGACGACATCGTCGGACGCCGTGAACCCGAGCTCGCTCGCCACATGCCGGAGACCCGGCCCGGGCCGGTTCACGCTGGTCCCGCCCGCGCCCGGCTCAAGGCGCGACGATCGCGGCGGACGCAGTCGTCGTCGGATCGAGTTGCGTCATCACGACGCTCGTCTCCAGCTCGGCCGACCCGCCACGAAAGACACCCTTGATCGGCGGCACGTCGGGATAGTGGCGTCCGTGGCCGATCTTGACGTGGCCCTCCCCGGCCGGGCTGCTGTTGGTCGGGTCGAAACCAACCCAGACCGGCGCGCCGTCGGCCGGGAGCAGGGCCTCCAGCCAGGCGTGCGTGTCGACCTCGACCGAGTCGGCGCCCTCGGCCGGAGCGACGAACAGGTACCCGGAGACGTAGCGGGCGGCGATCCCCTGACGCCGCAGCAGGATCAACGCCAGGTGGACGAAGTCCTGGCAGACGCCCGCCCCGGCCGCGATCAGATCCTGGACGGACGAGCCGACGTACGTCACGCCCGCCCGGTACTCGAACTCCGCCGGGATCAGCTCGGTCAGGAGGACCACCGACTCGGAGGGCGTCCCGGCCCGCATCTTCTCACCGAGCTCGACCAGCTTCTCGTCGGTCGCGCTCGCCCCGACCCCCAGCAGGAACTCGCCGCCGACGTCCCGATACGCGGTCGACTCGAGCCCGCTCCACGGCGCGCTCGGCGGTTCGGGCGGCGTCGACGTGACGACCCGGGCCCGAGCGTCGATCGTCAGCTTCGAGTGCGGTCGGGACACGCCGAACTCGATCACCTCGGTCCCGAAGTAGTCGACGTGCCGGCCCAGCCGGGTCTCCGGGTCGATCAGCAGGTTGAAGTCGTCGCACCGCTGGTTCGGCGTCGTCGCCGGCTGGACGCGGAGGGCGTTGAGGTTGTCGGTGACCGGCGCCGCGTACCGGTACTCGGTCAGGTAGCGGATCGCGAAGTTCATCGGCGCAGCAGCGCGTCGTTCGCCGCCGTGCCGCCGAAGTACCGCTCGGCGATGTCCCGGTCGGCCAGGGCCAGCTCCCGGCCGACGATCTCGCACGCCTCGACCAGCCCGCCGCCGTCCCCGGAGATCCGGCCACGGAACTCGAGGTCGGCGAGCAGCCGCGACAGCCGGAGCACCGGCTCCGAGGCCCGCGGGTTGCCGTCGGCGACGCTCAGCGCGTACCGCGCCGCGTTGATCGACGCGGCGACCGAGTCCGGGTAGTTGAGGTGGAACAGCAGGAAGCTCGCGACCGGTGCCGCGTTCGGCGGCGCCGGCACCGCCCGGCGATACGCCTGGAACCCGCCGACCGCCTGGAGCAGGGCGAGCGCCTGGCCATCGCGCGTCGGCGACGGCTCACCGTCCTCGCCGGCCACGCCCGGCAGCGGGAGCGCGACCCGGAGCATCCGCAGGACCATGTCGGCCGACTCGAACCGGCCGCCCGCGTCGAGGAACGCGTGAGCCTCGTCGCGCAGCATCGTCCGCGCGGCGACGCCCCAGAACAGCGCGCAGCGGGCCTTCACGTAGCTGACGAACGCGTACGGCCCGCTCGAGACGCGCTGGTCGCCGAGCTCGAGGTGGAAGGTGTTGATCGCCTCCCACATCTCCGCGCTGATCACGTCCCGCAGGGCCCGCGCGCCGTTCCGCGCCCGGGCGACGCACGACGCGACCGAGTTGACGTTGGACGCGTCCTGGGTCAGCGACGCGATCGTCACGTCGCGCGACGCAGCGCCCCCGTCGGGCACGCTCGACCCCATGATCGCCAGGAGCGAGTCCCACGACAGGGTGACGCCGCTCGGATCCTCCGGCCGGCCCTGCAGGTCCGCGTGGAAGACGCCGTCGAGCATCCGCGCCGTGTGCTCCGCCCGGCCGAGATTCCGCCCGAGCCAGAACAGCTCATGGGCGA
>DATAUX010000025.1:0-13512 GCA_036268015.1 Solirubrobacteraceae bacterium | reverse complement strand
GTGACGTCGCCGTGCGCGGCCGCCGCCGCGACGGGCACGCCGCTGGCCAGGCGCGACGATGTGCTCAGCATCCTCCCGGGCACGCTGCCGACCGACGAGCTGGCCGCCCGCCTGGCCGGGACGGACGCGGCGGTCGTGCTCAAGCTCGGCCGTACCCTCCCGTCCGTCCGCGACGCGATCGCCCGGGCCGGCGCGACCGACCGGAGCCTCCTGGTCGAGCGGGCGAGCGGCGAGCGCGAGCGGTGGAGCCGGCTCGACGAGGTCGACCGGGACGTCCCGTACATGTCGCTGGTCCTCGTCGCCGGCCGGCCGACCACGCGGACCCGCCCCGGCCCGGGCAGGCTGACGGTCGTCGGCCTCGGCCCGGCCGGCCCGGACTGGCTGACTCCGGAGGCGCGGGCGGCTCTGGCCGACGCGGACGTCCTCGTCGGCTACGCGACCTACCTCGCCCGGATCGCCCCCCGGCGGGGCCAGCGCCGGCTCGAGACCGGCAACGGGGCCGAGCTCGACCGGGCCCGCGACGCGCTCGACCTGGCGGCCGGCGGCGACCGGGTGGCGGTCGTATCGTCCGGCGACCCGGGAATCTTCGCGATGGCCGCGGCCGTCTTCGAGGTGGCGGAGGAGGGCGGGCATGACACGATCGATGTAGTCGTTCTGGCCGGTCTGTCCGCGATGCAGGCCGTGGCGGGCAGAGTCGGCGCGCCACTCGGGCACGACTTCTGCGTGATCTCGCTGTCCGACCGGCTGAAGCCGGCCGCGATCATCGAGCGGCGCCTCGAGGCGGCCGGCGCCGGAGATCTCGTCGTCGCCCTCTACAACCCGGCATCCCGGACCCGCCGGGCCGTCCTCGCCCGGGCCAGGGAGATCCTCCTGGGCCACCGGCCGCCCGACACGCCGGTCGTCGTCGCCCGCGCCGTCGGGTCGCCGGACGAGCAGGTCAGCCTGACCACGCTCGGGACGGTCGACCTCGACCGGATCGACATGCGGACGCTCGTGATCGTCGGATCCTCCCAGACCCGCCTGGTCAGACGGACAGGACGGCCGCCGCAGGTCTACACGCCACGCCACTACCCGGCGGGTCGGTGACGCCCGCGCCCGGCCGGCCGGTGACGCCCGGCGAGGGCGGGTCGGTGGCGCCGGGGGAGGGCGGCTGGCGCCGGCCGGCGGTCCCGGCCGGCTTCGACTCGTCACGGGCGGCCGACCGCGCTGAGGATCCGCGTGGCTGGCGGTACGCCGAAGCCGCCCGGGACGCCGTCCATCGTGTGATCGCCGACCGCCGGGACATCCGCCGGTTCCGGCCGGACGACGTTCCCGACGACGTTCTCGACCGGCTGCTCGACGCCGCCCACCGGGCCCCGTCGGTCGGCCTGATGCAGCCGTGGCGGCTGATCGTCGTCAGCCGGATCGAGACCCGAATCGCCGTCCGCGCGCTCGCCACGCGCGAGCGCCTCCGCCAGGCCGACCGCTTCGACGGGCGGACGGCCGCGTTCCTCGACCAGAAGGTCGAGGGCGTCGTCGACGCGCCGCTCGGGATCTGTGTCTGCTGCGACCACGGTCGGCCCGAGACCGAGGTGCTCGGGCGGGGGACGATCCCCGAGACCGACGTCTACAGCACGGCCTGCGCGATCCAGAACCTCTGGCTCGCCGCCCGCGCCGAGGGCCTCGGCGTCGGCTGGGTCAGCTTCTACCGGCCGGACGACCTCCGCCGCGTCCTCGGGATCCCCGATCGGGTCGACCCGATCGCCTACCTGTGCGTCGGCTGGCCCGACGAGCGGCCGTCCCGGCCCGGCCTCGAGGCCGCCGGCTGGTCCTCGCGCATGCCGCTCGGCGCGGTCGTGATGCGCGAGCGCTGGCGAGACGACGGCCCGCCCGACTCCCCGCCGGCGGCTGCTTCCCCATCCACGTCTCGCCCGGCGGGGCTGGACAGAACGGGCGCAACCAAGGCCCGCGACCGTCTCGACCTCCTCGTCAAGCCGGCTGGAAGCCTCGGGCTGTTGGAGTGGGTGATCGAGCGGTGGGCGCTCGTCACGGGCGACTCGCCGGCCGGTCGGCTGCGGGCCGGGATCCTCGTGTGTGCGGCCGACCACGGCCACGTCGCCCGGCGGACGAGCCTCTTCGACGGGGCCGTCTCCGCCCAGGTCGCCGCGGCCGCCGGGCGCGGCGAGACCGCGATCGGAGTGCTCGCCCGGCGTGGTGGCCACGAGCTCGTCGTCGCCGATCTCGGCCTCGTCGGTCCGACGCCGGACGGCGTCCGGGATGCCAAGGTCGCGAACGGGTCGGCCGACATGACCGCCGGCCCGGCGCTCGCCCCGGCCCAGCTCGACGCCGCGCTCGCCGTCGGCGCCGCCCTCGCGCGTGAGCTCGCCGGCCGCGGAGTCGACTGCCTCGTGCTCGGCGAGATCGGGATCGGCAACACGGCGACCGCGGCCGCCCTCGTCGGCGGGCTGACCCGAGCGTCGGTCGACGTGACCGTCGGACGGGGAACCGGCCTCGACGCCGGCGGCCTCGACCGCAAGCGGGCGGTCGTCGCCGCGGCCGTCGGTCGTCACGGCGCCGAGCTCGACCCGCGGTCCGCGCTGCTCGCCTTCGGCGGACTCGAGCTCGCCGCCCTCGTCGGTGCCGCGCGCCAGGCGGTCGGACTCCGCCTGCCGGTGATCCTCGACGGCTACGCCGTCGCCACGGCCGGCCTCCTCGCCAGCCGACTCGACCCGGCCGTCGGCGAGATCCTGATCGCCGGCCACCGGTCGGCCGAGCCCGGCCACGACCTGGTCCTCCGCGAGCTCGGCCTCGAGCCGCTGCTCGACCTGCGTCTGCGTCTCGGCGAGGCTTCCGGGGCCGGGTTGGCCCTGTCGGTGATCGAGGCGGCCGGCGCCCTCCACCGGGAGATGGCGACGTTCGCCCAGGCCGCGGTCGACCGGCCACCCGGTCGCCGGTCCGTGTAGGACTGGCGGCCCGCGGCCGGGCCTGCGAGCATGGAGTGATGGAGCGTTCCGCTCGCTCGCACGCTGGCCACTCCCACGCAGGCCACTCCCACGGGGCCCACTCGCACGGCGCGAGCGCGGGCTCCGACGGACGTAAGCTGGCGATCGCGCTCGGCCTGATCCTCGGGCTGATGGTCCTCGAGGTCGTCGCCGGCCTGTTCGCCCATTCCCTGGCCCTGCTCTCGGACGCCGGGCACATGCTGACCGACGCGGCCGCGCTCGGCCTCTCGCTGGTCGCCCTGCGGCTGGCCCAGCGGCCGGCCAAGGGGGCGATGACCTACGGCTTCAAGCGGGTCGAGATCCTCTCGGCCCTGGCCAACGGCGTGACCCTGCTGGTCTTCGCCCTGCTGATCACCGAGGCCGCGATCCACCGGCTGTTCGACCCGCCGCACGTCCGGGCCGGCCTGATCCTCGTCGTCGCCCTGGTCGGCGCCGCCGTCAACCTCCTGGCGACCTGGACGCTGGCCAGGGCCAACCGCGAGAGCCTCAACGTCGAGGGGAGCTTCCAGCACCTGCTGACCGATCTCTACGCCTTCCTCGCGACGGCCGCGGCCGCCGGTCTGATCCTGCTGACCGGGTTCCAGCGGGCCGACCCGATCGCGTCGCTGCTCGTCGCCGCCCTGATGCTCCGCTCGTCCTACGGCCTGCTGATGGCCTCCGGCCGGGTCTTCCTCGAGGCGGCTCCGGCCGGTCTCGACCCGGACGCGATCGGCAACGCGATGATCGGACTGCCCGGCGTCGTCGAGGTCCACGACCTCCACGTCTGGGAGGTCACGTCGAGCTTCCCGGCCCTCTCGGCCCACGTCCTCGTCACGGCCGACGCCAACTGCCACGCCGCCCGGCGCGACCTCGAGGCCCTGCTCCACGAGCGTTTCCACCTGACCCACACGACGCTCCAGGTCGACCACGAGGGCAACGACCTGATCACGCTCGAGCCACTCCGCGAGGTCGTCACCGAACACGGGTGAGTCGTTCGGCTGACGCGGCCGGTGGACGGTGCGTCAACGTCGTTGGAGACTGTCAGTACTGGACCGTCCAGTACTCGCGAGCCGAACGTCGTTCCAGCCGAACGTTGTTCCAGACGAACGTTGTTCCAGCCGAACGTTGTTCCAGACGAACGTTGTTCCAGACGAACGTTGTTCCAGACGAACGTTGTTCCAGACGAACGTTGTTCCAGACGAACGTTGTTCCAGACGAACGTTGTTCCAGACGAACGTCGTTCGCCGAGGCGTCCGGGGCGCGTCAGCCGTCGACCGCGGCCTCGTTGGCCTGGGCCAGGTCGAGGCCGGCGTTCCACTTGTCCTCGATGTGGCCGAAGCGCCAGACGCCGAGCGCGATCACCCAGGTCGCGACGAACAGGCCGACGATGATGAGGCCGGCGTGGTTGATGTTGAAGTTCTGGAAGTAGTTCCAGAACCCGCCGGTCAGGTTGGCCTCCTGGGCGACGAGTCCGAGGATCTCGATCGTCCCGATCACGAACGCGACGGCGATCGACAGGCCGGTGATCGTGATGTTGTAATAGACCTTCCGGACCGGCTTGAGGAAGGCCCAGCCGTAGGCGAAGTTCATGAACGACCCGTCGAGCGTGTCGAGCAGGCACATCCCGGCGGCGAACAGGATCGGCAGGGCGAGGATCGCGTAGAACGGCAGCCCGGCGCCGGCAGCCGTCGCCGCGAGCACGAGCAGGCCGACCTCGGTCGCCGTGTCGAAGCCCAGGCCGAAGAGGATCCCGATCGGATACATGTGCCACGGCTGCTTTACGCCGCGGGTGTACTTGCCGAAGAACCGGTTCATGAAGCCCCGGTGGGCCAACTCGTGCTCGAGCGCGGTCTCGTCGAACTCGCCGCGTCGCATCCGCGAGAAGATCTTGACGATGCCCGCCAGGACGACGATGTTCAACCCGGCGATCAGGTAGAGGAAAGTGCCGGAGACGGCCGTCCCGACGATGCCGGTCACCTGGTGGAGGCTCGACCCGTCGTTCTGAACGGGTCCCGACAGTGCCTTGACGCCGATCGCGAGGCAGAACGACAGGACGAACACGACGGTCGAGTGACCGAGCGAGAAGAAGAAGCCGACGCTCATCGGGCGTTGACCGTCGTTCATCAGCTTGCGCGTCGTGTTGTCGATCGCGGCGATGTGGTCGGCGTCGAAGGCGTGGCGCATGCCCAGCGTGTAGGCGGTGAAGCCGAGCCCGACCGAGAAGGCCCCGGTCTTGCCGAGGGCGTAGTGATGCGGGGCGATCACGGCGAACAGGAGGACGAAGCCGATCACGTGGAGCGCGACCACGAACAGTGTCATCGCTCCGGCCCGGCGCCATTCGGCCGGCGTGAGTGACGCCTTCAGGCGCAGCCAGCGGGACGGCCGGACGCTGATCGTCGACGCTTCCACCCGGCTTCACCTCCACGCATCGCGTCCGCCCACCAGGGCACACCGTTGGTCCCGAAGATAGCGTCAGGCCGCGGCTATTGCAACAAGTTGATTGTTGGGATCAGTTCTGCGAGCCGACCGGAAGGGCGAGCGCGGTCTGCTCGGACCAGTCGCGGTAGAGGTCCCAGTAGGCCCCGCCCGCGTCGATCAGCTCGTCGTGGGTTCCCTGCTCGACGATCCGGCCGCCTTGGAGGACGACGATCCGGCCGGCCGCGCGGATCGTCGACAGGCGGTGGGCGATCACGAGGGCCGTCCGGCCGGTCAGCAGCCGGCGCAGGCCGTCCTCGATCCGGCCCTCGGTGTGGAGGTCGACGTTCGAGGTCGCCTCGTCGAGCACGAGGATCCGCGGGTCGGCGATCAGGGCCCGCGCGAACGCGAGCAGCTGGCGTTGGCCGGCCGAGATCTGGGCGCCCCGCTCGCCGACCTCGGTGTCGTAGCCCTTGTCGAGGGCGATGATGAAATCGTCGGCCCCGACCGCGGCCGCGGCCGCTCGGACCTGCTCGACCGTCGCGTCCGGCCGTCCGAAGGCGATGTTCTCGCCGACGGTCCCCGAGAACAGGAAAGCCTCCTGGGGAACGATGCCCATCTGCCGGCGCAGGCTCGATGCCCGGACGTCGCGGAGGTCGTGCCCGTCGACCAGCACCCGGCCGGCGGTCGGATCGTAGAACCGGGCGACCAGCTTCGCGAGCGTCGACTTCCCGGCGCCCGTCGCTCCGACCAGGGCGACCGTCTGCCCGGGCGGCACGACCAGGTTGATCGAGTCGAGCGCGACGACGAGCTCGGCCGGCGGGCCGGCCCGATCATCGGTCTGGGGAATATCGGGGGACTGTGGGGTCTGCGGCGTCTGCCGCCCGCCGTCGGCCGTCGGCGGTGGTTCGGTCGCGTAGGCGAAGGTGACGTCCTCGAAGCGGATCTCCCCGCGGATCCGTCCGAGCTCGACCGCGTCCGGAGCCTCGACGAGGTCCGGCGTGACGTCGAGCAGCTCGAAGATCTTGTCGAGCGCGGCCATCCCCGACTGGTAGGTCGTGTACAGCTGGGAGAGCTGGGTGATCGGCGCGAAGAAGTTGCTGAGCGCGGCGATGAAGGCGACGATCACGCCGATCGTGATCGCCCCGTCGATCGCCTGGTAGCCGCCGTAGATCAGGATCGCGACCGTGCCGAGGGCCGAGACCATCTCGATCGCCGGGAAGTAGGCCGCGTTGAGATAGACCGTCGTCATGTTCGCCTCCCGGTTGGCCTCGTTGAGCGTGGCGAACCGGCGGACGTGGCGCGCCTCCTGGCCGAAGGCCCTGACCACCCGGATCCCGGACAGCGTCTCCTGGAGGTTGCCCGTGATCTGGCCGATCGTCTCCCTCGTCCGCCTGTACGCGTCGGCCGACGCGATCCGGAAGGCCAGCGACGCGAGGATGATCACCGGGACCACGGTGAACGTGAGCAGGGCCAGCCTGAAATCGAGCAGGACGAGGATCAGCAGCGTCCCGAGCAGGGTCAGGGACGCCTGGAACAGCGTCACCACGCTGTCGGTCACGAGGTCGTCGAGCGCTTCGACGTCGTTTGTCATCCGCGAGATCAGGACGCCGGCGGGACGGCGCTCGTAGAAGCCGATCGGCATCTGTTGGAGATGGTCGAAGATCGCCAGCCGGAGATCGGCGAGCGCCCGCTGGCCGACCCACTCGACGAGGTAGGTCTGGGCGTAGGTTCCGACCCAGACGACTCCGGCCGCGACGAGGAAGGCGATCACCACGAGCGTCAGCGTCCGCCGGTCACCGGCCGTGATCCCGTCGTCGATCGCGAGCTTGGCCAGCGGGGCCGGCGCGAGGGAGGCGGCCGTGCCGACGACGAGCGACGCGAACATCGCGATCACGCGGAGGCGGTACGGCCGCAGCAGGGCGAGCAGGCCACGCAGACGCCGGCCGCGGCCACTGGTGCCGCGCAGTCGCCGGCGGACGTCGCCGAGCCCGCGTGCTCCACGTGGCCGGCTCACAGGTTCGCCTCCTGCGCCTCGCGGGGCTTGCGCGTCAGGAAGATCTGGTCGGGCAGGCCCTTCTCGACGATCTCCCGGTAATGGTCGGAGCGCGTCATCAGCTCCGCGTGTGTTCCGTACGCGGCGACGCGTCCGTCCTCGAGGACGGCGATCTCGTCGGCCAGGGCGATCGTCGACAGCCGGTGGGCGATCACGAACGTCGTCCGGCCGGCCATCACCTCGCGCAGGCCGCGCTTGATCTCCTGCTCGGTCGACGCGTCGACCGACGATGTCGCGTCGTCGAGGATCAGGACCCGCGGGTCGGCGAGCAGGGCGCGGGCGATCGCAAGGCGCTGGCGCTGGCCGCCCGACAGGGTCAGACCGCGCTCGCCGACGCGCGTGTCGTAGCCGTCGGGCAGGCGGAGCACGAAGTCGTGGGCCTGCGCCCGGCGGGCGGCCGTCTCGACCTCGTCACGGCTGGCGGTCGGCCGGGCGTAGGCGATGTTCTCGGCGACGGTCGCGCTGAACAGGAACGGCTCGTCGCTGACCAGGGCGACGGCCTCGCGGACCGACCCGACGGCGACCTCGCGGAGATCTGCCCCGTCGATCGTCACTCGGCCGGCCGTCGGGTCGTACAGCCGGGCGAGCAGGGCGGCGAGCGAGGTCTTGCCGGACCCGGTCGCCCCGACCAGGGCGACCGTCCGTCCGGCCGGGACGTCCAGCGAGACGTCGCGGAGCGCGGGGTGGACGGCGCCCTCGTAGCGGAGCTCGACCCCCTCGAGCCGAACGTGCCCGCGGCCCGCCGGCAGCGGCGGGGCGCCGGGCGCCGAGATCAGGCGGGGAGCGCGGTCGAGGAGCTGGAAGATCCGCGCGCCCGAAGCGGTCGCCCGCTGGGCGAGACCGAGGATCTGGCCGAGCGTCTGCATCGGCGAGAGCAGCATCAGCAGGTAGAGATAGAACGTCCCGAACTGGCCGACGGTCAGCTTGTGGTCGATCACCTGGCGGCCGCCGACGAGGAGGACGGCGGCCAGCCCGAGTTGGGGGAGGAAGCCGATCAGCGGGTTGTAGCGGGCCTGGAGGCGGGCCGAGACCATCGCCTGGTCGAAGACCCGCCCGACGCTTCGCTCGAAGCGGGCCCGCTGGTGCGCCTCGCGGGCGAAGGCCTTGACGACCCGGACGCCGGAGATGTTCTCCTCGGCGTCGGCAGTCAGCTCGCCGATCCGCTGCTGGACCTCCTGGATCGCCGGGCGGGCGACCTGTCCGTAGCGGATCGATACCCAGATCACGAACGGGACGGGGACCAGCGAGATCACGGCGAGATCGGGCTGGAGGATCACCATCGCGGCGCCGGCGAGGAGGATCGTCAGCCCGGACTGGAGGATGTAGACGAGTCCGTAGCCGAGGAAGAAGCGGACCGCCTGGAGGTCGACCGTCGCCCGGGACATCAGCTGGCCGGTCTGGTTGTGGTCGAAGAAGCCGAGCTCGAGTGACTGGAGATGGCCGAACAGCCGGGTTCGCAGGTCGTACTCGACGCCGAGCGAGACCTGTCCGGCGACGATCCGGCGGACGACCGTGAGGACGAGCCGGAACAGCCCGGCGCCGGCGACCGCGAGCCCTAGGTCGACGAGTTGATGACGGTCGTGGGCGCGGATCGCGTCGAGGCCGCGGCCGCTGAGGTACGGGATCGCGACGGTTGCGATCATCGCCGCGGCCGCGAGGACCAACGACCAGACGACGCCCTTGCGGTACGGTCGCAGGAACCCCAGCAACCTCTGGAACGTCTTCACTTCACAAAGTATAGTGCCTCGAGAACGCCAACCTCCGGCCGGTTTGTGCAACTCCTGCTGCCATCAGCGACTCGTCCCGAACACCCGGGGGTCGGTCTTCTCGCTGTGCGGCCGGTCCCGAACCGAGCCCGAGCGCTACGCCAGGTATCCGGGGATTCCGGTGCTCGCATGCCCCGGCTTCGAGCCGGGCGAGCCGGGTCCCGGGGACACCGTCGGGGCGCCTGCTCCCTGACACGCGCGACCCTGGCCAGGCGGTTGGGCAGAGCCTGGGCTGAGACGGGCAGGTCGACGAGGATCGCGACCGCCCACGGCTTGCTCGGTCAGCCGGTGCTGGACCGTCCAGTACTGGGGGTCGTCCGCGGCGAGTCACACAGACCGACCGGCGGTGGCCGGTCTGCTAGCGGTCGGCCGCGGAGACGGCCGTCGAGGAGCCCGCCGGCGAGAGGTCGAACTCGTCGGCGATCAGCTCGTACGAGCGGCGCCTGGCTTCGTGGTCGTAGGTGATCGTCACGACGATGACCTCCTCGGCCCCGTAGTCGGCGGCGACCTGCTCGAGCTGACCGCGGACGGCACCGGGCGTGCCGAGGATCAGCCGCCGGCCGCCGTCGTCGCCGCCCTCGTCCTTGAGGAAGTGAACGGCCCGCTCGACCGGTGGGACGGCGATCAGCCGGCCCCGCCGGAGCATCCGCATGGCCATCCTGCTGCTAGAGGCCAGCCGGTCGGCTTCGTCGGCCGAGTCGGCGCAGATCGCCCAGGCGGCGACGGCGACGAGCGGCTCGGCGAGCAGGGGAGAGGGGGCGAAGTGCTCGCGGTAGAGGGCGGCCGCGCCGGACCCGCGGGGGTTGATGAAGTCGGCGAAGGCGTACGGGAGTCCGAGCTGGCCGGCCCAGATCGCGCTCTGGTCAGACGAGCCGAGCAGCCAGGGGATCGGACGTTCAGGGCGGCCCGGCAGCGTCGCCGAGAGGCGGGCGAACGGATGGGCCGCGGGCAGCGTCCCGTCGAACAGGGCCAGGAGCTCGGCGAGCTGCTCGGGGAAGTCGTCGGGCGGGACGGTGTGGCGATCGCGCTGGAGGGCCAGCGTGGTCATCGGGTCGGTCCCGGATGCCCGCCCGAGGCCGAGATCGATCCGGCCGGGGAACAGGCCGCTCAGGACGCTGAACGTCTCGGCCACCTTCAGCGGGCTGTAGTGCGGCAGCATGACCCCGCCGCTGCCGACCCGCAGTCGCGAGGTGGCGGCCGCGATCGGCCCGATCAGTGCCTCGGGGCTCGGGCCGGCGAGCAGCGGTCCACCGTGGTGCTCGGCGACCCAGTACCGGTGATAGCCGAGGTCGTCGGCCAGCCGGGCGAGGTCGATCGTGTTCTGGAGCGCCTGCGATCCGGTCGAGCCCTCGGCGACCGGCGACTGGTCGAGCACGCTGAGTCTGAACTCTGACGACATGAGGTAATTGTACATGCAACCGTCTGCGGGTCGGGAACAACGGTCGATCGGCCGGATCCGCCGAGTCGGGTGGACGAGCCGATCGACTGGGCGCGCGAGACTCGATCGACTGGGCGCGCGAGACTTGTGGACGCGCCCGGGCAAGCGGTAACGTCAAAGGACGAGAGAGACCAGCGAAGGAGGCCACATGCCCGTAACCAATTCGAACAAGGGCAAGCCGCTGCCGTACATCGAGCGCGGTGGATCCGGCTTGCCGCCGAAGCCGAACCCGGCTCGGCCGGTGGGAACGCTCGCGAACAACGCCGGGATGGCCGAGAACGTGGGTCGGCTGAGCCCGGAGGAGTTGGCCGCGCGGGGAGACCTCGGCTTCGAGTTCAAGTTCGACACGCCGGCGCCCGAGCACGTCACCCTGACCGACCAGGACCATCTGCGCAACAAGCCGACGCCGACCAACCTCGCCTTCGGCGCGCTGATGGGCGTCGTCAAGGCCGGGGTCACGGCGACCGGAGGTGTCCGCAAGCTCGGACGACGCAAGTAGGCGGCCCGGGCCGCCGGGCCGACCCGGCGGCCGGACGGCATGCTCAGCCGACGGTGAACGGCTGGAGCACCAGGAAGACCGTGGCGTCGGCCGTCTGGGGGACGATGCTGAACGTGTAGAACGACGGCATCGTCAGAGCCTTGACGACCGGCGTATCGGACGCCGTGTCGACCGTGCTGATCGTCGGCGGCTTGACGCTCAGCGTCGTCGAAAGCGGTCGGTTGAGCTCGCTCTGGAAGTCTGACGCTTGGAAGAACAGCGCGTCGGTCGCCGCGGTCGTGGTCTTCTTGGTTCCGGTCGTCGACGCCGTCACGACCGGCGGGAGGAACACGACGACCTGGTTGGCGTTGCCGACGTACTCGAAGGTGTCGAGCGCGAGTTCGAGCGCCTCGCGCCGGATCAGGGTCAGCCGCTCGGCGCTCGGTGTGCCGACGATCGAGCAGGACGCGGCCAGCCCACACATCTTGTAGAGGACGGCGTTCCCGTTGAGGGCGACGACGTTCGCGTTCGCGCTGGCGTTGCTCCGGCGGACGAGCGTCAGGGGAACCCCGTCGAGCGCGAGCGGACCCGACTGGATCGCCACCATCTGGGCGTTCGTCGCGAGGCGGTACTCCGGCCCGACGTGGTCGGCGATCTGGGCGGCCGCCGCGAAGCCCGACGCGGTCGGGTGCCAGGAAGCCCAATCCGCGGGGACGCTGTCGCGGTGGGAGCGAAGCGTCAGGACAGTGATCGCGATCGCCGAGATCCCGAGGGCGATCAGGGCTCCGATCAGAAACTGGAAGCGCGGCGCGTGGGGGCTGGACGGCGGGCTCGCGGTGGGGATCAGGTCGGTGGGCGCCGGCCGCGAACTCGCGTCCTGGCGGGCAGGCTTCGTCGCGGTCGCGGCGACCGCTTCGCGGGCCGGCTGGGTGCGTCCGTTCAGGGGCTCGGGTTCGGCGAGCCGGCCGAACGTCTGCCCGAGACCGGCCTCGTCGGCTCCGTCTTCGCGGCCGGCGTCCGCCGCCCCGACTGCGGCGGCCACGGGCGCTCCCTGCTCGGCGTCGGTTTCCGCGTGATCTGGGGATCCCGGCCGTCGGGCCCGCAGGTCGACCTTCGGGCGGGTCCCGGCCGGGTCGGGTGCCCGGGCGTGGGCGTCGCCTCCCCGGGGTGTGCTCAGCTCGCTCAAAGGTCCGGCCATGACGCGTCGTCGGTGATGTCGATCGCGGGCGCCTCGAGCCGGGCCGCGTCGAGCACCTCGACCACCTCGTCACCATGCAGCTCGCGTCTGGCGATCAGGGTCTCGGCGATCCGCTGGACCTGCTCGCGGTTGTGGAGGATCAGGCAGTAGGCGGTGATGTAGGCCTGTCCGAGGATCTGGGCGGCCGCCCGGCTCTTGTTGCGATCGCCGAGGATCGACGGGATCGGATCGCCCATCAGCGCGCTCCCGGCCGAGCGGTTGATGATCTTCGCGCCGATCGACTCGAAACGGTCCATGTACATCTCGGCCGCCTCCTTGCGCGCGTCGTCGCTCTCCCATTCGTGGCCGTTGAAGTCGATCGGCTCGGGCCCCATTCCGCAGATGCCGACCATCCGGGCCGCCCGCCACGTCGCGCTCTGGATGTCGCCGCTCACGCCGATCGAGTTCTCCCCGTAGAAGACGTGCTCGGCGGCCATCGCACCGAGCGTCCAGACGAGCTGGCCGACCTCCTCGTGACGCCAGCTCGAGAAGCGCTCCTCCTTCTCGATCGCCTGGTGGTGGCCGAGCGATCCGCCGCGCTTGCGGATCGACAGGCGGGTCGACAGGACGCCCTGCATGTAGACGTGCGAGGCGGCCGCGTGGCCGGCCTCGTGGATCGCGACCGCGCGAGTCTCCTCCGGCACGTAGTCGACGCCCTGCGCCGTGCCCGACTCGATCGTCGTCATCGCCTCGACCAGGTCGGCCCACTCGAACTCGACCCGCTCGTCCGAGTGGGCGTAGGTCAGGGCCATCGAGCAGACCTGCTCGATCATCGCCGGCGAGTACCCGTTCGTGATCCGTGCGAGCTCGTCCCGCCGCTTCTCGGTGTCGAGCTCGTCCGCGTGATCGACGCGGTCCATGTAGAGGTCGAAGATGTCCTTGCGGTCGTCCTTGGTCGGCGTCCGGAACCAGATGTGCCGGCCCATCCGGCCCGGGCGGATCAGGGCGGGGTCGAGGCGGTCGATCGGCACGTTGGTCGCCCCGATGAAGTAGATCTGCTCGGCCCGCGGCTTCGGTGCCCGCATCCGCAGCTTGAGCTTGCCGACCTTCGGCGGGACGATGTAGGTCGCGTCGAGGAACGTGTTGATGCGGTTGGTCATGATCTTGCGCATGAACGGTGGGTCGTCGACCCCGTCCATCTGCACGAGCAGCTGGTTGAGAG
>DATAUX010000024.1:0-16206 GCA_036268015.1 Solirubrobacteraceae bacterium | reverse complement strand
TGCTGCTGACGACGATCGCGACGGCCGCGGCGGTCCTGCTCGAGGTCAAGCACGTCGCCGACCTGTTCGGCCCGTCGACGTTGCGGACGGCGGCCGGCGTGATCACGCCGGCGCAGGCGGGCAAGGCCGAGACGATCCTCGTGGTCGGGACGGATGCGCGGAAGCTGTCGCAGGATTCGTTCGACCGGGAGGATCCGCCGCACTCGGACACGCTGCTCCTGATCCGGATGGATCCGAGCCGCCACCAGACCTCGGAGCTGTCGGTGCCGCGGGACCTGAGGACGGAGATCACGGCGCCGGGCGGCGGGGTGACGACGGGCAAGATCAACTCGGCGTACACGATCGGTGGGGTGTCGCTGGCGGCGAAGACCGTCGAGAGCACGCTGCCGGGGATCCAGATCAATCACATCGTGTCGGTCAACTTCGCCGGGTTTCAGAAGCTGATCGACACGATCGGCTGCGTCTATGTGTACGTCGATCGCCACTACTACAACGTGAACACGGGGACGGTGCTCGACAACTACGCGAGCATCGACATCCAGCCGGGCTACCAGAAGCTGTGCGGGGAGACGGCGCTCGACTATGTCCGCTACCGGCACGACGACTCGGACTTCGTGCGGGTCGCCCGCCAGCAGGACTTCGTCCGCCAGGCCAAGCAGCAGATCGGCGTGAAGGGCCTGATCAGCAAGGAGGACCTGCTCCTGCGGGCGCTGCACAGCGCGGTGGCGACCGACATCCACGGGACGCAGCAGATCTTCCACCTGTTCACGCTGGCGGCCTTCTCGCTCGGGCGGCCGATCCGCCAGGTGACCTTCCAGGCGGATCGCAACGTGACGATCGGGACGACGAGCTACGTCGTCGCCTCGCCGGCGCAGGTCAGGGCGACGGTGTCGGATTTCCTCAACGGGAACCCGCCGTCGCAGATCAAGGTGTCGAGCGTGTCGCTGCGCGGGGCGAAGTCGACGAGGGCGGTCGCGGCGCTGGGACTGTCGGCGACGCCGGAGAGCGACGTCGGCCTGGCCAACGTCGCATCGGTGGGGCTGCCGCTGCGGTGGTACGAGCCGGGGCTGCGCGTGCAGAGCGGGTCGACACCGGACGACGTCCGGGCGTACACGGTCCGCGACGAGAACGGGATCAAGCGCCGGGCGTACGTCGTCTCGATCGCGAGGGGCCTGGTCGGGGAGTACTACGGCGTCGAGGGAACCAACTGGACGGACCCGCCGATCCTGGCGGGTCCGCACGAGTCGCGAAGGATCGGCGGCCGGACCTACGGCGTGTATCTCGACGGCAGTCACATCCGGGTGATCTCGTGGCGGGCGGGGAAGGCGGTCTACTGGCTCAACAACACGGAGGACACGGAGCTGACGAACCGGCAGATGCTCGCGATCGCCGAGAGCTGCCAGCCGATCGCGTGAGCCGGGACGGGTCCGATCCGGACACGGCCGCCGCCGGCGTGGACGACCCCGCCGGAACCTAAAACAAGATCCAGTCTCGTTTTAGTAGTCTGTCCGAGTCGCCGGTCGGCGGTCAGGTCTCGCGTCGGACGAAAGGATCGGGTCTTGTCGTTGCGCCGCATCCGGGGTGCTCGGACGGCGGTCGTCGTCGGGTTGGTCGCCGGGTTCGGGGCCAGCGGATGCTCGCCGGGCTCGTCGGCGCCGGTCACGTCGGGAAGCTCGAGCCCGGGAGCGATCGTCGCGGTCGGGGCCGAGAACGAGTACGCGGACGTGATCGGCCGGGTCGGCGGAAGGTATGTGCGGGTCAGCGCGATCGAGAGCAACCCGAACACGGACCCGCACACGTTCGAGGCGAGCCCGAGCGTCGCGCGGGTGATCGGGTCGGCGCGGTTGATCGTGCAGAACGGGCTGGGGTACGACAGCTTCATGAACACGGTCGAATCGGCGACGTCGACCGCGGGGCGGCAGGTGATCGACGTGCAGAAGCTGCTGGGCCTGCCGGACTCGACGGGGAACCCGCACCTCTGGTACCGGCCGAGCACGATGCCGGCGGTGGCGGCGGCCGTGGCCCGCGACCTGGCGGGGATCGAGCCGGCCCACGCGGCGTACTTCAGGGCGAACGCGGCCGGCTTCGACCGGTCGCTGACGCCGTGGTACACGGCTCTGGCGGCGTTCGCGAAGCGGTTTCCGGGGACGCGGGTGGCGACGACGGAGCCGGTCGGCGACTACATGCTCGAGGCGGCGGGCACCGACGACCTGAGCCCGTTCACGCTGCAGTCGGAGATCATGAACGGGGTCGACCCGGCGCCGCAGGACGTGACGCTCGAGAACGGGCTGTTCTCGGGTCATCGGGTCAAGGTGTTCGTCTACAACGAGCAGGTCACCGACTCGCTGACGGCGAACTTCCTGGCGGCGGCCAGGCGGTACGGCGTGCCGGTCGTGGGCGTCTACGAGACGATGCCGACACCCGGGTACGACTACGCGTCGTGGATGTTGGCGGAGGTCCGGGCGCTGGAGGCGGCGGTGGCCGACGGGACGTCGACCGAGCGGCTGCGATGAGTGGGCATCCGGGTCGGGAGCGGATCGGGTGATCGGCGCGTTGGGAGCGATCTTCGCGCGGGGCTTCTTCTCCGACAGCGGGGTCGAGGTGGCGATCGCGGTCAGCGCCGTGGTCTGCGCGGTGTCGGGCGTGGTCGGCGTGTTCACGGTGATGCGGGGGCAGTCGTTCGCGGGTCACGCGATCGCCGACCTCGGGGCGACGGGTGGAGCGGCGGCGTTCCTGGTCGGCGTCGGCCCGCTGTGGGGGTTCGTAGCGATCGGGGTGGCGGCGGCGGGGGCGATGGAGCTGATCGGCATCCAGCGGCCGCGGGGCCGGGATCTGGCGACGGGGATCGTGCTCGGCGCGGGCCTCGGCCTGGCGGCGCTGTTCCTGTACTGGGACGCGATCTACGACAACACGTCGGGCGCGACGGTGACGATCCTGTTCGGGTCGATCTTCGCGATCGGGAGCTCGACGATCCCGCTGGTCGTCGGGCTCGGGGTGGTGGCGGTCGGCCTGGTCGGGGCGATCTACAGGCCGCTGCTGTTGAGCTCGGTCAGCCCGGAGATCGCGGCGGCGCGGGGCGTGCGGGTGAGGCCGATCGGCGCGGCGTTCCTGCTGGCGCTGGCGATCTCGGTGTCGCTGTCGGCGGTCACGATCGGGGCGATCCTCAGCACGGCGCTGCTGGTCGGGCCGGCGGCGACGGCCCTGCGGCTGACGAAGCGGCCGGGCGTGGCGATCGTCGGGGCGGGCGTGATCGGGCTGGTGGCGACGTGGGTGGGGATCCTCCTGGCATACGACAGCTACGACTGGCCGCCGGTCGGGCACGGGTGGCCGGTGAGCTTCTTCGTGGTCGTCGCCGTGTTCGTCCTCTACCTGCTGGCCGGGCTGCCAGAAATGGTGCGGCGGGCCCGCTGAGCGGGCGGTTGGCCGGCCGCCGGGGCGCGCCGTCCTCAGCGCTGGGCTTCGAGCCCGGGTGAGAAGCTGCGGGCGCCGGTCTCGTCGATCGCCTGCTCGACCTCGGCGAGCAGGGCGTCGGCCCGGTCGGCCTCGCCGATCGAGCGCAGGGCCCGGGCGAGGACGAGTTCGGCGGCGATCTGGTAGATCACGGACTCGTAGGAGCGGGCGAGGTCGACGGCGAGCTGGGCTTCGCGGTGGCCGCCGGCGAGATCGCCGAGCGCGAGGCGGGTCGCGGCGAGCTGGGCGTGGGCGAGCGGCTCGAGCATCCTGCCGGCGTGGTGCTCCTCGACGATCGCGAGCGTCCGGCGGGCGTTGGATGCGGCGGCGTCGGTGTGGCCCTCCGCGGATTCGAGGGCCGAGAGGCAGGAGTAGGAGAGGGCGAGCGAGAGTCCGTCGCCGGCGCGTTCGGCGATCGCGACGGCCCGCGTGCTCGATTCGCGGGCGCCGGCGATGTCGCCAAGCGCATGGAGGACGCTGGTCAGGTGGGCGGAGGACCAGCAGACGACCTCGAGGTTGTTGTCGGTCTCGGCCTGGGCGATCGCGGCCTCGAAGAGGTCACGGGAGGCGGCGTGCTCGCCCATGTACATCAGCGAGAGGGCCTGGCTGTAGTGGCTCCAGGCGAGCGGCGAGTCGAGCGCGAGTCCGGCGCCGGCGTCGGGGTGGTCGCGGGCGGCGGCGTGCATCGCCCGTCCGACGGCGAGCGCCTCGTCGAGCCGTCCGCGATGGATCAGGGAGAGTTGGAGCGGGGCGCGGGTCGTCTGGAGGATGCCGAGGTCGCCGGAGCGCTCGCCGAGGGCGACGGCCTCCTCGGAGAGCTCGAGGAAGCTGCGGCCGTGACCGGAGAAGCCGAGCACGGCGGCGTAGTTGCCGACGGCGAGCGCCTCGGCGCCGACGCTGCCGACGCGGCGGGCGAGGTCCCGGCTCTGGGCGTAGAGGTCGGCGACCTCGTCGGCGCCGGCGCCGAGTCGCCAGGAGAGGGTGAGGCTGCGCAGGGCGGCGGTCATCGCCAGCCGGACGACCTGCTCGTCGGCGGGGACGGCCGAGGTCAGCCGGCTGACCTCACGCCAGTGGGCGAGGGCCGTGGCCGGGTGGCTGAGGCCGACCCAACCGGCGGCTCGGGCGTTCCACTGGGCGGCGGGGCCGGGCTCGCCGGCGGCCTCGAGGTGGTAGGCGATCAGGGCGGCCTGCTCGTTGAGCGAGTCGGTGTTGAGCAGCTCGATCGTCGCCTGGGCGACGAGGGCGTGGAGCCGGCGGCGGTCGGTGGTGAGCAGCGACGAGTGGGCGACCTCACGGGTCAGGGCGTGGCGAAAGCTGCAGATCCCGTTCTCGAGCCGGTCGACGAGTGCCGCGGCGCAGAGGGCGGTGAGCGACGCGTCGAGGGTGTCGGCGCCGCCGCCGGCGACGGCGGCGAGCAGGGCGGGATCGAACTCGCGGCCGATCACCGACGCGGTCTGGAGGAGTCGCTTGTCGGTTTCGGGGAGCCGGTCGATTCGGGCGGCGAGGACGCTCTCGACGCTGGGCGGGAGGCTTCTGGGGAGCGGGGCGACGCGCCGGTAGTCGCCGGGCTCGCCGTCGATCGTGCCCTGCTCGACGAGGTTGCGGACGAGCTCCTCGATGAAGAACGGGTTGCCCTCGCTGCTGCGCTCCATCTGTTGGGCGAGATCGTCGAGCGACGCGTCGTCGCCGAGTCGTTCGTTGACGAGCAGCTCGCTGGAGACATGGGTGAGCGGCATCAGCGGCAGCAGGCGGCAGTGGGCGGCCGCGAGCTGGGCGCTGGCGTAGCCGGTGCGGTGGGTGATCACGAGCAGGGTCCGCGTTCCGCGGACGGCCTCGATCAGGCCGTCGAGGAAGGGCTGGCTGGCGTCGTCCATCCAGTGGACGTCCTCGACGATCTCGACGGCCGGCTCGCGTGCGCTGCGGGCGTGGACCATGTCTCCGATCAACTCGATCACGCGGCGGCGGCGGGCGTCCGGGTCGATCGGGGGGAGCGGCTGGTCGGCGGGGGTGACGCCCATGAAGTCCCACATCAGGTCGGTCCGCTCGGCGACGTGGTCGCCGAGCGTGTCGAACGTGCGCCGGATCTGGTCGCGGACCCGGTCGGGCGGCGTGTCGGCTTCGGTCGCGAAGGTCGCCCGGAGCATCTCGAGCACGGGTCCGAGCGGTCGCATCCGACCGAGCGCGGTGACGCTCGCGGTGATCACGGTCAGGTCGCGGGCGCGGCAGCGGTCGACGAACTCCCGGCAGAGGCGGCTCTTGCCGACGCCGGGGTCGCCGACGAGCTCGATCACCTGCCCGTCGCCGTCGCACGCGGCTTCGAGAGCCGCCTCGAGCTCGGCGAGCTCGACGTCGCGGCCGACGAAAGACGACCACTCGCGGCGGCGGGGCGTCTCGTGGCGGGTGCGAGCCCGGGCGAGACCCTGGAGTGCGAACACGCGGACCGGTCGGTGGGTGCCCTTGACCCGGGCGGGCCCGAGCTCCTCGAGGGCGAACTCGTCCTCGACGAGGGCGGCGGTCTGCTCGGAGAGGTAGACGCAGCCGGGCGGGGCGAGCGCCTGGACGCGCTGGGCGAGGCCGACGGTGTGGCCGATGACCTCGGGCGCGTGCCGGCTGCCGCGGAGGTGGCCGACGACGACCTCGCCGGAGTTGATCCCCATGCGTACGCGGAAACCGGCGGTGTGGGTGTGGGCGATCGCGTCGCCGAGGCGCTCGAGCGCGCCGCGGAGCTCGAGCGCGGCGAGACAGGCCCGGCGGGCGTGGTCCTCGGTCGCCTGGCGGGCGCCGAAGAGGACGAGGGCGCCGTCGCCGGTGAACTTGTCGACGGCGCCGCCGAACGGGGCTACGGTCCGCTCGACAGCGGTCAGGAAGTCGTCGACGACGGTCGCCCAGATGTCGGACGAGAGGTCCTCGGACAGCTTCATCGATCCGACGACATCGATGAAGAGGACGGTGATCAGCTTGCGCTCGCCGCGCAGGCCGCCGACCGGGTCGATCGCGGGCGGCGGCGGGGCCGGCTCGACGCGGGCGCGGCTGGCAGCCGCTGGGCGGTCGGCGGTCGGGGCGCCGCACGCCGGGCAGGCAGGGAGATCCTCGGGATGGGGCTGACCGCACGCTCGGCACCTCATCCTCGGTCAAGCCCCGATCGCCATAAAGCTCCCGTCAACGACTTCCGTGGGTGGAGTATCGCCGACCGGCCGGCCCGAGCGTGACCTATCGTGTCGAGCAACGAACGCCGTGAGAAAAGGGAGCTCGAGATGGAGGCTGTGCGCTTCGGTGAGTACGGAGGCCCCGAGGTGCTCCGGGTCGATGATGTGGACGAGCCGCACGCCGCCGCCGGCCAGGTTCGCGTCGCGGTCAGGGCTGCGGGCGTGAACCCGGTCGACTGGAAGATCCGCAACGGGGCGATGGCTGCGAGGGCGCCGGTCGAGCTGCCGCGGATCACGGGCAGCGATGTCGCCGGGATCGTCGACGAGGTCGGCGACGGTGTCACGGATGCGAGGATCGGCGACGCGGTCTTCGGGAACGCGGTCGGCGGGGGGACGGCGGAATATGCGGTGGTCGACCACTACGCGGCCAAGCCGGCCGGCCTGAGCTTCGCCGAGGCGGCGGGTCTGCCGGTCGCGGTGGAGACGGCCCTGCGGGTGCTCAAGCTGCTCGGCCTGGAAGCGGGTCAGACGCTGATCGTGAACGGGGCGGCCGGCGGGGTCGGGATCGCGGGGGCCCAGTTCGCCCGGGAGCGGGGGGCCCGGGTGATCGGGACGGCGAGTGAGAGCAACCACGAATTCCTGCGGGGGCTGGGCGTGGAGCCGACGACCTACGGCGACGGCCTGGTCGAGCGGGTCCGGGAACTCGCGCCGGATGGCGTCGACCTGGCGTTCGACGCGGCCGGCCACGGGGCGCTGCCGGCGCTGATCGAGCTGACCGGGAGCCCGGACAACGTCGTCACGATCGCGGACTTCACGGCTCCGGAGCTTGGCGTCCGGGTTACGACTGGTGGTGATGGCCGGTCTTGGGAGGCACTCGGGCAGGCGGCCGAGCTTCACGACCGGGGGCGGTTCACGCTGCCGGTCGCGGGGGTGCTGCCGTTCACGGAAGCGGCCGAGGCGCATCGGCGCAGCGCGGACGGGCACGTCCGCGGGAAGCTGGTTCTCGTGCCGGACGGGCTTGTCGATGTCTGAGCCGATCGGTCGGGTTCCGGACCCGCAGGGATGGTGCGTGTGTGGGGAGAAGGTGACGATCGCCGGGGCCCGGGAGATCACGCTGCCCAACGGCCGTGACGGGTGGGAGGGCAGCTGCCCGGAGTGTGGGGCGCCGCTGTTCGCGATCCGCCGCAAGCCGAAGGCGGCCTGACGGCGGGCGGGGCTAGGCGGTCGGGGTCGGGCGGGGGATGGCCAGGCGGGCGTGGGTCCGGCGATCGAGGACGCCGACCGCGGCGGCCGTCGCGGCCAGCCCGAGGACGAACAGCCAGGTGAGCGGGTTGGCGTGGTCGAAGTCGCTCCAGGCGCGGGCCGCGCCGACCAGTATGAGCAGGCAGGCGACGAGGAATGTCTGGAGCAGCCAGAGCAGGCCGACGAGGGCGGACGAGGCGACGTAGACGATCACCCAGCCGTGGAAGATGAAGGCGCCGAGGAAGGGCGCGTGGCCATGGTTGAAGCGGTCCCAGTGAACGAGGGTGGCGAGCAGCATCAGGACGGCGAAGATCGCGGCTGAGAGGACGCCGGCGGCGACGTGGTGCCAGCGGCGGCCGCGGGCGACCCGGGCGAAGAAGAATGCTCCGGCGGCGTAGCCCGAGCCCATGAAGATCGGCGTCATGCGGGGCCTGATCGTCCAGGCCCAGTCGTCGGCCGTGTCGGTGGGAAGCCACCAGAGGATCACGAAGGCGGGGATCAGGACGGCTACGACCGCGCGGCTGACCCAGCGGGTCGCCGGCAGGATCGCGTCGTTGCGGCTCACCGACCGCTCGACGGCGACCATCTCCCCGAATCCGCTGGGCCGGGTGATCGTAGATCTGGGCGAGCGGGCTCGCAAGACGCGTTTGGTGCGATCCTCGGAGGGTCATGACGTCCTCAGATTTCAGGCCGCACCGCCGGCCGTTTCTGACGGCCCGGTGGGAGAACCTGCTGGTCGTCACGTACGCGGTGCCGGAGTCGTTGGTGGCCGGCCACCTTCCGAGGGGTCTTTCGATCGACCGGCTCGGCGGTCAGGCGCGAGTCAGCTTCGTGGCATTCGATTTCGCGCGGACGCGGGTCTTCGGGCTGCCGATCCCGGGGAACGTGAACTTTCCGGAGGTCAACCTTCGGTTCTACGTGCGAGCGGGAGACGACCGGGGAATCGTCTTCATCCGCGAGCTCGTCCCGAAACTGGCGGTCGTCGTGGTCGCGCGAGTCAGCTACAACGAGCCGTACACGAGGGTTCCGATGCGCAGCGATGTCGGCCGGGTCGCGGGGGACGCGAGCCGGCTGCGGGTCCGGCACGTCCTGGGCGAGCGGTTGTCGGTCGTCACGGCCGAGGTCGACGCGGCCGGAGTCGTGCCGGCCGACGACTCGGACGGGCGGTGGCTGACCGACCATGAGTTCGGCTTCGGGCGGACCCGCCGGGGGGAGATGCGCCAGTACCGGGTCGAGCACCCGCTGTGGCCTCTGCACACGGTCCACAGCGTCGACCTGGACGTCGACTTCGCCGGTCTGTACGGACCCGACTGGGCGTTCCTGGCCAGGGCGACCCCGAGCCACGTGACATTCGCCGCCGGGTCGGAGGTCGCGGTCTACCCGCCGGGCGCGTAGTCCCGGCTACGGCCAGGCGATCCGCCGGGCCCGTGCTCCAGCCGCCGGAGCCGGGAGCCGATCAGGCGGCCCGGGCGGCGAGCTGACCGCAGGCGGCGTTGATGTCGCGGCCGCGGGTCAGGCGGACGGTCACGGGCAGACGGTGGGCGGCGAGCACGGATCGGAAGGCGGCGATCGCGTCGCGGCCGGACCCGTCGTAGGCCGAGTCGGTCGGGTTGTAGGGGATCAGGTTGACCTTGAAGACGCGGGGGTCGAGCAGGTCGCGGAGGGCCAGGGCGTGGTCGGTGCGGTCGTTGACGCCGGCGAGCATCACGTACTCGATGAAGACCTTCATCTTCTTGGCCTCGTGCCAGCGGTGGCAGGCGGCGAGCACGTCGGCCAGCGGGAAGCGGTCGTTGACCGGCATCAGCCGGGACCGGAGGTCGTCGTCCGGCGCGTGGAGTGAGAAGGCCAGGCGGATCGGCATCGGGTCGGCGATCATCGCCTCGATCCCGGGGATCCAGCCGACGGTCGAGATCGTCGTGCGGCGGTGGGTGATCCCGATGTCCGGGAGCCGACGGCAGGCGTCGAGGACGCTGGCGACGTTGAGGAGGGGCTCTCCCATGCCCATGAAGACGAGGTGGTCGACCGGCTCGATCCGGCGGAAGTGGAGCGCCTGGTCGAGGATCTCGGAGGTCCTGAGGTTGCGGGCGAAGCGCATCTGGCCGGTCGCGCAGAACGTGCAAGTCAGCGGGCAGCCGGACTGGGACGAGACGCAGAGCGATCTGCGGCCGTCGCGGAAGCGCATCAGGACGGCCTCGACGGACTTGCCGTCAGCGGTTCTGAGCAGGGCCTTCTCGGTCCCGTCGTCGGCGTTCGACCGGGCGGCGAGCGTAAGCGTCGAGAACGGGACACGGTCGGCGAGCTGGGCGCGGAGACCGGCCGGGAGGTTCGTCATCGCCTCGTAGGACCGGGCGCCACCGGCCAGCCACTTCCAGACCTGGCCGGCGCGGTACGGGGCGTGGCCGAGCTCACGCAGCGTGTCGTCGAGCAGGTCGAGGTCCATCTGCCTATGGTTGCAGCCGTGCGACTCGGCAAGTATCTCGCCCACGCGGGCGTCGCGTCCCGGCGGGGAGCCGAGGTGATCATCCGGGACGGGCGGGTCAGCGTCGACGGCGTGGTGACGATCGACCCGGCGGTCGATGTCGGCGGGTACGAGGCCGTCGCGGTCGACGGCCGGCAGTTGAGCGGTCCCGAGCGGCACGTCGTCTACGTGGTCCACAAGCCGGCCGGCGTCGTCTCGACGGCCAGCGACCCGCAGGGCCGGCGGACGGTGGTCCAGCTGATCGAGGACGGCGGGAGCCGCCTGTACCCGGTCGGCCGGCTCGACGTCGACACGACGGGCCTGATCCTTCTGACCAACGACGGCGAGCTTGCCAACCTCCTGATGCATCCGCGCTACGAGGTCGAGAAGACATACGTGGCGACGGTCGCCGGCGGGCCGGTCGCCGGCCGGGCGGTCCGGGCGCTCCGGTCGGGGGTCATGCTCGACGACGGGCCGACCGCCCCGGCCGGCGTCCGCCTGGTCGGTCCCGGCCTGATCGAGCTGGTGATCCACGAGGGCCGCAAGCGTCAGGTCCGCCGGATGTGCGAGGCGGTCGGCCATCGGGTGATCGCCCTCCAGCGGGTCGCCTACGGACCACTGGTGCTGGGCACGCTCGGGGTCGGGGAGCATCGTCGGCTCGACGAGGCCGACGTCGAGCGGTTGCGGGCGGCCGCAGCTCCCGGCTGAGTCGCCGCCGATCCTGGCGCTGGCACGGATGGCAGGCGCCATTCGGGCGGACCCGGCACCGGGCTTGGGGCGGGCTTGGGGTGCGGATCTTGACTGGAGCGCCCGGGGGCGCAGGGGGCGTCGCTCGTCTGCGATCGAGCCGGCCGGGGGTCGCTCGGTGGTTTCGCGGCCGCGGCGTGGGGGATCTGGTGACCGGGTCGTGGTGGCTCTGCGGGCTGGTCGCGGTGGATCTGCCGGTCGTGATCGGCAGGTTCGGCGGATGCCGCAGGGACGTCTTGTCGCCAAACACGCTCGACGTGCCGTCGAGGCGGCAGTGGCGGACACCCGCGTCGTCGCGGTTCCGGCGCGGCGATCGCTGATCCCGTGCCCTTCGGTGACCGTCGCGCCGCCGTCCGGCTCTGCGGGCTGTGGGCGCGATGACCCGGCGGGATCTCCGAACCAGCGCCGCCTGGCGCCAGACGGCGACGCCGACTGGCCGTCGGTGGCGCCTGTCCTTCGCGGGCGCCCCGCAGATTCGCTGCACTCTGGAAGCGTGTCGTGAAAGCTCCCCGCGTCGACCGACCCCGCGATCAACAGCCTCGAGGCCGGCCGAGTCGAGGCCGGCCGTCCAAGCGCCGACCGAACGAGACCGCTCGACGCAGGTCGACGCCGCTATGCCGGCCAGCCGTTCAACCCACGGAGACGGTAACGCCGTAGGCGAGTCGCGCGGTCGCGTAGACGCACTCGGATGTCGTCACCGCTCCACCGGTGATCACCGCCGTCTGGCTGAACAGGCTGCTGCACGTGCCGGTCGCCCGGCTCGAACGCCAGGCCGTGCCGGCGTCGAGTCCGACCGCGAGCGCCGGGGCCCAGGTCGGGACGGTGACGGCGAGGATGTCTCCAGCCCGAACCGGCAGCCTGTGTTTCAGGGCGAACTTCGTCGTCCGCCCGAAGAGCGCCGCGAGCAGGACGATCGGGCTGGCGCCGACGACGCGAAAGTGATAGCCGGTCGTGTGGCGCAGTACGACCAGCCCCGCACTCGGCGGCGCGCCGACGGACTCGTCGAAGTACGCCACCTCCGCGGCGTTCGGCTTCGACAGGGCGATGCGCCAGCTCGTCACGTGGCCGGCTCGCCCGACGACGCTCGACGAGTGACGCCCCGCGATCGACGCCTGGAACCCGGTGGTCTCCGTGACCACCGCGCACGGGTTTCCCGGACAGCTCGGCACGGCTGAGCCCGACGCGCCGCCGAGCCCGAAGTACTCGTAGACCCCAGCTGCGACGGCCGGCGTCCCGATCAGCGTCGCCGCGAGCACCGCGGCCACAGCCAGCGAACGGCTTCCCCGGCGAACGCCGTCGGATCGTTCCAGGTCCACAGGACCTCCGCGCACGACCCCAGAATAGTCGCGCCCGGCCGCGGCGAATCCACTCCAGGGCGCTCGTCGATGCGCTTGGGCTCCCGTTTTGAGACCCGCGCACTCGGCCGCATCGGTGACGACTCGGTCCTCAGCCGCTGGCATACCGCGCCTTCACGCCATCTGCTTGTGGTCGCCGCGGCTCCTCCAGCCCGGCCGGGCCGATTCTCGCCACGAACGCCGTGGATGGATCAGCCCTTCGAGAGCCTGGGCCCGACGGACCGACGATCCATATTGTCTAACCTCACCGAGCCGATGTACAGACTCCTGATCGCGAGACCCTCTGCCAACCTGCCCCGGTCCGACCGGCGATGACCCCGCGTCTCTTTGCCCTGCGCGGGGCGACCAGCGTCGAGTCCAACGACGGGCCGTCGATCCTTGCGGCGACCGAGGAGCTGATGACCGAGCTGCGCGCCCGGAACTCGCTCGTCCCCGCCGACGTCGTCAGCTGCATCTTCACCGCGACGAACGACCTCGACGCCGAGTTCCCGGCCGTCGCCGCCCGGCGGATCGGCTTCGAGCGGGTGCCGCTCCTCTGCGCCCGCGAGATCGACGTCCCCGGATCCCTGCCGCGTGTGATCCGCGTGCTGATCCACCACTACGCGCCCGACGACCACGTCGCCCGCCACGTCTACCTGGGTGAGGCCCGCAGCCTGCGGACAGACCTCGACTCGGCCCAGTAGGCCGCGACCCGTGGCACTCGAGTTCTCGGCCGCCGTGCGCAGGATTCCGGACTATCCGGCGGCCGCCGGCTACGCCTGGACCGGCCCGTTCGTCCGTCTCGCGAGCAACGAGTCCCCGTACCCGCCCCTGCCGGAGGTGATCGACGCGATCAAGGGCGTGCTCGGTGATCTCAACCGCTACCCCGACCCGACGACCGGCGCCGTCCGTCGGCGCCTGTCCGACCGCTACGGCGTCCCGGCCGAGCGGATCGCCGTCGGCAACGGCTCGTGCGACCTGCTGCTCGCCGCCGGCGAGGCCCTGCTCGATCCGGACGCCGAGCTCGTCTACGCCTGGCCGTCGTTCTCCGTCTACCCCCACCTCGGCGCCGCGTCTGGCGCCCGGGCGATCGAGGTCCCGCTCGACTCCGACGATCGCCACGACCTCGCGGCGATCGCCGCCGAGATCACCGTGGCGACGCGCTTGGTGATCATCTGCAACCCGAACAACCCGACCAGCACGGCGGTCGATCTCGCGTCGATCGCGACCTTCCTCGACGGCGTGCCCGAATACGTCTGCGTGATCCTCGACGAGGCGTACTGCGAGTTCAACCTGCTCGACGACCCCGACAGCTCGATCGACCTGCTCGACCGTCACCCGAACCTCGTTCTCCTGCGGACGTTCTCGAAGGTCCACGGCCTCTGCGGCCTGCGCGTCGGCTACGCCCTCTGCGGGTCGCGCGAGCTCCCCGACGCGGTCAACAAGGTACGCCAGCCGTTCTCCTGCAACGCGGCCGCCCAGGCCGCCGCGATCGCCGCGCTCGGCCGCCAGGATGCCGTCACCCAACGCGTCGAACGGGCGATCGTCGCCCGCGCCGAGCTCTACGAGGGCCTCTCGGGGCTCGGCCTGTACGCCGCCGAGTCCCAGGCGAACTTCTGCTGGTTCTCCCTCGGCGACGACGTCGACGACCAGGTGGTCGTCGACCGGCTCGCAGACCAGGGCGTCCTCGTCCGCGCCGGCGGGTCCCTCGGCCGGCCGGGCGCCCTCCGCGTGACCTACGGGACGCCGACCGAGAACGCCCGATTCCTCGAGGCGCTCGGCGGTCTGCTCGCCTGACCCCCCGGCCCGGGTCCCGGCTCAGCCGAGGATCGAGGCGACCGCGTCGAGGATCTCGCGAGGCTCGGTCCGCGTCGCGTAGTCCGGATGGACATCGATCCAGCGGATCGTCCCGCCCGCGTCGACGATCACCGTGGTCGGCATCGGCACCCGGTCGGTCCCGTCGGCGTTGCCGGCCGCGACGTCCGCGCCGAGCGCCGTCGCCGCCGCCCGGGCCGCGTCGGACCGCTCGGGGCTGAGCACGCCCAGCTGCCTGGCGATCTGGTTGCCCGGGTCCGAGACGACCGTGTAGGTCAAGTCGTTCGTCTCCCGCATCGTCAGCGACCCGTCCGGCTTCTGCGGGCTGATCGCGATCAGGTCGATCCCCCGCTCGGCGAGGGCCGGGACGAGCTGATCCTGGTAGGCACGGAGCGTGAGGTTGCAGTACGGGCACCAGGCGCCCCGGTAGGAGACGACGACGGCCGGCCGGCCGGCCCGAGCCGCCGCCAGCGTGGTCGGCCCGCCGTGGACGTCTACCAGCTCGCCGTCGGGCATCGCCGCTCCCGGTTCGAGGACGCCCGGCGGCACGCCGGCCGCCGCCAGGCCGGCCTGCTCGTCGTGGAACACGGCGAGGATCGCGGCCGGTGCCCGGGCCTCGAGGCCGGCCTTCAGGCCGTCGACCTGCTCGGCGATCGTCTGTCTGGTGAGGCTCATCGTCCCGCCTTCTCTCTCGTTGTCTGGGGCCGTCCCGAATGGATCGATCGATCCAGTCTAGGCGGGAGAGACTGGATTGTCAAGTTCATAAAACCGACATTCGGCCACCGGGATGGACGCGGCGCGGTCCATGTGCCACACTTTCGGGTACCGATGCGCCGCCCCACCCACTCAGCTATGACGGTCTGCGGCGCCCTCGGCGCCCAGCTGAGCGACGGCTATCGCAGCTCCTGGTCCTGGCGATTTAGCTAGGCGCTCGGACCCGTGCCCACCGTGAGGTGGTGCGCGCCGGCTCGAAAGCGAGGTCCCCGGTCGGACCGAGCGCCGCTCCCCCGCAGCTGGGCTCCGATGCCCATCCCGACCACCACTTAAGCTCCAGGCTGCACTGGAAAAGGAACCGGCAGATGATGATTGTGATGAAAGCTGATGCGACCGAGGATGAGATCGGCGCGATCATTGAGCGTGTTGAGAGTGCGGGTGCGCGTGCGCATGTCTCGAAGGGTGATGAGGTGACGTTGATCGGGGCGGTCGGTGATCGTGAGCATGTCGCGCGTTTGGAGTTGGAGGGTGCGCCGGGGGTGGCTCAGGTCGTGCCGATTTTGAAGCCGTATAAGTTGGCGTCGCATCAGTTGCGGGATGCGTCGGTGTTGGAGATTGGTGGCCGGAAGATCGGTGGCGAGAATTTCGCGTTGATTGCTGGGCCGTGTACGGTCGAGTCGCGGGATACGTTGTTGAGTACGGCGCATGTCGTAAAGGATGCGGGTGCGGCGATGTTGCGGGGTGGGGCGTATAAGCCGCGGACGTCGCCTTACGCGTTCCAGGGCCTTGGGCAGGAGGGGTTGCGGTTGTTGGCGGAGGCCAAGCAGGAGACGGGGTTGCCGATCGTGACGGAGTTGATGGACGCGAGGGATATGGAGGCTGTGCTCGAGGTTGCCGACGTGATTCAGGTCGGGGCGCGCAATATGCAGAATTACACGCTGCTTTCCGAGGTTGGGCGTAGTGGTTGCCCGGTTTTGTTGAAGCGGGGTTTGTCGTCGACGCTTGAGGAGTTGTTGATGGCGGCGGAGTACATCCTCAAGGAGGGCAACGAGCGGGTGATGCTCTGTGAGCGGGGGATCCGGACGTTCGAGACGGCGTATCGGTTCACGTTGGACCTGATGGCGATCCCGGTCTTGAAGGAGCTCTCGCATCTGCCGGTCGTCGTCGATCCGAGTCATGCGGCCGGGCGGCGTGATCTTGTCCTGCCGTTGTCGCTCGCGGCTGCGGCGGCTGGCGCGGACGGGATCATCGTCGAGGTTCACCCGGATCCCGAGCAGGCGATCTGTGACGGGCCGCAGGC
>DATAUX010000023.1:0-2545 GCA_036268015.1 Solirubrobacteraceae bacterium | reverse complement strand
CTCCGGCGACGTCCCGTGGCAGGCGATCCGGTTGGGATGCGCTGATGACGATCGAGGGCGCCGTCTCGGCGATGGTGGCGGCGGCCGCGGCGATCATCTGGGAGGCGACCGGAGCCGGCTACTTCTGGCCGCGGTGGGTCTGGTTCGCGCTCGCGATCCCGCTCGCCCTCCAGGGCAGCCTCCGCCGGGCGCTGCGCGTCGCGCCCGGCCGGCGCCGGCCACTCGCGATCCACGCGGCCGTCTTCGCCGTGCTCGGCCCACTCGAGGTCGTCGTCTGGCTGCTCAGCGGACTCGGCTACTTCTGGCCCGTCTGGCCGGTCGTCGGGCTCGCACTTGCGCTCGGTGCCCACGCGTGCGTCGTCTTCGTGACCGAGGACCCGGCCCGCCAGCAGGAGCTCGTCGAACGCGTCGACGTGCTCACCCGGACCCGCCGGGGCGCGCTCGACGTCCAGGCAGCCGAGCTGCGACGGATCGAGCGCGACCTCCACGACGGGGCGCAGGTCCGCCTGGTCGCGCTGACGATGTACCTCGGCCGGGCCGAGGACCGGCTCTCGGATCAGCCCGAGCTGGCCGACCTCGTCCGGCGCGCCCGGCTCGAGGCGAGCGCGGCGATCGCCGAGCTGCGCGACCTGGCCCGCGGGATCGCTCCACCGGTCCTGGCCGACCGCGGCCTCGAGGCCGCGGTCGACGCGCTCGGCCAGCGGTCGGCGATCCCCGTGACCGTCGACGTGCGGGTCCCCAGCCGGCCGCTCCCGGTGATCGAGACGGCCGCGTACTTCGTCGTCTCGGAGACGCTGGCCAACGTCGCCAAGCACGCCGGCGGGGCCGGCGCGCGGGTCGCGGTCCGGCTGGACGGCGACCTCCTGGTGGTCGAGGTCTCAGACGACGGACCGGGCGGAGCCGACCCGTCCGGCGGAGGCCTGACCGGGCTGCGCCGGCGGGTCGAGGCGCTCGACGGGACACTGAGCGTCGTCAGCGACCCGGGGACCGGGACTACGATCAGAGCGGAGCTGCCGTGCGTGTCGTGATCGTCGAAGACCAGACGCTCCTGCGGGAGGGCATCGTCGCCCTGCTGCGCGAGCACGAGATCGACGTCGTCGCGCAGGCGCAGGACGCCGCGGGCATGCTCCGCGTGATCGGCGGCCACCGCCCGGACGTCGCGATCGTCGACGTGCGCCTGCCGCCGACGTTCACCGACGAGGGCATCCGCGCGGCGATCGACGCCCGCGTCAGGCACCCGAACGTCGGCATCCTGATCCTCTCGCAGTACGTCGAGCCGGTCTACACGGCCGAGCTGCTGGCGTCCGGCGACGGGGGCATCGGCTACCTGCTCAAGGAGCGCGTCGGCGACATTCCGGCGTTTCTCGACGCCCTGCGCCGGGTCGCCGCCGGCGGGACCGCCCTCGACCGGGAGGTCGTCGCCGAACTCGTCGGCCGGCGGGCCGGCGGCAGCCCGCTCGAGGCCCTCTCGCCCCGCGAGCACGAAGCGCTCGGTCTGATGGCCGAGGGTCGCACGAACGCGGGGATCGCCCGGGCGATGGTCGTCACGCCGGGGGCGGTCGAGAAGCACATCTCGAACATCTTCAGCAAGCTCGACCTCCCGGCCACCGAGGACGACCACCGGCGCGTCCTGGCCGTGCTGGCGTTCCTGCGGGCGTCGGGCTGAGCCGGCTGCCGACCGGGTAGGCGAGCCGCCATGTCGCCCGTCGTGCTCGGCCTCGTGCTGACGGCCGCGGTCGCCCACGCGACCTGGAACCTGCTGGCCAAGGGCGCCGAGGGGGGCGCCGCGTTCGTCTGGCTGTGCTCGGTCGCCGGCTCGGTGATCTACCTCCCGGTGCTCGCCGTCAGCCTTGTCCTCGCCCCCCGCGGCGGCGACGTCGGCTGGCTGGCACTCGGCCTGATGGCCGGGAGCGGCGCCCTGCACGCCGCGTACTTCGTGCTGCTCCAGCGGGGCTACGCCGGCGGCGACCTGTCGCTCGTCTACCCGCTCGGCCGGGGCACGGGCGTCCTCCTGTCGACGACGGTCGCGATCGCCGCGCTCGGCGAGCGACCCAGCGGCCTGGCGGTCGCCGGCGCGGCGATCATCATCGCGGCCGTCTTCTCGCTCGCGGCCGGTCGCACCGGCGCGGCGCGGCACGCGGACCGCCGGGGGAAGGTGTTCGCCCTGCTGACGGGAGTCGCGATCGCGTCGTACACGCTCTGGGACAAGCATGCCGTCGGCCCGGACGGCCTCGCGCCGATCACCTACTACTGGGGAACGAACCTCGCCAACGGACTGCTGATGACGCCGTGGATCGCCCGCCACCCGGATCGTCTGCGCCGGGCGTGGGCGACATCGCGCAGGCACGCGGCCGGCGTCGGTCTGCTCAGCCCGCTGGCCTACGTCCTCGTGCTCTACGCGCTGGCCCACGCACCCGTCAGCTACGTCGCGCCGGCCCGTGAGACGAGCATCCTGTTCGGGACGATTCTCGGCGCGACCGTGCTCGGCGAGGGCGATCGCCGGCGCCGGCTGATCGCCGGCGCGGCGACCGTGGTCGGCGTGGCC
>DATAUX010000022.1:0-30223 GCA_036268015.1 Solirubrobacteraceae bacterium | reverse complement strand
GGTCGGGTGAGCAGCGACCGGCGGCGGAAGGCGCTATCTCGAAAGAGCACGGTGACTCGCGGCCCCCGGCGCCGGCGGAGAAGGCGCGGGCAGATAGACGAGTCATTTTGCGTGCCGCGTCCCCCAATTGCGGCCGACAGAGCGTCACCACAGGGTTTCTCGCGCACCGGCAGGTCGCGGCACGAGAATTGATGCTCGATCGGCGGCTTCGGCAAGATTCCCTCGGTAGGCGTCGGTAGCTCCTTGCGGCCCCGCACGTGAACATCTTGGGGGGCTTGGAGCCACGAGCCCCTGACACGACCTGTGGAGCGTCGGTGCCGCCGTGGCCAGCCGGCGCCTACGGACAAGCGCGGGGCCGTGCGGGCCCACAGCCGTCGAGACCCGCGCTCGACGCCAATTGGCCCGCCAATTGGCCCGTGGGCCAAAACTGCAAAATCAATACATCGATTGCGCTGTCAACTACCGACAAAACCAGCCGATTTGCAGGCACTTCTCGATGGGCGCGGCGGGTTTCGAACCTGCGACCTCTCGCGTGTGAAGCGAGCGCTCTCCCACTGAGCTACGCGCCCTCGGCCGCCGATTCTACGGCCACCCGCCCGGCCGCGACCGGCGGGCGTCGCCGGTCGACCGCCGTTGCGCGGTCCGCGACGCCCGTAGGCCCAGTCGCCGGTCCTCTACGCCTTGACGGCTGAGAGCGACAGGATGATCTTGACCTTGTCCGAGACCAGCAGGTTCCCGCTGCCCAGAGCCTGGTTGAAGGCCATTCCGTAGTCCGACCGGACGATCGTCGTCGTCGCCTCGACGCCGACCCGCTCGTTCCCCCACGGGTCCGTGTCCGCTCCCTCGACCGTCGCCTTCAGCGTGATCGACTTCGTCACGCCCTTGATCGTCAGGTCGCCCGTGATCGTCAGCTCGTCGTCGCCCGACCCCGCCGTGATCGACGTCGACTCGAAACCGATCTCCGTGTGCGTCTCCGCGTCGAAGAAGTCTCCCGACTTCAGGTGCCCGTCCCTCGCCTCGTCACGCGTGCTGATGCTGTCGACGATCACCTTGCCCGTCGCCTTCGACTCACCCAGCGTCTCCCCGACCACCAGGCTGCCCTCGAACTCCTCGAAGAAGCCCTTCACCGTCGCGATACCCATGTGCTTGACCTGAAACTCCACGCTCGAGTGTTTCGGGTCGACGTTCCACGTACCCTGTGCGATCAGCTGCTCTTCGGTCGTCGGCATATCCATGCTCCTCGAATCGACTCTCCCGGCTTCACGCCAGGACGAAAAAGTGGTTGCGCACGCAACATAGCAGAGAATTGCGCGCGCAACTACCTCGTAACAAGGAGCGCGGCGGTAGGATCCCTGCCGGACCGTGCTAGGCGGGGACGTAGCGGCGCCCTGAATCCGCAATCCGCTCTAGCGGGGCCGAATTCCCTTTCGAGGGGTGCTTCCTCCGGGTCGCCCCGTCGTCTGGGGCGTTGATGGTTTTGGGTCCCCTGCGGTGTCGGCCTGTGAACCAGGTCAGGTCCGGAAGGAAGCAGCCTTAAGCGGTAACCGGCAGGCGCAGCGGGAACTCCAGGCCGGAGCTTCCAGACGACGTAAGGACCCCGGTTGAACGCCTCGAAGGAGGGTGCACGGTCCATGATCTTCCGCCCACCCCGGCCGGCCAGTCCGGTCGGGGGCCGGCGGTAGACTGGGGCTTCGTGTCGACCAGCCCCTCGCTCTACCGTCGCCACCGTCCCCGCAGCTTCGCCGAAGTCGTCGGCCAGGAGCACGTCGTCCGGACGCTCTCGAACGCCGTCACCCGCGACATGGTCCACCACGCCTACCTCTTCGTCGGCTCCCGCGGCACCGGCAAGACCTCGATGGCCAAGATCCTCGCCGCCTGCCTCAACTGCCGCGACGCCCCCACGATCACTCCCTGCGGGACCTGCGACTCCTGCGTCTCGATCGCCTCCGCCACCTCGCTCGACGTGATCGAGATGGACGCCGCCTCGTCGAACTCCGTCGACGACATCCGCGCCCTCCGCGAGTCCGTCGCCTACGCCCCCGTCTCCGGCGGCCAGAAGGTCTACATCCTCGACGAGGCCCACATGCTCTCGACCGCCGCCTGGAACGCCTTCCTCAAGACGCTCGAAGAGCCCCCACCCAACACGATCTTCGTCCTCGCGACCACCGAGGCCCAGAAGGTCCTCCCGACCGTCGTCGACCGCTGCCATCGCTTCGACTTCCACCGGCCGACCGCCGACCAGATCGCCACCGTCCTGCGCCGGACGGCCGTCGCCGAGGCGATCGACGTTCCACCCGCCGCGATCGCCCTGCTCGCCCGCCACGCCGCCGGCAGCTTCCGCGACGCCCTCGGCACGCTCGAGCAGCTGCGCACCTACAGCGGCCCGACGATCCGCCTCGACGACGTCCTCGCCGTCCTCGGCGTCGCCGACGCCGAGCTCCTCTTCGCCACCCTCGAGGCCGTCCACGCCGGCGATCCCCGCCGCGCGTTGGAGGCCGTCGCCGCCGCCGTCGACCACGGCCGCGATCCCGCCGGTTTCGTCCGCGAGCTCGAGGCCCACGTCCGCGAGGTCCTGATCGTCGGAACCCTCGACCTCGTCGTCCCCCCCGAGGTCGCCGTCACCCCCGAGCGCGACGACCAGATCGTCGACCAGGCCACCCGGATCCCGCCGGCCACCCTCGTCCGCCTGCTCGACCTCCTCGCCGCCGCGCTCGCCGCCCTGCGCACCGGCGCCGACGGCCGCACCCAACTCGAGCTCGCCCTCGTCAAGGCCGCCCGCCCGTCCGTCGACCCGTCGATCGACGCCCTGCTCGAACGGATCGCCCGCCTCGAGGCCGCCCTCGCCCACGCCCCGGCCGCCCCGACCAGCCCGCCGACCCCTAGCCGCCCGACCAGCCCGCCGACCCCCGGCCGCTCGAACGGCTCGCCGATCGCGGCCGGCTCGACCAACCCGCCGGCTGCCGCCGCCCCAGCCCCGCCCGTAGCCCCCGCCGTCGACCCCGGTCCGGCCCCGGTCGCCCGACCCGCCGCCGAAACGCCGCCCCCGGTCGAACTCGCGCCGCCCGAGACCGCCCGGCCAGACCCCCCGCCACCGCCACCACCGCCGCCCCCGGCCGACTCCCGGTCCGCCCGATCCGGCGACCCGCTCGACCCGCCGGAAACCGCTCCAAGGCAAACCCCTCCGACCCTCCCCACGCCTTCAAGCGACGAGCCCCTCACGCTCGAGCGGATCGTCGCCCTCTGGCCCGCCGTCCTCGAAGCCGTCGGCACGACCAATCGCATGCTCGCCGCCGTCCTCGCCGACGCCGTCGCCGTCGAGCTCACCGACCGCCGGCTCCTGCTCGCCTTCCCCCCCGACGGCGAGTTTCTCCGGCGCAAGGCCGACGACTCGCCCAATCGCACCGTCGTCGCCGACGCCGTCCGCGCCGTCACCGGCCGGACCCTCGCCCTGGCCTACGATCTTCGCGAGCTCACCACGCTGTCCGAACCCACCGCCACGCTCACCGAAGCCGATTGGGTCGCCCGTCTGAAGATCGAGTTCGACGCCCACGAGCTAGACGCCTGAACAACCCGGAAGAGGAGCTCGCCATGCCCCAGCCCAACATGCAGAAGATGATGAAGCAGGTCCAGAAGATGCAGGCTGACATGGCCCGCGCCCAGGAGGAGCTCGCCTCGGCCGAGGTCACCGCGTCGGCCGGCGGCGGCATGGTCACCGTCAAGGTCACCGGCGCCCTCGTCGTCTCCGAGATCAAGATCGCCGCCGAGGCGATCGACCCCGACGACCCCGAGATGCTCGCCGACATGGTCCTCGCCGCCGTCAACGAGGGCCTCCGCGCCGCTCAGGAGCTCGCCTCCGAGAAGATGGGCGGTGCCACCGGCGGCCTCGACCTCGGAGCCCTCGGCGGCCTCGGCCTCCCCGGCTTCTGAGTCCCGGCCCCGAAGGTCGCAATGCACCCACCGCCGATCCAGCGGCTCGTCACCGAGCTGTCCAAGCTGCCCGGAATCGGCAACCGGACCGCCCAGCGGCTCGCCTTCTTCATTCTCCGGTCGACCCCCGAAGACGCCACCGCCCTGGCTGACGCGATCCGCGAGGTCAAGGAACGGATCGGCCTCTGCGAGGTCTGCTTCAACCTCGCCGAAGGCCCCCGCTGCCGGATCTGCGACGACGACCGCCGCGACCCGTCGCTGATCTGCGTCGTCGAGGAGCCGTCCGACGTGATCCCGATCGAGCGGACCCATGAGTACCGCGGCCGCTACCACGTCCTCGGCGGCGCCCTCTCCCCGATCGACGGGATCGACCCCGACGACCTGCGGATCGGCGAGCTGATGGCTCGGATCGGCGATCCCGACTCGCTCGTTCGCGAGGTCGTCCTCGCGACCAACCCCACCACCACCGGCGAGGCAACCGCCCTTCACATCGCCGCCGGCCTCCGCCTCCGCTCGCCCGAGATCCTCGTCACCCGGCTCGCCAGCGGCCTCCCCGTCGGCTCGGACCTCGAGTACGCGGACGAGGTCACCCTCGGTCGGGCCTTCTCCGGCCGCCGGACCGCCTCATGACGACGACCTCCCGAAGTCCTCGGTGTAGGTGACGCCCGGAGCCCGGCCGACGACCGCCGGCGCCGCCGCCACGACGCCGATTCCGGTGTCCCGGAAGACCGGGTTCAGAATGTTCGCCAGCGCCGTCGGCGAGCTTGCCCACCCCGCGACCGTCTCGCTCGCGCTCGCCGGGCTTCCGGCCGCCGAGTCGTTCTCCCCGATCGAGAATTCGCCCGCGCCGGCGCCCCCGGTCAGATAGCCGGTCACCTCCAGGCGACCCAGCAGGCTCGAGCCCGTCGGGCTCACCTCGCCCACATAGTTGCCCGCGACCATGTCCTGCGAGTGACCGGTCGCCGCCGCCGTCAGGCTCGCGTTCGACCGCAGCGGCTGGACTCCGGCGAGCGCCCGCAGATTGTTGACCATGCACAGCGTCGCGCTCGCGACCTGCCCCAGATCTCCCGGGCTCGGAGCCAGCGAGACGTCCGCGCATGCGACCACCGCCGGAATCGGCCGCGGCGTGTGCCGATGGCGATGGTGATGGGCGCCGGTCGCGGCCGCACTGCCGACGGTCAGCGACGTCGCCGAGAACGCCGGCGTCACTGGAATTGCGGTGGCCACGGCCGCGGCAATGGCCGCCGCGGCGATCAGGCCGCGTCTGTGCATGGATTCGACGGGTCTCGCCCCCTCAGGGATCAGCGGTTCGTTTCGTTGGTCACGGTCGGTATCGGCACGACCCGGCTCCGACTGGAGCCGGGTCGGCCTACCCGACGACGTGGTAGGTCCGCTTGAGCGCGGCCACACGGGCGTCGGCGGCAGCCAGGCGGCCCTTTGTGATCGCGCCGGTCCCGACGGCCGCGAGCACGGCCTCGTAGGCAGACTCGGCGTCGGCCGCGTCGCCCGGCAGGTAGAGCAGGTCGCAGCCGGCCTCGACGGCGCTGACCGCGGCCGCGGCGACCGTCCCGCCGGTCGCCGAGGCTGCGGCCTGGAGGTCGCCGCTCATCACGGCTCCGTCGAAGCCGAGCTTCCCGGTCAGCAGGCTGATCGCCCCGGGCAGGAGCGTCGCCGGACTGGCTCCGTCGTCGAGCGCCGTGTACAGGGCGTCGGAGACCTGGATCACCGGTGCGTCGCCGGTCACCGCGCGGAACGGGGCCATGTCGTCGGCGCTCAGGCTGGCCATCGTCAGGCCGACGGTCGCCGTCCCCAGCTCTGGATCCCGGTCGGCGGCGCCCTCGCCGGGAAAATGGCCGACGGCCGCGATCAGGCCGCCGGTCCGGTATCCGGAGACGGCCGCGGCGGTCAGCATCCCGACGGTCGCCGGACTCGTGCCGTACCCCCGACCGGCCGCCGGCCCGTTCGGGTCGGCGAGGTCGGCGTCGGGCGCGAGCGTCCCGTTGACGCCGACCTGCCGGAGCTCACGCGCGGCGAGTTGCGACTGGCCGTTGACGAGGTCGGTCCGGCCGGCCGCGCCGAGCTCGGGCTCGCTGTCGGGCGCCATGTCCGGGAAGGCGTTGCTCTCCCCGCCGCCCTGGCGGGCGAGGATCAGCGGCGGCGTGGTCAGCGAAGCCCTGATGCCCTGGGTCAGGCCGGCGAGCTGCGACGCGGAGAAGTAGTTCGCCTTGCCGAGCACGACGCCGCCCCAGTCGTGGGCCCGGAGGCGGGCGGCAGTCGACGCGTTGGCGTCGATCCCGATCACGAAGAGCTGGGCGACGTCGCGGGCGAGCGCCGGGTTCGCGGACCCGGACCCGCCGCCGGCCGACGCACCGACGCTCGACAGCAGGGGCGCGAGCGCGTCGAGCAGGGACTCGCCCGAAGCCGGCGTGCCCGTCTCGGCGAAGCGGGAACCTCCCTGGGGAAGCGCATTCCTGTGGCTCGGCCCCTGGATCAGGGCGAGCAGTCCGCCGGCGAGGATCGCGACGACGATCAGGACGAGGACCAGCCGGAGCGGCGGGGCCCGGCCCATCAGACACTATCCTCAGGCCGGCAGATGGACAACATCATCGTCATGAAGTTCGGCGGCACGTCGGTCGCCGACGCCGACCGGATCAAGCGGGCCGCCCGGCGGATCGTCGAGAAGCGGGAGGCCGGCCACCGCGTGGTCGCCGTGCTCTCGGCCCGGGGGAAGACGACCGACCAGCTGATCGCGATGGCCGCGGAGGTCTCGGAGACGCCGCATCCGCGGGAGATGGACATGCTCCTCTCGACGGGCGAGCGGATCTCGTGTGCCCTCTGCGCGATGGCGATCAGCGACATGGGCCACCACGTGATCTCCCTGACCGGTTCACAGGCGGGCATCGTGACAGACACGTCGCATACGAAGGCCAAGATCCTCGACGTCCGGGCCGAGCGGATCATCCGGGCGCTCGACGACGACCGGATCGTCCTCGTCGCCGGATTCCAGGGCGTCTCGACCGCCAAGGACGTGACGACGCTCGGCCGGGGCGGGTCGGACACGACCGCGGTCGCCGTGGCGGCCGCCCTGGGGGCCGAGGAGTGCGAGATCTACACCGATGTCGCCGGCGTCTTCTCCGCGGATCCGCGGATCGTCCCGAACGCCCGGATGCTGCCGGTCGTCTCCTTCGAGGAGATGCTCGAGATGGCGGCGTCCGGGGCCGGCGTCCTCCAGCTGCGATCCGTCGAGTACGCCCGCAATCATGGCGTCCGCATCCACTGTCGATCGAGCTTCGACGACGGTCCGGGTACCGTTGTCCTCGCGGAGCAGGAGACCATGGAGAGACCACTCGTAACAGCAGTCACCCACTCGACCGGCGAGGCCCGCGTCACGCTGCTCGGCGTGCCCGACCATCCCGGCACGGCCGGACGGATCTTCGGCGCCCTGGCCGAGGCCAACGTCAACGTCGACATGATCATCCAGAACGAGCCGGTGACCGACGGCCGGCGGGCCGACATGTCGTTCACGGTTCCGGCCGAGGACCTCCGGACGGTCCAGCAGGCGCTCGACGAGATCGTCGGCGAGCTCGGCATCGAGCAGGTCGCGACCGACGAGGCGATGGGCAAGGTGTCGATCGTCGGCGCGGGCATGCGCAGCCATCCGGGCGTCGCGGCGAAGGTCTTCCGCGTGCTCGGGGAGGCCGAGATCAACATCGAGATGATCGCGACTTCGCCGATCAAGATCTCCTGCGTGATCGCCGTCGGCCGCGTGCCCGACGCCGTTCGCGCGCTCCACTCGGCGTTCGGGCTCGACGACGCCGACTCGGCGCCCGAGGACCCCTTCGGACGGCCGGTCGTCTGATGGGCTCTTCTTTTCGGGTTGCGGTGGTCGGCGCGACCGGCGCGGTGGGGACGGTGATGCTGGATGTGCTCGGCCGGCGGGGCTTCCCGGCGAGCGAGATCGTCCCGTTCGCCTCGGCCGCGTCGGCCGGCCGCCGGCTCGACGCCGGCGTGGTCGTCGCGCTCACCGACGAGACGATCGCCGGCTTCGACGTCGCCCTCTTCTCGGCCGGGTCGACCGTCTCGGCCGAGTGGGCGCCGCGATTCGCCGAGCACGGCTGCCTGGTGATCGACAACTCCTCCCAGTGGCGGATGCGCCCGGAGATCCCGCTCGTCGTCTCCGAGGTCAACCCCGAGGCGATCGACGGCCACGCGGGGATCGTCGCGAACCCGAACTGCTCGACGATGCAGATGGTCGTCGCCCTCAAGCCGCTCCACGACGCGGCCGGCATCGAGCGTCTGGTGATCTCGACCTATCAGTCGACGTCGGGGACCGGCGTCCGCGCCGTCGCCGAGATGAACGAGCAGGCCAGGGCGATCCTCGACGGCCTGGACCCGCCGGCGCCGGCGGTCTATCCCCACCAGATCGCGTTCAACGTGCTGCCGCAGGTCGAGACGTTCAAGGCCGGTGACGACTACACGACCGAAGAGCGGAAGATGATCGGCGAGACCCGCAAGATCCTCGGTGTCCCGGACATGCGGATCAGCGCGACGTGCGCCCGCGTCCCGGTCCGGGTCGGCCACTCCCAGTCGGTCAACCTGGAGACGTCGGCCGACCTGACGCCCGAGCTGGCCCGGGAGCTGCTCGCCGGCGCGCCGGGTGTCCGGGTCCTCGACGATCCGTCCAACGCCCTCTACCCGCTGGCGTCGATCGCCGCCGGCGGCGACGATGTCCTCGTCGGGCGGATACGCCGGGACCCGTCGAACCCGAAGACCCTGAACCTGTGGATCGTCGGCGACAACCTCCGCAAGGGGGCCGCCCTGAACGCCGTGCAGCTGGCCGAGCTGGCCGTCGAGCGCGGCCTGCTTCGCGGCGAGGCGCTCCAGCCGAACTAGGTCGAGACCGATCTCCGGCGCTCGCTCCTGGCGAGCGCCGACGGCCACCAGACGCGGCGGTCAAGCTCTATGACGAGGGCGGGCACGAGGATCGTCCGCACGAGGAAGGTGTCGATCAGGACGCCGAACGCGATCACGAAGCCGAGCTCGGTGAAGCCGATCAGGGGGAGCGAGGCCAGGGCGGAGAAGGTTCCCGCGAGGACGATGCCCGCAGACGTGATCACCGGCCCGGTCACCGCGAGCGCGCGTACCGTCCCCTTGCGAGTGTCCGAGCGCAGCGCCTCCTCGCGGACGCGAGCCATCAGGAAGATGTTGTAGTCGACGCCGAGCGCGACGAGGAAGAGGAACGTGAAGAGCACCAGCGACGGGTCCTCGCCGGGGTAGCCGAAGACGTGCTGGAAGAGGAAGGCCCCGGTTCCGAGCGCGGCGCCGTAGGACAGGACGACCGTCGCGATGAGCACCGCCGGGGCGACCAGCGAGCGGAGCAGCACGGCGAGAATCAGGAACACGACGATCAGGATCAGGGGTACGATCACGACCGTGTCGCGCGTGGCCGCGCTGCGCAGGTCGAACTCCTGGGCCGTTGGCCCGCCGATCAGGACGGTGCGCCCGCCGGCGGCCCTGGCCGCCCGTCGCAGCGGCGTGATCGCGGCGAAGGCCGCCCGGCTCGACGGGTTGACCGCCAGGGTGACGTCGAAGACGGAGATCCCCGCCGCGCGGTCGACGGGTCCGAGCCCGGCCCGTCCGGGCACGACACCGGGCACTCGCGAGACCGCCAGACGGACGGCACGCAAACGCCGACGTGTCCCGTGAACGACGACCTGGACCGGCTCACTCGCCCCGGCCGGGTAGTGGGCCGCGAGGATCCGCTGGCCCTGTGCGGACTCGACATCGTCGCGAAACGAGTTGCCGCTCGTCAGGCCGGTGTTGAGCGAGAGCACGCCCACGCACAGCACGGCGAGCAAGGCCGTCGCGGCCAGCGCGATCGGCCGGTGGCCGCGGTCCACGCGAGCCGCGATCTTCCGCCAGGCGCCCGGCTCCTCGCGGGCCTCGCCGCCGCCCTCGTAGCCCGGCACGAACGGCCAGAAAACCCGGCGGCCGAGGATCAACAGCAGGGCTGGGAGCAACGTCAGGCCGCTGAGCACGGCCAGGGCGACGCCCATCGCAGCGATCGGTCCGAGGCCGCGCGTGCCGTTGACCTTGGCGGCCAGCAGGCAGAGCAGCGCGAGGATCACGGTGGATCCACTCGCCAGGATCACCGGCCCGGCTCGTCCGAGGGCCAGCCGCATCGCATCGTGGCGATCCCGGTTTCGACGGAGCTCCTCGCGGTAGCGGGAGACCAGCAGCAGTGCGTAGTCGGTTCCCGCGCCGAACACCAGCACCGTCAGGATCGCCGCCGACTCGCCGTTGACCGTGACGCCGGCCCGCGTGAGCAGGTAGCCGACGCCCTCCGCGGTCAGCTCGGCGAACGCGACGGCGAGCAGCGGGACGAACCAGAAGATCGGGCTGCGATAGATCAACACGAGGAGCACGAAGATCAGGCTGACCGTCACCAGCAGGAGGGTGCCGTTGATGTCGTTGAACACGGCGACGGCGTCGTAGGACGATCCGGCGGGGCCGGTCACCTTGACCTCGAGGCCGGGCGGCGTGTCGTGGTGCACGACGTTCTCGATCAGCGCCACCTCCCTGCTGAGCTCCTTGTTGCTGTCGTGCAGGCGCAGCCCGAAGATCAGCAGGGCCGCCCTGCCGTCGGCCGAACGAACGCGGTCCGCGGCTCGAACGGTGTCCCGCGGGAGCTCCGCGTCGAGCTTGCGGCGCGCTCGGGTCATCAGCCGCAGGTCGGAGGCTCGCAGGCGACCCGGGCGCTCGAAGACGACGACCGCCGCGGTGATCTCCTGGCCGCCCGAGAGCCTGTTGGTCACGGCCAGCGCCTTCGACGATTCGGAGCTGCCCGGCTGGTAGGACGACGGGTCGTTGTTCTGGGCGTCCTGGAACTTCGACGAGCCTGACACGGCGAATCCGGCGACGACGAGCCAAACGGCGGCGATCACCCACTTGGCGCGCGGCCCGGAGATCAATCCGAAGACCCGACTCATCGGATCAACGCCGGCGACGCCGCCTGGCGGCCGCGCTCACGCACAGCCGAGCCCCGTGAGCAGGAACGGCCACGAGCGATCGAGCTCACGCTGCCAGGTCGGCCAGTCGTGGCCGCCCCGCCCGCGGCTCACGGTGGCCGGGATGCCGAGGTCGGCGAGCCGCGCCGCGAGGCTCTCGGTCGTCGACGAGACCCACCGCTCGAGCTGACCCGCGCCTCGCGGCATGTTCTCGCCCGGCTCGGCCACGCCGTCCGCGCAGGCCAGATAGAGGGCGGTCCCGCGCAGCCGGGCGGCGAGGTGGTGGGGGTTGTTGGCCTGCCACCTGGCTCGATCGCGCCGGGGCGAGCCCCACAGCGCGTGGCGATCCTCGTGCTCGCGGAGGAGCATCGTCGCGACGAAGCTCGGCATGCCACGCCGGGTCGTGTGGAGCAGACCGCTGTAGGACGCGGCCGCGGCGAACATGCCGGGGCGCTTGGCGGCGTAGGCGACCGCTCCGTAGCCGCCCATCGAGACGCCCGCGACGGCCCGGGTGGCACTCGCGCGGTACCTGGTCTCGAGCAGGGCGGGCAGCTCGTCGAGGTGGTAGCCCTCCCATCGGGGTGCCGACCCGCTCGCGTCGGGGAGCTCCCAGTCGGTGTAGAAGCCGATCCGTCCGGCGTCCGGCATCACGACGAGCGCGTCGAGCTCCCGGCAGCGTTCCACGAGCGGTGTCTCGCGCGTCCACGACGCCGGCCCGTCGTCGGCGCCGTGCAGCAGCAGCAGCACCGGCCAGCGTCGCGCCGCCGTCGTCGAGTATCCGCGGGGTGTGAGGAGGCGGAACCCGACGGGTCCGCGCATCGCTTCGGAGCGGATCGTGATCTCGTGGTGGCGCTCGCCATGGCGCACGTCGGCGAGCACCTCGAGGGCGCCGGCGGCCGGCCGCTCGCGCGGGGTCTGTGATCTCTGGTTCATCTACCCTCTGGGCGATGGCGCTGTCGGTCCGACGAACACGGCGATCGTGGCGGGCGCGGCGGAGATGGCGAACATGGCGATAGCTTGACGGCGCAGCCCAACCGCCGTGCGCCCCCGGCGGGGAGGCCGTGGCTGACGTTGGTGGCGGTGTGCCTCGGCGGGATGATGGTCGCGCTCGACGGTACGGCGGTGACGATCGCCGCCCCGCGAATCGCGCGGTCGGTCGATGCCTCGCTGGGCGACCTCGAGCTGATCGCGAACGTGTACCTCGTCGTGCTCGGTCTGGGGATTCTGCCGGCCGGCCGGCTGGCCGACCGCGTCGGCCGGCGGGCGACGTTCATCGCGGGCACGCTTGGATTCGGGCTCTGCTCGCTGGGGATCAGCCTCTCCCATGGCGTCGGTGAGCTCGTCGTCCTGCGCGCCGGGCAGGGACTGTCCGGCGCCCTGCTGCAACCGTCGGCGCTCGCGCTGCTGAGCATGGCCTTCCCCCGCGAGCGGCTCGGCGGCGTGCTCGGGATCTGGGGTGCGGTCAACGCGCTGGCGATCGGGCTCGGCCCCGTGATCGCCGGCTTCGTGGTGGAGGGGTTCGGCTGGCCGGCGGTCTTCCTGATCAACGTCCCGATCGCGCTGCTCGCCGCCGCGCTGATCGTCGTCGCGGCGAGCGAGTCGCGGGCCGTCGCCTCGCCCAGGCCGCTGCGGGCGGTGCTCGCCGCGCGATCGGTCCGCTGTGGCGCGGTGCTCGTCGCGGTCAGCTCGTTCGCTGTCTTCGGGCTGCTCTTTCTGCTCACGTTCTACCTCCAGAACGTGCGCGGGCTAACGCCGAGCACGGCGGGCGCGTGGTTGTTGACGCCGACCCTGGCGGTCGTGATCGGAGCGCCGGTCGGCGGCCTGGTTGCCGAGCGTGCCGGCTCGCGCTGGCCCGTCGTGCTCGGGATGCTGGCCGTCGCGATCGGTTTGGCGGGCCTCACGCAGGTCCCGGTCAGCGGGTCGTTCTGGCAGGTCGCCCTGCCGGCCCTGCTGGTCGGCTTCGGGATCGGCTCGTGGGTGATCGCCGCGACGCAGACGATCGTCGCCGACAGCCCCGAGGATCTCGTCGGTACCGCGTCGGCGGTCGTGCAGACCGCAAGCCAGGTCGGCGGCGTCCTCGGGATCGCGGTCTTCGGCGCGGTGATGTCGCTACGCCTCGGTGCCGACCTCGGGCCGCGCCTGCGCGACGTCGGCGTGCCGGGGCCCGTCGCCGCCGCTGTCGAGCGGTCCCGCGATCTGGTCGGCGAAGGACGCGTCCCGCTCCCGCGGGGCACGCCGCCCAGGCTCGCCGATCTGGTGCGGAGCGTCTGCCATCTGGCCTTCACCGGCGGCATGCACACGGCGTTTCTCCTGGCCGGCGTGCTCATCCTGCTTGCCGCGCCGCTCGGCCTGCTGCTCGGCGGCGCCGAGTCGACCGGCGGGTGATCGGCTGACGGGCTCGCCGTCATCGGCCGGCTCCGAGCAGCGTGGTCGCGTCGTGCTCGCTGCGCTCGAGATGACTTCCGATCGTCGCGAGCGACGCCGCATATCCGGCTCCGGCGTCGAGGTCATGGAGATACACCGGCTGCTGTGGGCGGGCCGGGCCCGTCCACGAGACGAGCGCCGCCGGCCGCGTCGGCGGCGTCACGGCGATCCGGTTCGGCTCGACCGACAGGCCGTGCCCGGTCGCCTTGAGGAGCGCCTCCTTGCGAGTCCAGTACCGGCAGAATGCCCATGCGCGCGTCGGGTCCGGCAAGACGCTCAGCTCGCGCAGCTCGTCCGGGCAGAGCACCGATTCGGCGAGTGACCGGTCGTCGCCCGCCACGGCCACGCGCTCCACGTCGACGCCTAGCTCAACGCCTCGGCTGAGGGCGACGACGACGCGACCGGCGGAATGCGAGATCGAGACCTCGAGCCCGGCGGCCGGGCCGGCGAAGCGCGGCTTGGCGTGCGACCCACCGTCGGCGTAGCGGATCTCTCGCGGCCGGACGGCAGCCTGGCGGCCGGCGACGATCCGCGCGAGCGCGTGCGCGACGACGAAGCGCCGGCGATCCTCCGCCCGCAGGAAACGAGCATGCCGGCGCCGTTCGGCGTCGTCGAGGAGGTCGAGCAGGGTCTCCGAGGCTGCGTCCGGGTGCGCCCACCAGACCTGGCAGGAGCCGGCACGCAACGACGGGATCGCCGTCGCGTGGCTCATGCCGCGGCGCGACGGAGCTCGCTGAGCAGCCAGGCGAGATGGGTCGCGAGCGTCTCGACGTGGGGAGGATCGAGCAGCGACAGGTGATGTCCGGGAATGCTCACGATGTCGAGCTGATCGCCGCAGACCGGATCCCAGCCGCGCGACGGGTCCTGCCTGTCGAAGCGCGCGTCGCGCATGCCTCCGGTCTGGACGTCCTGCGCGCTGTAGAGCGTGACCGGTCCGTCGTGGTGGGCCGGTCGGTAGCGCTCGAGCGCACGCACGTCGAGGTAGGAGGTCCGTTGATGGCTGATGATCGCCGCGTTCGCGACCGGGTCGACCAGGCCGGCGTCGACGATCGCCTCGATCATCGCGTCGGTCTGCGCCTCGTCACCGAGGCGTGCCATCCGCTCATACGGCAGCGCGACCGGTTTGCCGTAGTTGTGCTCGAGGAAGTCAGCGAAGCGCCGGAACCTCAGCTCGAGGACCGCGGCGTCCGAGCGCCCGGGAGGATCGGGGAGCGGCAGGATCGTGTCGATCATCGCGAGCAGCTCGACACGCTCGCCGACGGCGTGGAGTCGGAGCGCCGTCTCGTAGGCCAGCGCCCCGCCGAACGACCACCCCGCGAGCTGGTAGGGGCCGTGGCGTTGAGTCTCGCGCAGCAGCTCGACGTAGCGCTCGGCACGCTGCTCGACGCTGAGCGCACCCGGCAGTCTGTCGAAGCCCCACACGGTCAGGCTCGGGTCGAGCCGATCGACGAGCTGGCGATAGACGAGGGTGTCGCCGCCTCCCGGATGGAACATGAAGAGCGTCGAGGGCCCGCCCGCCCGCAGGAGCCGCAGTGGCGTGTCCAACGTCGTCTCGCGTTCACGCAGCAGCGTGGCCTGTCGCTCGATCGTCGGGTGCTCGAAGAGGTCGCTCGCAAGCAGCGGGTGACCGGTGCGACGCCCGAGCAGCTCGGCCGCCCGCAACGCCTCCGGTTGACTGCCGCCGAGCTCGTCGAAGCTCTGCGTCACTCCGAAACCGGTGGTCCCCAAGACCTCTGCCCAGACCGCGTGGACGATCCGCTCGCTCGCGTCGCGCGGAGCGACGCGGGCGAGCCGGACCTGCGGCGTCGCGACCGTCGGGCGGGGCTGCGGGTCGGACTCCTCGGGCAGCGCCTGCGGGAGGCGCAGCGTTTCGCCCAGCCAGCCCAGCACGTCGGTGATGCTCGCTCCGCGAAGCAGCAGCGACGGCGGGAGGAGAACGTCGAAGTCGTGCTTGATCGCGTTGCGGATCCGCATCGCCAGAAGCGAGTCGAGCCCGAGGGTCGTGAGCGGGGCCTCGGCGTCAAGTCGTCCGGCGTCGGCTCCGAGCACTTCGGCGACGCGCATCGTCACCCGGGCCTCGATCAGCCTGCTCGCCTCGACGGGATCCAGGTCGAGCACGCCGGACCAGACCGTGCTCGCCTCCTGACCGGGAGTGGCGGCCGCGTCGAGCAGGCCCGAGAGCAGTGGGATGCCGGCAAGCGCGGGAAACGACCCGGCGACTGCGGACGGGTCGAGCTTGAGGACTCCGGCGGCGGGCATGCCGGTGGCGAGGAGCGCCTGGATCGCTTCGAGCCCCTCGGCGGGGGTGATCTGGCTGACCGCCTCCACGACACGGTCGGCAGCCTGGCCGACCTGCGCCCAGGTGCCCCAGTTGATCGTGCTCGCGACCATGCCGCGGGCCCGCCGGGACGCGGTGAGCGCGTCGAGGTAGGCGTTCGCGGCGGCATACGCGGCCTGCCCGGGCGAGCCGATCAGGGCGGCTGCGGACGAGAAGCCGACCCACCAGTCGAGCTCGAAGTCGCTGGTCGCCGCGGATAGACGCCAGCCGCCGGCGGCCTTCGCCGACCAGACGCGGTGCAGGCTCTCGGCGTCGAGGCGCAACGTCACGCGGTCCTCGATGACCGCCGCGGCATGGATGACGCCCCTGAATCGGGCCCCCGGGGCGGCGCACGCGGCGACGGCGCGCTCGGCGACGCCCGGCGCTGCGATGTCGCCGTTGACGACGACGAGATCGCAGCCGAGCCGGCGCAGGTCGGCGAGCTCGCGCTCCGCGCGAGGTGTCGGAGCCGAACGGCCGTTGAGTAAGACGCGGGCGGCGCCGGCCTCGGCGAGCCAGCGGGCGAGCAGCAGGCCGAGTCCCCCGAGACCCCCACTGACGAGGTACGACCCGTCGGCTTCCACGACCGGCTTCGGCGCGTGGCGGCCGAGCTCCGGGCGGATCAGGCGGGCGACGTGACGCCGGCCGCCTCGCCATGCGACCTCGTCCTCCCGATCCTCGGTGCCGAGCTCGCGCACGAGGCCATCGATGCCGCGGTCGGGATCGAGGTCGACCCATCTCGGCTGGAGCTCGGGATGCTCGAAGGCGAGCACGCGAACGAGACCACGCAGCGCGGCCGGACCCGGGTCGGGCTGATCGCCCGGCACGACCGCGGCGGCGCCGCTCGTCACGAACCACAGGCGAGTCGGGGTCGCGCCGACCGTTGGCCGCTCGCTCAGGGCCCGGACGATCCGCGCGCCGTCGAGCACGAGCTGCTCGCCGCGACCTGGCGTGTCCTCCGCGTCCGCTCCGGGCCGCGCCGGCGTCGCCATCAGGACGACGCCGTCGGACGTCCGATCGCCGCGCACCTCCCGCTCGGCCCCCTGGCCGTCGACGATGCGAGCGTCGGCGCCTCCCGACCGCAGGCGATCTGCGAGCTCGCCGGCACGCGGGTCCGACGACTCGCCGACGATCAGCCACCGGCCGCCGACCCTCGCCGCGCGCGGCGTCGCAGCGCTCTGCCATTCGAGGCTCAACAGCTTGTCCGAGAGCGCCACCGGAAGCGCCGACCCGGGTCGGCGCGAGAGCATGACATCGCTGAGCTCGAGGCGGACGTGTCCTGCGGCATCGGCCAGCTGGAGCATTGCCGTGCGTTGGTCGGCGCCGTCGCCGTCGGTGACCGAGATGCTCGCGAAGGCGACCTCGTCGAGTCCGCCGAGCCAGCGCGCGCGTCCGACCGACCGACCGAGCCATGCTCCGTCTCCAGCCGGGCCGAGCGAGCTGACAAGCGCATCGAGCGCCTCTGCGAGGACTCGCGGCGCTGTGCCGGCGTCGTCGTCGTCGTCGGCTGCCGCGGCCGCCGCGAGCAGCACGTGCATCGGTGCTTCGAGCTTGGCCGGATCGGCCGGTGCGGGCTCGACGGACGTCTCGACGACCGCCGTGAGGTGGGTTCGCCAGGCGCCGCTGCCGAGTCGCGAATGCACGGCGAGCCGACCGCTGCGCGGTGCGGTGGGTTCGAGGCTTGTCATCAGCGTGCACCGATCGCCGAGCGCGAGCGGCTCGCCCAGCTCGAGATCGTGGACCTCCACGCGCGCGCCACGGCCGCGCAGGGCGTCGGTCGCCGCCGAGTGGGCGATTTCGAGCCACGTCGAGAGCGCCATCCACCGGCCATCCTGATCGCTCGGGTCGAGCTCCGAGCGCCAGACGCGGCCGGCGTCGCCGGGAAGCTCGATCCGCTCGCCGAGCAACGGGTGGGCCGCGACCGGCGCTGGCGGCGTCGCCGGCTCCAGCCAGTGGCGCGTGTGGCGCCACCGCGTTCGCGGCAGGTCGATCAGCCGGCAGTCCCCCTGCTCGACGTCGGGCAGCGCCGCACCGTTGAGACGGAGCGTGGTGAGCTGGGCGTGGAACTGCGCGGTCTCGTCCTCCGAGCGACGGCCGGTGGACAGCACGACCGGGTGCTCGACGCCGGCCGCCCGGGCGTTGTCGATCAGCGCGTGGATCAGGACCGGATGCGGCGATATCTCGATGAAGCTCCTGTGCCCGTCGGCGACGGCGGCTGCGATCGCCTGGGCGAAGCGGACGGGCCGGCGGATGTTCGCCGCCCAGTAGGCGGAGTCGAATACCGGAACGGCTCGCGGATCGTCGAGCGCAGTGCTGTAGAAGCGAGTCTGCGCCGTCCGCGGTGAGAGCCCGTGCAGACCGTCCGTCAGGGTGTCGACCACCGGATCGACGAGCATCGAGTGGCCCGGGACCTCGGACTTGACCAGCTTGGCGAGCCGGCCACGGGACTCGACCGAGGCGATCAGCTGGCCGATCTGCGCGGACGCTCCGGCCACGACGACCTGCCGGGGCGCGTTGAACGCCGCGACCTCGACCGCGTCGTACCTGCCGAGCGCCAGGGACAGCTCGTCGGTCGACAGCTCGAGCACGGCCATCGAGCCGCTGCCCGCGAGCGTCGCGAGGAGTCTCGAGCGCAGCGCCACGACCCGTGCCCCGTCGCGCGCCGAGAGTCCGCCGGCCGCGACTGCCGCGGCGACCTCGCCGACCGAGTGGCCGACGACGGCCGCGGGCTCGACGCCGTGGACCCCGAGCAGCCGCGAGAGCGCGACCTGGATCGCGAACAGCACCGGCTGAAGGCGCTCCATCGCCGAGAGCTCGCCACCCCGCTCGAGCTCTTCGCAGACCGAGAAGCCGGTCTCGGGCCGGATCAGTGCGTCCAGCTCGTCGAGCGCGGCGGCGAATGCCGGCTCGTCGCGCATCAGTCCTCGGCCCATGCCCGCCCATTGGGAGCCGTGCCCGGAGAACACCCACACCGGGGCGGCGTCGACCCCTCCGGCGCGTCCCTCGACGAGGTTCGACGCCCGGTCGCCGGCTGCGCAGGCCCGCAGGCCGGCGATCAGCGATGCGCGGTCCCGTGCGACGATGCCCGCGCGAGCGCGGCCCGAGAGACGCCGGGCGAGCGTGAACTCGACGTCGCAGAGGCGCGCCGTGCTGCCGTCGTCCTCGAGCCAGTCGGCAAGACGCTCGGCGCTGTCGCCGACGCGCGCCGCGTCGGGCCCGGCAAGTACGTATCGGCCGATCCGCTCCCGGTCCCAGTCGACCCCCGGCGGATCGACGCGCGGCGCCTCTTCGACGACGACGTGCGCGTTCGTCCCGCCGAATCCGAAGGCCGATACACCGGCCCGCGCGGGGCGTCCGGCGGCCGGCCAGTCGGTCGCTCGGTGGGCGACCGACAGCCCGAGTCCGGCGAAGTCGATATGCGGGTGACGATCGGCGTAGTGGAGACTCGCGGGGATCCGGCGGCGGCCGATCGCGAGCACGAGCTTGATCAACCCGACGATGCCGGCGGCCGCCTCCAGATGGCCGAGGTTGCTCTTCACCGAGCCGACCAGCAACGGCCCCGACTCGTCGCGCCCGGCGCCGAGCACCGCCCCGAGGGCGCGAGCTTCGATCGGGTCGCCGAGCAGCGTTCCCGTGCCGTGCGCCTCGACGTAGTCGACGTCGCCCGGATCGAGCCTCGCCGACGCGTAGGCGAGGCGCAGGAGATCCTCCTGGGCGTCGACGTTCGGGGCCGTGATGCCGTTGGAGCGGCCGTCCTGGTTGACCGCCGAGCCGCGCAGCACCGCAAGTACGCGGTCCCGATCGCGGACCGCGTCCGAGAGCCGCTTGAGCACGACGACGCCGGCGCCCTCGGCCCGCACGATGCCGTCCGCGCTCGCCGAGAATGGCTGGCAGCGACCGGTCGGGGAGATCACGCCCATCTCGTGGAAGGCAGCGGTGACGGCGGGGCCGAGCAGGAGGTTGGCGCCGGCCGCGAGGACGAGATCGCTCTCGCCTGCCTGGAGGCTCTGGATGCCGAGGTGAACGGCGACCAGCGAAGACGAGCAGGCCGTGTCGACTGCGACGCTCGGACCGCGTAGATCCAGTGCGTAGGAGAGGCGATTCGCGGCTACGCTCAGCGCGCCACCAGTGCCGCTCCAGGCATCGACGTCCCCGACCTGGGCGAGCGACCGACTCCCGTATTCGCCGGCGCTCAAGCCGACGAAGACCCCGGTCGAGCTGCCGGCCAGCGACGCGGGCGAGATCCCGGCATGCTCGAGCGCCTCCCAGCCCACCTCGAGCACCATCCGCTGCTGGGGATCGATCCGGCGGGCCTCACGCGGGCTGATACCGAAGAACGCGGCGTCGAAGCCGGCGATGTCGCGCAGGAAACCGCCGGCGCGCGTCGTGCGCTCGAGCGCTGCGGCGTCAGCCGCGTTCTGCGGCGCGGGCCAGCGGTCTGCCGGCAGCTCGCCGACGGCGTCCGCGCCGCCGGCCAGCAGGCGCCAGAAATCCTCGGGTCCGGTGACGTCGCCGGGCAGCCGGCAGCCGAGCCCGACGACGGCGACGGGTTCTCCGGTGCGGCGATCGGGGCCGGTTCGCCGATCGACGGGCCGTTGCGCGACGAGTGCCGACGCCAGCCGCCGGATCGTCGGGTGGTCCCAGACCAGGGTGCTCGGCAGTGTCCGCTCGAGCAGGTCCTCGAGGCGTCCGGCGAGCTCGACCGCGTCGCGGGACGAGAGCCCATAGTCGGTGAGCGGACGCTCGACGTCGACCTCGTCGTACGCGAACCCGCAGCGGTCGCCCACGGCAGACGTCAACCAGCGCTCAAGCTCGGCGACCGAGATCGCCGGGCCGGTCATCGTTGGCCCGCAGCGACGTAGCGCTGACGGTTGGCGCCACGCGCGATCTTGCCGCTCGAGGTTCGCAGGACCCGGGAGCCGTCGAGAACCTGGACCTCGCGGAGCTTGAGATCGTGGGCGGCGGATACGGCGCGCCGGACCGCTCTCGAGATCTCCTGCGCGTCGACCGCGGCCGCCGCCTCGCCGCGGGCGCGCTCCAGCACGATCACGATCGACTCGCCGCCGTCCTCCGTGGCCAGTCCGAACGCGGCGACGCGACCGGCTCGCACGGCGGGATGGGCCTCCTGGGCGGTCTCCTCGATGTCCTGCGGATAGTGATTCTTGCCGTCGACGATGATGACGTCCTTCGAGCGGCCCGTGATGTACAGCTCGCCGTCGTAGCGCACGCCGAGGTCGCCGGTGCGCAGCCACCCGTCGGCGGGGAGGTGATCGGCACCGCCGATCAGACGGGCGTCGAAGACCTCGGCGCTGCGCTCCGGCTGACCCCAATAGCCGGCGGCGACATTGCCGCCGTGGACCCAGACTTCGCCCACCTCGCCGTCGGCTCGGGCGAGACACTCGACCGGGTCGACGACGCAGACGTGTTGGCCGACCGGCGACCCGGCCGAGACGAGGCGGATCACCTCGACGCCGCCGACCGGCGTCGTCGCCCGCCCGGCCATCAGATCGGCCCGTGAGAAGCTCGTGATGCGCGGCGGCGCGTCAGCTCGGCTCGTGGTCACGAAGACCGTTGCCTCGGCGAGGCCATACGACGGCCGGTGAGCATCTGGGGCGAACCCGCACGGACCGAACAGCTCCTGGAAGCGCTCGATCGTCCTCGGGCGAACCGGCTCGGCTCCGTTCATCGCGACACGCACGCCGGAGAGGTCGAGCTTCGCGCGATCCGCGTCGCTGAGCCTGTCGATCGAGTACTCGAAGGCGAAGTTGGGTGCAGCCGTGACGACGTTCGAATGGCTCGCGAGCTGCTCCAGCCAGCGCCTCGGCTGCTGCACGAAGTCGAACGGGGTCGAGAACACCGACCGCGCGCCGATCACAGCGGGCAGGCACACCATCAGCACGAGGCCCATGTCATGGAAGAACGGGATCCAGCCGACGCATGTCGAATCGTCGTCGACATCGAACGCCGTTGCGCCCTGCACCACGTTGGTCACGACCGCCCGGTGGGTTATCACCGCTCCGGCGGGCTCGCGAGTCGAGCCCGAGGTGTACTGGAGATAGGCCGGCGCGTCGAGATCGACTGGTGGCGGCTCGAAGCCTCGTCCGGCGGCCAGGTCGACGCTGTCGACCGCGACCACCCCGGCCGGGCGCGGGATCCGCGGATCGTCCAGCAGGGCCAGGACCGACTCGAGCGCGCTCTCCGTCGTGAGCCACACGGTCGCCTCGCAGTCGACGAGTGCGCCGACCAGGCGACTGGCGTGCGAGCTCGCCTCAGGAGCGAACAGGGGCACCGCGATCGTGCCGGCCGCAAGCGCGCCGAAGAAGCCGACCGGATAGCTCAGATCCTGGGGGCAGAGCACCGCCACCCGCTCCGAAGGCGCGGCGAGCTCACTGATCTTCGCCGCGACCGCGAGCACGCGGACGTAGAGCTCCGACCAGCTGAGCGTGCGGGGTGTGCCGGCCCGATCGGTGCTGTAGTCGACATGCGTGAAGGCTGGCCGATCGACGCCGGCACGGCGAGCGAGCGAGCTCAGCAACGGCTCGATGTGGAGCGTCGCCGAATCGTCGAGGATCACTGGCAGAGTTGGTGACACTTGCACCTTTCGGGTTCTCTCGTTCTCGGAAGCCGCTGTCGCGGCCGCTGCGCGGGCGTTGCGACTCGTGTTGCGAGGGCGCCGTCAGGGTCTGCCCACCGAGTGCGTCTGCTCTGCTCTCTTGTCGGCGCCGGTCGTCGATGTCTTGAGCCCAACCGGGCTGGGACGGCCGAGGCTCAGTACGCCGATCGGCGTGGGCGCCGGAGACGGCTCCCCTGGCCCGGTCTCCGTCGCCGGCGCCTGACACACGCGAGTGGGCCGTCGAATCGCGGGCGGACGGACGCTGCACCGGAGGCCTGAGACACTCCGGCCGCGAGACGATCGGATGTGGTCAGTGAGCTCCGCTCAAGGCCGCTGGCGCCGAGGTCAGCATGCGCTCGAGTTGACTGGTGTCGATCAGCAGGGCGCGGGCTACGCGGGTGACGAGCGCAGCGAGCTCGGGGTGCTCGCCGGGCTCCCAGCCTTCGAGCATCTCGTCCAGGCGGCCGCGGGCCGTGCTCAGGAGGAGGTCGAGCGCGTCGTGGCCGGCAGGCGTCAGCGCCCGGCCGCCGGGGTCGCCGGCCGACCCGGCAAGCCCGAGCGAGGCGAGCTGGTCGGCGACCGCGACGACCCGCGCCTCGTCGATCTCCCGCCGGACGGCGATCGCCGCGAGGTCGACGCCGGGGTCGCGGTCGAGCTGGGCGAGGAGCAGGCACTGGGCGGCCGTCAGCTCGAGCCCGGCCCGCTGGGCGACGCGTTCGATCATGCTCCGGCCGGCCTCACGCCGGGTCAGCGTCGACAGCTTGCACTCGATCTCGTCGAGCGAGCTGGCCCCGCTCGGGACGGCGAACGCCTCGCCGACACCGGCCGTGGCGACCGTCTGGCGGAGCGGGACCTGTTTGATGAAGAAGGTCAGGACGAACGCGAACGCGCCGATCGCGGCGGCGACGAGGAAGACGACGTTCAACGAGTCGGTGAACGACCCGATGTACGCGGTGTGGATCGCCGGCGGCAGCGAGCGCAGCGTGGCCGGGTCGACCTGGCCGGCGCCGCCGAGCTTCGCGGCGGCGCTGGCCGGCAGCTTGGCGGCGAGCGAGCTCGTCAGGTGGCCGGCGAAGATCGATCCGAGCACGGCCGTGCCCATCGAACCGCCGATCGACCGGAAGAGGGTCGCCGCGGACGTCGCGACGCCGAGCTGGCTGTAGTCGACGGCGTTCTGGACGGCGAGGACGAGCACCTGCATGACCAGGCCGAGGCCGAGGCCGAGCACGAACATGAAGACCGAGGCGGTCGCCGTGCTCGTCTGGGCGTCCATCGTCGAGAGCAGGAACAGTCCGACGACCATCAGGCCGGTCCCGGCGATCGGGAACGGCTTGTAGCGGCCGGTCCGCGTGATCAGCTGGCCCGAGCCGATCGACGTGATCAGAAGGCCGCCCATCAGCGGGAGGAGCTGGAGCCCCGAGGCCGTCGCGCTCGCGCCGTTGACGACCTGGAGGAAGGTCGGGAGGTAGGTGATCGCGCCGAACAGGGCGAAGCCGACGATCAGGCCGACGGCGCTCGTCACCGAGAACACGCCGATCCGAAACAGCGGCAGCGGGAGGACCGGCTCGGCGGCCCGCCGCTCGGCCATCACGAACGCGCCGAGACCGACCGCGCCGACGATCCCGAGCCCGATCACGACGCCCGAGCCCCAGGCGTACTGGTTGCCGCCGAGCGTGCACATCAGGACGATCGCGCTGAGCGCGGCCGCGAGCAGCCCGGTGCCGAGGTAGTCGATCGTGTGATGAACCTTCGCGGTCACCGACGGCAGGGTCCGCGCGAGGACGCCGAACGCGGCGATCCCGAGCGGGAGGTTGATGTAGAAGATCCAGCGCCAGCTGAGGTGGTCGGTGAAGAACCCGCCGAGCAGCGGGCCGGCGACGCTGGAGACGCCGAACACGGCTCCGAAGATCCCGGTGTACCGGCCGCGCTCGCTGGGTGGGACGACGTCGCCGACGGCTGCCTGGGCGGAGACCATCAGGCCGCCGCCGCCGAGCCCCTGGACCGCGCGGAACGCGATCAGCTCGGTCAGGCTCTGGGCCTGGCCGCAGAGGGCGGATCCGACGAGGAAGATCACGAGCCCGGCCTGGAGGACGACCTTCCGGCCGTAGAGGTCGCCGAGCTTCCCATACAGCGGCGTGACGACGGTCTGCGCCAGGAGGTACGCGGTCACGACCCACGAGAGGGCCTTCAGGCCGCCGAGGTCACCGACGATCGTCGGCAGGGCGGTCGCGACGATCGTCTGGTCGAGCGACGCCAGCAGCATGACCAGGACGAGGCCGCCGAAGACGACCCGAACGGAGGTGGAGGGAGAGGTGGAGGCGGGATCCGCGGTCGTGGGATCCGCGGGGGTGTGCTCGGCCACGCCCAACGAGCTTACCGCTCGTCGGCGGCCCGCCCGTCCGCCCGGCGTGCCGGTCGGCCGGGGGCCGGTCGGTCCGGCGTGCCGGTCAGCCTGGGGGCCGGTCAGGCCGGCGTGGTCCGAACGATCTCGACGTCGGCGCCGACCATCATCGGCAGCTTGCGCCAGCGGGCCGGCGTGTCCTCGACGTAGGCGATCATCTCCGGGCGACCCATGAAGGCCGCGTCGATGCGGGTGACCGTCAGCTCGTCGCCCGAGGCTTCGAGCACGCGGTCGCCGACGCGGACGTCCTCGGCACGGACCGTCGTCGTGGGCGGGGTCACGGGAGGACCCGCTCGATCGCCGCGACCACCTCGTCGGCCTCCGGCTCGACCGGCGGCCGGAACCTCGCGACGACGTCGCCGGCCGGCGAGATCAGAAACTTCTCGAAATTCCACATCACCTCGCCGGCCTGCCCGTCGGAGTCGGCGACGCCGGTCAGCCGGTCGTAGAGCGGATGGCGCTGCTGCCCGTTGACGTCGAGCTTCTCGGTCAACGGGAACGTCGTCCCGTAGGTCGCCCGGCAGAACGTCGCGATCTCCTCGGGGGTCCCCGGCTCCTGCCCGGCGAACTGATTGCACGGCACGCCGAGCACCGAGAAGCCGGCCGCCGCGTATCGCTTCTGGAGCCGCTCGAGCGCCTCGTACTGGGGGGTCAGGCCGCACCGGGATGCGACGTTGACGACGAGCACGGCCGACCGCCGGAGGCCGTCGAGGTCGAGCGGCGTCCCGTCGAGCGCCGTCAGATCGACGTCGAGCGGGCTCGTGTGCGCTGCCGGTTGGGAAGTCACCGATCCGGTTCTCCTGTTTCGAGTGGTGTCCGACAACGATCATCGCAGCCGCCGGTCGACCCGGCGACCGGCGTCCCGGGGACGGCGGTCGCATCGCCGGGCGCGAGTGCCGGCAGCAGGATCCTGATCCGCAGGCCGCCTTCCGGCCGGGCGGCCGCGTCGACACGACCGCCGTGGGCCGCGGCGACGGCGCGGACGATCGCCAGTCCGAGGCCGGCGCCGCCGCTTCGCCGCGAGCGCGACGGGTCGGCGCGGACGAACGGCTCGAAGAGGTCTTCGACTGACCGGGGGTCGACGATCGGGCCGGTGTTGGCGATCGTCAGGCACGCGTCGCCGCCGCTCTCGGCGAGCTCCAGACCGACCCAGCCGCCGTGCTGGTTATAGGAGATCGCGTTGGCGATCAGGTTGTCGACGAGGGCGCGGATCAGCGGCAGGCGGCCGGCCACCGCCGGCCCCGGAGTCGCTGGGTCGCCGACCGCGACGCTCAGCGTGACGCCGGCGGCGTCGGCCCGCGGGCGGGCCAGACCGGCTGCCATGGCCACGACGTCGGCCAGGACGACCGGCTCCAGGCCGGGCAGCGTCTCGTCGGCCTGGGCCAGGGCGAGCAGCGATTCGACGAGGTCGCCGCCGCGCTCGATCGTCGTGTGGATCTGGCCGAGCGCGTCGCGCAGCTGGGCCGGCGTGGCGTCGGTCTCGGTCAGCGCAAGCTCAGCCTCGATCCGGGCGAGCGTCAGCGGCGTGCGAAGCTCGTGCGAGGCGCTCGCGACGAACCGGCGCTGGGCCAGGAACGCGCGCTCGAGACGTCCGAGCATGGCGTCGAACGTGTCGGAGAGCTCGCGCAGCTCGTCGTGCGGGCCGGTCAGGGCGATCCGGGCGTCGAGCCGGCTGCCGGACACGTCGCGCGCGGTTGCCGTGATCTGGCGCAGCGGGGCGAGGGCGCGTGCGGCGACCTGCCAGCCGGCGGCAGCCGACAGGGCGACGACGGCGACGAACGCGCCGATGAACCACCAGAGGACCTGGCGCAGATCCGAGCGGCTCTGGTCGACCTGTGCCGCCTGGACGGCCCCGAGCGGCACGGCGGCCGTCGGCGCTGCGGACGTCGCCCTGCCCGAAGTCCCGGGGGACGCGACGCTGACGCCGGCGGCGTTCGTGAGCGTGGTCGCGCTGACGCCGGTCACGACGACCGGCCCCCCGCCGGGAGGCTGGGCTGCGAGGACGGAGAGCGTCTGCGCCTGCACGGGCTTCCCGGTCGAGTCGGCGACGATCACGTAGGCGGTGGACAGGAGGAGGGCGGCTCCGAGGGCGAAGAAGATCGTGAAGGCCGCGGTGATGCGAACGCGGAGCGACCGGCGGCGCGTCATGGGATCCGGTACCCGGCGCCCGGCACCGTCTCGATCGGCGACGGCGAGCCGAGCGCGCGTCGCAGGCGCTGGACGGTCTGGCGGACCGGGTTCGAGAAGGGATCGGTGTTGGCGTCCCACGCGCGCAGGAGGAGGGCCTCCGTGCTCAGGGGCACGCCGTCGGCGCGGAGCAGCTCCTCGAGCACGGCGAACTCGCGGGGCCGCAGCGTGAGGAGCTGGTCGCCGCGCATCGCCGTCCGTCGCGCCGGATCCAGGGACAGCCCGCCGCGGGCGAGCACCGGCCGGCTGCTCGGCTCCGGACGGCGCACGAGGGCGCGGACGCGGGCGACGAGCTCCCGAAAGGCGAACGGCTTGACGAGGTAGTCGTCGGCGCCGAGGTCGAGACCGGCGACCCGGTCGTCGACCGTGCCGGAGGCCGTCAGCATCAGGACCCGGGGGACCGGGTCGATCCCCTGGAGCTCGCGGCAGATCTCGTCGCCGTGGAGGCTCGGCAGGTCGCGGTCGAGCACGACGACGTCGTAGTCGTGGACCCGGGCGAGCGCGAGACCGGCGGCGCCGTCCGCGGCCTGGTCGACGGCGAAGCCCTCGCGCCGCAGGCCGCGTGCGAGCAGCAGGTTCAGGCGCTCCTCGTCCTCGACGATCAGCAGTCGCACGGCGTCCGTCATACCAGGCTGGACGTCTCAGCGGCGTCACAGCGGACGGGCGTTGCCACCCGCCTGAGACGGCGTGCTCGGGATGCTGGTGGCCGTTGCCCAGCTCCATCCACACGACCAAAGGACGCTCGATGAATCACCGCAACAGGAGGCTGCTCGGACTGAGCGCCGCCGGCGTGCTCTGCACGACCGCGCTCGGCGTGGCCTCGGGAGCGATCGCCGCTCCGGCCGGCAGCGCCGACGACGACGCGACGCCGTCGACGACCGCCGTGGCCGTCCCGACCACCCAGGCTGTGCCCGTCGTGAACGGCTGCCCGACCCTGACCCCGACCCCGACCCCGGCCCCGGGCACGGCGGCCGGCGGCGGGCTGCCGCCGCTCCCGACGCTGCCGGCCCTCGCCGGCGATGGCCGGCCGACGATGGTGACGGTCACGCAGATCAAGGGACGCCCGGCGGTCGTGAAGGTGACGCATGGCGCCGGCGGGCCGCCGGTCCTGACGATCACCCGGTCCGCCGGCCCGGCGGTCGTGAAGTTGGCGCGCGGGAACGGCGACCTGCCGGTGTTGACGAGGACGCAGGCCGACGGCAGGGCGACCGTGGTGACCGCCGGCCGGGCAGGCGGCGCGGGAACCCTGGCGGTCGTCGGGGCTCCGGCCGACGGCCAGCAGGCCGGGGAGACGGTCGCGAGCGGGTCGTCCGCGACGGTGACGAGTGCGGGTGGGAGTGGGGGCGGGAGCGTCAGCGTCAGCGTCGGCTCGACGTCGACCGCCGGGCAGGTGAGCTGCGTGCCCGGGCGGTAGGGCAAGGGGGCGGCGGCGGGGTGGGGAGCGGGGAGGCGAAGCGGGGAGCGGGAGCGTGCTGTCGTGTCTTCGCGTGAATTCGTACGAAACGCGACAGTTTGTCGCGTTTCGTACTGAAACGCCAAAGAGCCGGCACGTCCGCCGTTTAGGTTTCCGTCTCGTCCGTCCCATCCCGGTCCCGTCCCGTCCCGTCCCGTCCCGACATCGTCCCGTCCCCGGACATCGTCCCGTCCCCGACGTCGTCCCCGTCCCCGTCCCCGTCCCCGGGTGACCGTCAACACCCGGCCGTCGGGGTCCCCCGCCAGGCGAACCCCGCCGACCCGCTGGAACTCCGCCCGTCTACGAAGCCGCCGCGACCACGGTCGTCGACCAGTCGATCACGGCGCTCGGGCGCACGACATGACGGTTCATGCCGAGCTCCTTGGGGTCGAGGCCGAGGGCGAGGCCGACGAGCTGGGGGAGGTGGAGCACCGGCATCTTCAGTTCCCGGCCGACGACCCGCTCGGCCAGCGGCTGCTGGAGGTCGAGGTTCAGGTGGCAGAGCGGGCACGGCGTGACCAGGCAGTCGGCCTCGGCGTCGGCCGCGTCGCCGAGGTGCCGGCCGGCCTGGAGCAGGGAGGCCTGCTTGTTCATCGTGATGATCGGGAAGCCGCAGCACTTGTGGGATCCGGCGTAGTCGATCACCGTCCCACCGAGTACCTCGATCACCTGCTCGAGGTACTTGTCGCGCGGGCGGTCGGCGTCGATCCCGATCCGGTTGCGCGGGCGGATGATGTAGCAGCCGTAGAACGGACCGACGCGCAGACCGGTCAGCGGCCGCTTGACCAGGCCGCGGAGGGCGTCGAGGCCGAGTTCTTCGACGAGCAGCCAGAGGAAGTTCTTGTTGCTGAGGCCCTTCTCGTAGGTCAGGCCCTCCGGCGCCAGGGTCGTGTTGACGTGGCCCCGGTACTCGGCGTTCGCGTCGAGCCGCTCCTGGCACTCGCTCTGGGCTCCCTGGCAGGTCGAGCAGATGTTCATCATCAGCTCGCCGTCGGTCTGCTGGGCCATCGCGAAGGTCCTCGCGTTCAGCGTGTCGGCGAGCTCCTGGTTGTGCTCGGCGATCACCCCGGCTCCGCAGCAGTTGCCCCGGTCGAGCTCGATCAGCTCGATGTCGAGCAGCGGCGCGATCTTCGCCATCGAACCGTGCAACTCGGGCGTGAAGCCGCGGCTGACGCAACCCGGCCAATAGGCGACCTTCATTTGGTGACGTCCTTCCCGGCCGGTGGCGCGTTGTCCTCGTCGCGGCCGCTCACGTAGAGGTTCAGCTCGTAGCGCTGGTCGTGACTCTCGATCTCCTTGAAGATCGCCCGGACCGCCTTCGGCGCCCGGTGCTGGTGGAGCAGGGCCTTCGCCGGGGTGACCTTGCCCCGGCGCATCGCGCTCAGGACGGCCGGCGCAGACGCCATCAGCTCGGGCATCGCCCGCGGGTGGAGCTTGCCGCCGTAGGAGTCGGTCAGGAGGTCGGCCTCGTGGAGCACGCCGTTGCGCTCGATGTTCTTGACGAACGCCGCCTCGTGCCGGTGTCCGTTGTTCTGGTCGTCGATCCCCTGGTCGGTGCCGGCGATCCGCCGCAGGCGCATGATCTGGCCCATCGGGTCGACGCCCTTCGGGCAGGCGTCGACGCACTTGAAGCAGTGCGTGCACGTGTACAGGCCGTGCTCGTCCTCGGCCAGCTCCCGCAGCCGGGCCTCCTGCTCGGCGTCCCGCGGGTCGCCGACGAAGCGGTAGGCCTTGGCCAGCGCTGCCGGACCGGTGAACTCGGGATCGACCTCCATGGCCAGACAGTCCGACACGCAGGCGCCGCATTGGATGCACGCCATCGACTGGGTGACGTCGACCATCGCCTCGCGGGGCACGAGGTACTCGCGCTCCGGGACGGGCTGGCGGGCGAGCA
>DATAUX010000021.1:0-2023 GCA_036268015.1 Solirubrobacteraceae bacterium | reverse complement strand
ATGCGTGCGCATCAGCCGTCGCATGTCGCCCCGGAGGATCGCCAGCAGGCGGACCGTGCTCGTCGCCTCGACGGTGGCCGACCGCGTCTCGTTCTCGAACAGCGCCAGCTCGCCGAAGATGTCGCCCGGACGGAAGTTCGCCAGCGTGATCCGCCGTCCGTCCTTGCTGTTGCGCATCGCCCGGGCCCGCCCGGTCCGCACGAGGTAGCAGCTGTCGCCGGGATCCCCCTCCCGAAAGATGACGTCGCCCGCCGCGAAGGACCGCGGTACCACGATCTCGGCGATCCGGGCGACGCCGTCGGCGGACAGGGCCTCGAACAGGGGGACGCTCGCCAGGAACCGGACGATGTCGTCCGCGGAGCCCGGCGGCGGAGTCGCCTTCATCCGAGCCATTATGAGCGGCCGGCCGCACACGCCGGTGTCGTGTGCCGGATCGACCGCCGACGTCCACGGCGCGTGACGGTCTCCGGACCGAATCGCCCGAGTACTGGACGGTCCAGTACTGGCCGGGTACCGGACGGTCCGGCACGTCGTCGACCACGGCTGAGCTCGGAGGACATCCGACGGCTGGCACGCGCCCTGACGCAGACTGAACCCGACCAGGGGTTCCCGTCCTAAACGAGGCCCGCCTCCCAGGTCAGCGAGCCGGCCGCGCAGCCGTTGGTGATCGTGACGTGGACCACTCCCAGGTAGTGGCCGCCGGCGGTCGGGTGGATGAAGTGCCCCCGCGCGGTCATCTGGCCGGCGATGCCCGGACCCGACACCGAGAACGTGCGGTCCGCCTTGATCGTTCCGGTCATCTTCCGGCCCGGGACGTCGATCTCGCACCGTTGATCGACCGTGACCTTGTGGCCGGTCTTGTCGACCTTGACCAGGATCGACTGGTGCGGTCGGCCCGGGAGCCCGCCCTCACCGTAGAGGCCGTTCGGTCGCGCGATCGGCGCTGCCATGGCTGCGTGAGCCGGGCCGACCGACGCCTGGGCGAGGTTCGCCGCACTGCCGGCCAGCACGGCGCCCGCCACGAGGACGGGGATGGAGAGTCTGTTGATGTTCATGGTCATCCCAACCCGCCGTCGACGGCAAAGGTGCGCCGGGTGATCACAATCGCGGGTCGACGGGTTCGGTCTCCATCGCGAGCACGCCGAACACGCACTCGTGAACCCGGTAGAGCGGCTCCCGCCGGACGAACCGCTCGAGCGCCTCGACGCCGAGCCCGAACTCGCGGATCGCGAGTGACCGCTTGCGGCCGAGGCTGCGCGACCGCAGCCGATCGATCTGGGTCGGGTCGGTGTACTCCGGGCCGTAGATGATACGCAGGTACTCCCGCCCCCGGCACTTGATCCCCGGCTGGACGAGGCCCTTCGGACCCTGGGCGGTGAAGCTCATCGGCTTGACGACCATCCCCTCGCCGCCAACCCCGGTCAGCTCCTCCCACCAGGCGACGCCGGCCGCCCGGCTCTCGGGATCGGTCACGTCGACCGTCAGGCGGTCGGTCCGCCGTAACCAGGCCGGGTCGGCCGTCACGAGCCGATCGCAGCGCTCGAGGTGCCACATGTGGTCGCGGTCGACGAACACGCCGGTCTCGGCCGCGAGGACATGGAACGGCGCGAGGCGCAGGTCGCCGATGCCGTCGACCGGCCAGACGTACCGGCGGTAGGCATCGACGTAGGCGGCGACGTGTTCGATCCGGCGTGACTGCCGACCGACCAGGTCGGCGACGTCGAGTCCTCGGGCGGCGGCCGCCTCGAGCACGTCGACGCTCGCATGCAGGCCGGCCCGCCCGGCCGCCCCGACCGACGCGTACTGCCGGCGGATCAGGTCGATCGCCTTCGCCGACCATGGCAGCAGCTCGCAGTCGAACACGATCCAGCCGGTCTCGAGCTCGTCCCACAGGCCGGCCGACTCGGCCGCCGCCCGGACGAGCCCCAGGGCCGCCTCGGTGTCGGCCGTCGTGTCGAGGAACCGGCGGCCCGTCCGCGTGTAGATCGCGCCGGTCTCCCCGTCGTCGGTTCCGAACCGGTCG
>DATAUX010000020.1:0-15811 GCA_036268015.1 Solirubrobacteraceae bacterium | reverse complement strand
CGGCCGATGGACCTTGTCGCCCACCAAGTTCGGGGGCGCCGCCCACTTCGCCTGCTCAGTCGCCCAGACGGGCTCTACGTGACGCGCTCCACACCGACCGCTACCCGACGCCCGTCAGCCCCGAGAATCCCGAAACTCGAGTTACCCGGGTCGCCCACCCCGACCCGAAGAACCACGACGCCTACTACGAGCAGGAGAAGCGGATCCTCGACGCCTGGCTGGGGATCACGGGTTCGGAGTTCGGGATCTGAGCGGGACCGGCGGGGCGGCGGACCGGCGGGGCGGCGGGGCGGCAGCCGATCAGGCGGTCCGCCCGTGGTCGAGGGTGGACGGCGCGGCGCGCTCCCAGAACGCGCCGAGCTCGACCGGGGCGACGCGGCTCGCGTCGCCGTCGTCGATCGCGTCGAAGGCCTGCCGGAGGTCGTCGCGGCGGATTCTTACGACCGGCGACAACAGAATCGACTGATTGAACTTTGGCACATGGTCGGTCGGTTGGACGACCCGGAGCGCAAGCTCGGCGGGCGGAGCGTAATCTGGTCCTACCCCACCAACGCGATGGCCGTCAAGCGGGCACCGCAGCACTCGGCGAGCCCATCCAAGCCGACGTAGTCGCGTCGACCGACGGACCACTTTCCTATGACTGGACCGACGCGACCCCTCGCCGGCCTCGGCTGCGTGGCCCGGTGAGCGCGATCGCAGAGACCGAGGTCCCGATGCAACCTGTCACGCAGCCTCTGACCGAGCCGATTCCCGAGACGTCCGCGGCCGAGCAACTGGTCGCCGACGCGTTCGCGATCGACGCCGCGCCCGACGAGGCCGAACGGGTCCGCGAGTCGGTGCCGTTGTGGTTCCATACGTTCGCGCTCGCGCCCGGCGTCTACACGCCGGGGATCGCCCGGGACCACGGGTACCGGCTGAGCGTGCTCGGGGCCGACCGGTTCGCCGGTCGGAGCGTGCTCGACATCGGCACGTTCGACGGGTTCTACGGGTTTCTGGCCGAGCGGCTGGGTGCGAGCCGGGTCGTCGCCGTCGACAACGAGCAGTACGTCGCCTGGGTGCAGGCCCGCTTCGGCGTCGACCTGCCGGGCGCGGCCGGCTTCAAGGCGATCGCCGAGCTGACCGGGTCGGAGGTCGACTACCGGGCGATGGACGCGATGGACGTCCGCGACCTCGACGAGCAGTTCGACGTCGTCCTGTGCTTCGGCATCCTCCACCGGGTGACCGACCCGATCGGCTTTCTCCAGACGCTGGCCGACGTCGTCAGTCCGGGAGGAGAGCTCGTGATCGAGACGTACGGGTCTCGACTGGATCCGCAGACGCCGGCGATCGAGGTCCGCGAGCCGGGTGACGTCTACGCCCGCGACGACTTCGTCTACTGGGGCTTTCCGGCCGAGGGACTCCGCCGGCTGGGTGGCTTGGTCGGCCTCGACGACGTCGAGATCGTCGAGCAGGTCGAGTGCGACGGTCACCCGCGGATCGTCGCCGTGCTCCGGCGCTCGGCCGGCTGACCGGGACTCCGACCCCGGCCTCGAGCGCGGGCGACCCGGTCGGTGGCCGGGCTCCAGCAGGAGCGCCACCGCCGGACTCAGGCGGCCCGCCGGAAGACGGTGAGCTCGGCTCTGAGGGCCGCCGGTCGGTCGGTCGTGATCGCGTCGACCCCGAGTCCGGCCGCCCTGGACGCGAGACCGGCGTCGTTGATCGTCCCCGTGGTCACGCTCAGCCCGCCGCTGTGCAGCCGGTTGACGAGCTCGGGGTGGAGGAGGAAATGCTCGACGCAGACGCCGCCGACGCCGGTCCGGCGGGCCCACCTGGCAAGCGCGTCCGGGGCGTAGTCCGACCAGGTCACCAGGCGGGCGGCCAGCCGGCTGCGGGCGGCCTCCTCGCACGCGGCGACATGGAACGAGATCACCTCGACCCGGTCGCGGTCGGCCCGCCTGCCGAGCACCCGGGCGACGGCGGCCGTCGTCGCCCGGGCGAGCGCCGGATCGCCGTACGCCTTGACCTCGATCTGGACGACGAGGTCCGTCGGAGTGGCGTCGAGCAGCTCTTCGAGCAGGACCGGCGTCTCCCCGGTCGGGAAGCCGTTGCGATCGCGGATCCGAGCCGTCCGCAGGGAATCCCAGGTCGCCGTGTGCGCCCATCCGTGGGCCGTCGTCCCGGTCTCGAGGATCGGGTCGTGGAGCAGGACGAGCCGGCCGTCGGCCGTCAGGCAGACGTCGCACTCGAGGCCGTCGACCGGACCCGACAGGGTTGCCGCGAGTCCCGCGCGCGAGCAGTCGGGACCCGGGTCGCGGCCGAGTCGATGGGCGTAGATCGCCGGGAGGGTCGTCATCGACCCATCGTGGACCCCGCGGCCGGCGGGCCGGTGACCGATCGGTGACCGACGTGTGGCGATCCGGTGACCGGTGGCGCCCTGCTGCGCCCGGCTCACAGCTCCCGGTAGCGGGCCTCGGCGAACGAGGCGAAGGCGAACGCGATCAGGCCGATCGCGACGAGGCCGAGCAGCCAGGATCCGTACGGCCGGTCGGCGACCTTGCGCAGGGCCCCGTCGAGCCCGATCGTCTTGGCCGGGTCGAAATCGATCGCCGTGCGGATCAGGAAGTAGCCGATCAGGGCGAAGACGACGGCTCGTGACGTGAGGCCGACGCGGCCGACCAGGTCGACCAGCCGGCGGCCGGCCGGGGTCATCTCGCCGGTCTTCATCCCGTCGAGGTAGCTGCCCGTCAGGCCGTCGTAGGCGAGGTACGCGCAGACCCCGACGAAGATCACTCCGGCCAGGCCGACGATCCACTGTCCGGCGGGCCAACCGAGCACGCCGGCGGCCGCCCGGCTCTGGTCCGAGGACTCGCTGGACGGGTCGCCGACGAGGACCTTGACGGCGACGACGGACACGCCGACGTAGGCGATTCCCGCGCCCAGCTGGCCGATCCGCTCGAGCGGGGTCTCCCGGTCGGGGTTCTCGAGACCCCGGCCGAGCACGGCCTGGCCGATCTGCCAGACGGCGTAGGCGAGCAGGCCGACGGCGAGCAGGCCGAGCGCGGCGCTGCCGATCGGCCCGCGGGAGATCAGGGCGAGCGCGCCCTGCTGGTTGGTCGTCGCCCCGTCGGCCGCGCCCAGGGCCAGCGCCAGTGCCAGGCCGCCGATCACGGCGTAGACGAGTCCCCGGGCGACGAAACCGCCCATGACGAACCAGGCGAAGCCGGTCGACCGAGCCGCGTCGAGCGTCCTCGCGGACGCCGCGTCGGAGGGCACGTGGTCGGCGTGGTCGGCGACCATGGCACCGGTATCCCCGTGCGGGCGCCAACCCAACCAACCCGGCGTCCCGGTTCTCCAACCAACCTGGCGTCCCGGTTCTCGGCGGAGCCCACCGCGTTCGAGTCGTCCTGACCGGTGCGACCGCGGCCACGAAGCCGCTCTGGCGGCGCTGCCGGCCAGACGATCACCAACGCGCCGGGAGAGCTCGCGACCGGCCGACGAGCCCGGCGTCGCCGGTTTGCATCCGCAGGTTGCCGGGCATATGGAGGGTATGACGAGCCATGTGGCGATCGAGCGGAACATCGACTGGCACACTGCCGAGGTTCGCGATCGAGCGCTCACCGTCCGGCTGACCGGCGAGCCGTCCAAGGAGTGGCGCGCCCGGCTCGAGGCGGTTCTGGCCCGGCTCGATCAACCCGGGAACCCGTGGGGCCGAGTCCACGCGAAGAAGCGGCGGATCAAGGTCGCCGACGTCCGCGACGGTTACGAGCCCGACCTCCGGCACTTCCTCGAGGCCGCGATCCTCCAGACCAACGCCGACTTCGCCGCCGACAGCCCGGCCGCCGCCGACGAGCGCTCCGAGGACGACCAGCGGATGACCGACGCATTCCGCGCGAGCGCCGACTCGCCGGCCGACGCCTGACCCGGCCCCACGCCGGGCGACGCCCGACCCCGGCTCACGCCGGCCGACGCCCGACCGGCCCCGGCCCCCGCCCGGCCCCCGCTGCGGGCGGGGCCGCTCCAGAGAGAAGGAAGCTCAGGCGATCTGGTCGGCACCCGGCGGGCGATCCCGATCCGCCACCAGCGGGACGAAACGGACCCCCCGCAGGGTCGTCTGGCGTGATCCGTCCACGAGCCGCTCGACGAGCACGAGTCGCTGGTCCCTCCCACCCACCGGCAGCACCAGCCGGCCGCCTGCCGCGAGCTGGTCCTCGAGCGCCGGCGGGACCCCGTCCGCGCTTGCCGCCGCCACGTTGATCGCGTCGTACGGCGCCCCCTCCGCCCAGCCCCGCGTCCCGTCCCCGACCACCAGCGTGACGTTCCCGATCCCCGCGGCCCGGAGGTTCACGCCAGCCTGTGCCGCCAGCGACGCGTGCCGCTCGATCGAGTGCACATGGCCGGCCAGGCGGCTGAGGATCGCCGCGTGGTAGCCCGACCCCGTCCCCACGTCGAGCACCCGCTCGCTCCCGGTCAGCCGGAGCAGCTCGCACATGTGGGCGACGACCAGCGGCTGCGAGATCGACTGTCGCTCGCCGATCGGCAGCGGCTGGTTGAGCCAGGCGAACCGGCGGACGCCCTCCGGCACGAACAGCTGCCGCGGGACCGAAGCGATCGCCTCGAGCACCCGCCGGTCATCGACCTCCGCGGCCAGTTCCCGCAGCAGGAGCTCGCGTGGGTCGAGGACCGGGGTCATCGGGCCGGCGGAGCTCCGCGTGGCTGGCTGAGTCGGACGAGCTTCATCGGCTGAGGATCTAAACCTAAAGGCTGGGCTGCTGGAGAGTTTTCCGAGAATCTGTACAAAGGACGACGTTTTTGTCGTGTTTCCGACGGATTCCTCTTTGCTGGAAACCTCCCAGTACTGGACGGTCCAGTACTCGGCCCTTCCAAGACACTCTTCCCCTGTCCCCCCGCCCCGGTCAGGCCGACCCCGGGCACGGGCCGGGCCCGTACCCGCCCGGGCTCAGCTCGACCCGATCGCCAAGACCGTCTGGACGCGGGTCTTCGAGCATCGATCCTTGCCGGGGACGTCGGCCCGCTCCTTGTAGAGGCGGAACTCGCCGACGTAGGCGATCGGCGGTCCGGTCGCATCGAACGGCCGGAAGGTGTCGACGTCGGCGAGGATGTAGTCGGCCCTGCGGGACGTCGTCACGTGGGGATAGCTGGTCGCGAGCAGCGGCTTCTGCGAGCAGACCGGCTCGTCGTGGAGGAAGTAGGACGTCCAGATCTGCAGCGACGGGTCCATGTCCAGGCGGACCGACTGGTTCGGTCCGATCAACGCGGGGATCCTGGCGACGGCCCGCACGTTCGGCGACAGCTGGTTGCCGGTGTTCGCCAGCTCGACGTGCGCCCCGTGGAAGGCGGTCAAGCCGAACGCGGCGAGTGCGGCCCAGCCGATCACGGGCACCCGGCTGGCGCCGACCGCGGCGGTCAGGACGGCGAGCGGCCCGAGGAAGGCGAGCAGCTTGAAGTCGAAGTACTGGCCGGAGATCCGCGCGTGGAAGTACCACGAGCCGACGGCGGCGAGACCGAGCAGGGAGATCACACCCCAGGTCACCGGCCGCGGCGTCCGCCAGAGGGCCAGGCCGGCGCCGATCAGCATCAGGGGGATCCCGATCAGCAGGAGGTTGGCCGACCCGATCGAGAGGAACTGGTTGGTCGGGAAGTAGGCACCGACGTCGCCGGCCCACGGGTAGAGGGAGACATTCGGGTTGACGATCACCGCGAAGCCGGTCGACAGCTTCTCGGCGACGCCGAGCACCGGGACGGCGAGCAGGACGGCGATCACCGGGACGGCGACCCGGCCCCGGCCGCCCAGCCGGCTGCGCACGCGAGCCGTCAAGGCCGGTCTCAGCTTCGGCACGTCCTCGCCGGCCCTGCGGCGGGCCCGGCGCGAGCGCCAGTTGAAGACGATCAGGCCGCACAGGGGAATCGGCAGCTCGAGCGGGTAGGCGAACGCGCCGATCGCCAGGAACAGGGCGAGCAGGCCGAGCGTCGCCCGGTTCCCGGGTCTTCCGCGGTCGGCCACCGCCCGCCAGGCGAGCACGAGGGCCGGGGCCATCGTCACGAAGCCCCACGTCTGGTTGAAGTACGGGTGGACGACCGTGTGGACCACCATCCGGTCGAGGCCGACCAGCGCCATCCCGGCGAGCGCGCCGAGCAGATTCGCGTCGAGCAGCTCACGGGCGGCCAGGAAGAAGCCGACCATCGCGAGCGCGAGGAGCACCGCCTCGAGCGGCGAGAGCGCCTCCCACGTCGGCAGGCCGGCCAGGCTGGCGACGCCGCCGAGCGCGTAGTAGATCGGCGTCTTCGAGCGCCAGACGCGCGGGACCTTGTTGACCGGCTGGTCGGCCGACGACGACAGCGGGTAGTCGTTCTGGAGGAACTGGGCCGTCCCGGCCGCGAGGTGGGCGTCGGACCCGTCGCCGATCACCGTCGGATAGCCGCCCCGAAACAGCGGGCAGAGGACGAGGGCGGCGACGATCGCGGCGATGTAGATCGGCCAGAGCGTGCCGCCGACCGGCGCCGGCCGGGCGGGCATTCCCCGGCGGCGCACGGCGAGGACGCCGACGCCGATGCCGGCGAGGACGACGATCGCGAGGGAGACCTCGAACGGGACGAACGCGTAGCCGAGCAGGGTCAGCTCGAGCGCGGCGACGCACGCGCCGACCGGCGCGATCCAGAGCAGCTCGTGGCGACGGAGGGACTCGGGCAGGGCGAGGCGGACGACGCCGAAGCCGGAGACGACGAACAGGACGATCGCGGCGACCCAGACGCGCGCGGTCGGCAGGGCGGCGTGCTTCGCCTGGTGGAGGTTGATCTTCTCGTAGAGCTTGATCCGGTCGGCCAGGTAGGCGACCAGAACGAAAGCCAGCAGGCTGAGCCCGCGGGTCAGCCGTGGGTCGAGCGCTTGGCCCTTGCCTGGAGGAGGACCCGGGTCACGAAGACCGGGTTCCCCAGCAGGTAGCGTCGCCACATCCGCTGGGGTTCGATCATCAGTCGGAAGATCCATTCGAGTCCATTGTCGGCCAACCATCCCGGCGCTCGCGGAACGCGCCCCGATACGTAGTCGAACAGGGCGCCCACCGTCCAGCAGACCGACACGTCGAGACGGTCGGCGTTGCGCTGGACCCATTCCTCCTGCTTGGGAGTGCCCATGCCGACCAGCACGATGTCCGGCCGCCGGGCGTTGATGTCCTCGATCACCCGCTCGTCATGCGGTGAGCCGGTCTCGAAGTACCCGTGATGCGATCCGCTGACCTCCAGACGAGGATACTGCCGGCGCAGGCGGCGCGCGGCCTCACCGGCGACGCCGGGGTCGCAGCCGAGCAGGTAGATCGAATGGCCGCCGGCCTCGCACAGCGAAGCGAGCCCCCAGATCCAATCGGCCCCGGTCATCCGGTGGGGCGTCTCGACCTCGAGGGCCTTGGCCGCGAGCCGGACGCCGTACCCGTCGCAGTAGACGAGGTCGGCCTGCTCGAGGGCCATCCGCAGGCTGACGCTCTCGCGCGACCGGTTGAGGACGTGGGCGTTGACGTACATCACCCGCCGGGCGCGCCCGCCGTGACCGACCCAGCCGGTGACTCGCCCGAGCATCTCGCCCGGCTGGGCCAGGGCGATCGGGATGTCGAAGATGACCGCGTGACCCTCGTCGGATTCGACCGACGGCTCCTCGTACAGCGTGGCTTTCCCGTTCGTGCTCAAGTTCCGTCCCCGCCCGACGTGTTCCGGTGCCTCCCAATCGGCATCGTATGGCCTGCGCTCGATGCCACTAGCCTTCGCGGCCAATGGGGCGCGCGACGAGGGTGATGATCGACGCGAGCGACGCCAGGCCGGCGCAGCCGCGGGGGTGGGCCCGCTACCTGATCGAGCTGCTCGGCGCGTTCGCGGCCGGGGCGGCCCCCGATCTCGAGATCGTGGAGCGCTTCGGCTGGGAACGGGTTCCCGAGGTCGCCTGGGAACAGATCGGATTTCCGCTGAGCGCTGGTCGGGCCGCCGTGATCCACGCTCCGAACTGCTTCCTCCCCGTCGTGCGGCCATGTCCCGGGGTGGTGACGATCCACGACCTGGCGTTCGAGACGCACCCCGACGACTTCTCGCGGCGGACAGGGCGCAAGTACCGGTGGCTCGTCCCGCCGGCCGCCCGGTCGGCCGACCGGGTGATCTGCGTGTCGCGCTTCACGGCGGCCGACGTGATCGAGCGCTACGGGGTGGCCGAGGAACGCGTCCGCGTGATCGGCGAGGCGCCGTCGCTGACGCTGGGCGGGATGGAGCCGCCGGTCGGTCCGTACGTGCTCGGCGTCGGCGACCTGCGGGCCAAGAAGGACTTCATCACGCTCGTCAAGGCGTGGCGGCGCTCGCGCGAGCGGGGCCTCGAGCACCGGCTGATCCTGGCGGGCGGCGACGGCGGCGAGGCCGCGCGGCTGACCGACGCGGCGGGCGGGCATCCGCTCGAGCTGACGGGATACGTGACCGACGGTGAGCTGGACGCGCTGATGCGCGGCGCCGACGTCCTCGTCCACCCGAGCCGGCACGAGGGCTTCGGGCTGGTCCTGCTGGAGGCGATGGCCCGGGGGACGCCGGTCGTCGCGGCGTGGGCGTCGGCCCTGCCGGAGACCGCCGGGTCGGCGGCCGCGTACTTCGAGCCGGGGGCGGTCGACGCCCTCTCCGGGCTGCTCGACGACCTGCTCGGAGACGAGGCGCGGCGGGCCGGCCTGATCGCCGCGGGTCGCGAACGGGTCGCGAGCTGCTCGTGGCGGGCGACGGCCGAGGCGACGGCCGACGTCTACCGCGAGCTGCTGTGAGCCCCGCGCCGACCGACCTGGGTGCGCGGTCGGCGGGTCAACAGCGACGATAGGGTCGATGCACACGACGATCGTGATCTTGAGCGTCGACGAGGCCCACCTCCTGGAGGTGTCGCTGCCGGCGGCGATGGCCCAGCCGGACGCGGACGTCCTGGTCGTCGACAACGCGTCGACCGACCTTACGGAGACGGTCGTCGAGACGTGCGGTGCGAGGTACATGCGGCTGCGAGAGCGGCGGTCGTACGCGGCGGCGATCAACGCGGGGATCGCGGCCAGCGACGGAGAGGCCGTCCTGCTGCTGAACGCCGACTGCGTGATCGCCGACGACTTCCTCGACCATCTGACGCGACGGCTGCACGACCAGACGCTGGGGTCGGTGGCGCCCAAGCTGATCCGGGCGACGTCGGTCGACCCGGGCGACCGCCTGGACGTGCTCGACGCGGCGGCGATGACGATCGATCGCCAGCGCAAGAACCGGCTGGTCGGCCACAACGCGCCGTCGAAGGACTACGCCGCGCGGGCGGACGTCTTCGGCGCCGACGGGGCGGCCGTGCTCTACCGGCGGGAGACGCTCGAGGAGTGCGCGATCGGCGGTGAGGTGCTCGACGAGGACTTCGAGCTCTGGGCAGCCGACGTCGACCTCGCGTGGCGGGCCCAGCTGCTCGGATGGCGGGCGGCCTACGAGCCGGCGGCGGTCGGGTGGCACGTGCGGTACTACAGCCCGTCGACGCGGGCCGAGCTCGACCCGGCCCACCGGCGTCTGCAGTTCCGCAACCGGCTGCTGATGATCGCCAAGAACGAGACGGCCGGCAGCTTCGCGCGCGACTTCCACCGCATCGTCGGCTACGAGATCCTCGCCTTCGGCCATTGCGTCCTGCGCGAGCCGCACCTGCTCGGCGGCTACCGCGACGCCCTGCGCCTGCTGCCTGGCGCCCGGCGGCGCCGGGCCCTGATCGCCCCGCGACGGGCGCCGGGACGGCGGGTGCCGTTCGGGATCAGGCCGCCGCGCAAGTAGCCGAGCGGCCGGCGGCCTCCGCCGCCCTCACACGCTCGCCAGCTCGACGTGCGTCCCGGACGCCGCGGCGAGTCGCCGCAGGTCGTCGGCGTCCGAGGTCAGGATGACGTCACCGTCGTCGGCGAGCAGGACGACCGCCGCGTCGATCACGTCGTCGCCGCCGCAGACCGCCAGCAGCCGCCCGGCCCGACGGCCGAGCGTCGCGTCGAGGGCGACGATCTCGAGCGCGTCGAGCAACCGGGCAAGGACTGCCTGGCACGCGCCGTCCCGCCAGACCTGCCCGACGACACCGCCGTGGGTGATCGGCGCACGCCCCGCCCGACGCTCCACCTTGAGCAGCGCCGCGAGCTCTCGGTCGCCCCGCTCGACGGCGATCAGGGCCCCGGCGTCGAGGATCAGGGCCATCGGACGGGAACCGCTGAGACGGCCGCTAGCCGACCCGTCATGCGCCCCTGACGACGGCGACGCGGGCCCGCACGGATCGGGTCGCGGCAGCCATCTCGGCGTCGGTGATCAGGCCGTGCTCGGCTTCGAAGGACGCCAGGAAGTCGTCCAGAGCGGCGAGTCGTCGCTCGCGGGCGACGTGCGCGCGCAGCGCGTCGTTGACCCAGGCGCTCAGGCTGTCGATACGCCCGGCGGCGACAGCCGCCCGGCCGCTCGCGATCAGGTCCGCGTCGACCGAGGCTGAGACGCGTTCCTTGGTTGGCACACGAAGATCGTAACAGGCAACCACGATCGTGGTCACCCATCGCGTGATCCGATCGCCTCGGCGACCCGCCGGCGCCACCGAGGTCGCCCCGGACGCTGTTGGTCTCGCACACCTACCTCGGCCCCGGCCTCGGCAACGGCGCGGACGGGGCGGGTCACCGCGTACCGCAGGACGTCGGGCGAGGCACCACCGTCTGGCGTGGGTCGCCGCGGCGCGGGAGAACGCCCGCCGGCGCGTCCGCCCGACCGTGAACCGTTGGTGCACGAGGCTGGAGAATCCGCTCTCACGCTCGTCGGGAACGAGTATGTTCCGTCTGCCATGGACGTACCCACATCCGCGCTCGACATCCTCGTCGTCGAAGACGAGCCTCGCCTGCGTGATGTGCTCGTGCGGCGGTTCACGTTGGAGGGCCACCGAGTGGTGGCTGTCAGTGACGGCGCCTCGGCGCTCGCGCGGGCGAGCTCTGACCATTTCGACATCGTGCTGCTCGACGTCGCGCTCGGACCCGGGCCGAGTGGCTATGACGTGTGCCGGACGCTGCGCGATCGGCACAACACCACGCCGATCATCATGCTGACCGGACTCGGAACCGAGGCTGACGCGGTGCAGGGGCTCGAGGCCGGAGCCGACGACTACGTGACCAAGCCGGTCGGGCTCGCGGAGCTCCGCAGCCGCGTGCGGGCAGTGCTGCGGCGCTCCGGGGCGAAGACCGTCGAGGCGGACGTGTTGACGATCGGCGACGTCGCACTCGACGTCGGCCAACGAACCGTCGTCGTGAGAGGCGACACGGCGCGTCTGACGTTCTCCGAGTTCGAGCTGCTCTCCCGCCTGATGGCGCCGCCTCGGCGCGTGTTCAGCCGCGAGGAGCTGCTTCGCGCGATCTGGGGCGACTCCGAGTACCGCGACCCGCGGGCGATCGACGTGCACATCCGCCATCTGCGCGAGAAGCTCGAGGAGCACCCCGACGATCCGCAGCTGATCCTCACCGTGCGCGGCGCCGGATATCGCGCCGGCGACGGCTGAGCTCCTTTCGCGGCCGCAGGCGCCACTACTGCCGCCGGCGAGAGACTGTTGCGGCCGGACGGGGGAGGTTGGCCGGACGTTCGGCGTTGGTTATCAGTTGGGTCGGCGCTCGCGTGCGCACCACGCCGCCGGACCGATACCGGAGGTGACTAGGAAACCTGCCGCCCCTCCCGAGAATGGCAAACCCGCCGCCAAGGCGGGGACGCAAAGTCACGGTGCCGTCACCTTCGGGTGTGGGCAGGCCGGGCTGCCGAAGGAGGGATGGGTGGCATCCATCTCAGGAGACACTCATGCCCGTGAACACTGTAGGCCCGTGCCGTGTCGCGCTCCAATCCGTCCTTGCCACCGCGCTGGTCGTGTGCGTCGCGGCGGCGCCGGCCGGTGCCGCGTCCCACCCGAAGCCGTCCAGGCACGCAAGGCACCATCATGCAACGCATCACAGGGCGGTCCGGCGCGCCACTGGTTCGAGTCGCGCCGCCGTGCCCACCGGCGCGGCGGCCGCGACGCGGATCGCGTCGGCGACGGGCGTCTGCCTCGGCGCCGACCTGGTACCGGCGCCGACCAATCTCACGATCGTCGCGGCGGCGACGCTGTGCCTGATCAACGAGCAGCGTGCCGATGCCGGTGTCGGGCCGCTGCGGGCCAACGCGGAACTCGCGGCGGCGGCGATCGCACACTCGGCCGACATGGTCGCCAGCGACTACTTCGACCACGTCAGCCCGTCCGGCCAGGCTCCGATCGATCGAATCACGGCGGCCGGCTACGGCGGCGCGGACGGGGCGGTCAGTGTCGGTGAGAACATCGCCGCGGTTGGCGATCCGGCGACGCCGGACGCGGTCGTCGCGATGTGGATGACCTCGCCCGCGCACCGGGCGAACATCCTCGACCCGGACTACCGCGACAGCGGCATCGGCGTGGCGCCGGGGCTCCCGGCCAGCGTTGGTGGCGGCCCGGGCGCGACGTTCACCGAGGACCTCGGCGCGACCGACTGAGCCGGCGGCACGCATCGCGGGACACGGGGCGGTACGGCATCAGGCCGTGCCGCCCGCTTTCGTGCTCCCGCCGTCGTGCCGCCGCTTTCGTTACTCCCGGCGCACACCCCACGACCCAGGGACGCCAACCTCGCCGGCCCCTCGCGAGGGGTGTGATACTCGGTGGATCATGGAAGCACGATCCCGAGTGGCGCGCGACCCGAATCGGAGGAACACGTCGGCGAGCCACGCGACCGTCGTCGGGGTGAGGCTGCCGGCCCGTGGTGGAGGCGTCGGGCGGTGACCGAACAGCCGGGTCTCGCGGCCCGCGTGCTCGTCGTCGACGACGACCGGCAGGTCCTCGGGTTGCTGCGGCGGATCCTCGCGGGGGCCGGCTATGCGGTGAGCACGGCGGCTGATGTCGCCCAGGCGGTCGCGAGCCTCGAGCGCGACGCGTTCGATCTCCTGCTGTGCGACGTCGAGCTGCCCGACGGCACGGGCCTGGCCGTGGTCGAGCACGCGCTGTCGCGCTGGCCGCACATCGCCGCGTTCATGGTCAGCGGACTCGACGACGTCGAGCTGGCCGACCGGGCGCTCGCACTCGGCGCCTTCGGGTATCTCGTCAAGCCGTTCACGGCCAACGACGTCCTGCGCAGCGTGTTGAGCGCCGTGAGCCGGCGGCGCCACGACCTCGACGCCGAAGAGGAGCTGCGGGCCTCGCGCGAGGAGACCGTCCAGCGGCTGTGCATCGCGGTCGAGGCCCGGGACGCCGAGACCGCGGCGCACATCAACCAGATGAGCCTGTGCTGCGGCGAGCTCGCGCTCGAGCTCGGACTCGAGCCCGACCGCAGCGAGCTGATCCGTACGGCGAGCGCGATGCACGACGTCGGCAAGCTCGGGATCCCCGATCAGATCCTGCTCAAGCCGGGACCGCTGACGGCGGCCGAGCGCGCGCTGATGCAACAGCACGCGGAGATCGGCTACCGGATCCTCGCCGGATCCCGCGCCGAGCTGCTGCAGCTGGCAGCGACGATCGCCTGGACACATCACGAGAAGCCCGACGGCACGGGATACCCGCGTGGGCTGACGGGCGAGGCGATCCCCTTCGAAGGGCGCATCGCCGCGGCCGCCGACGTCTACGACGCGCTCACGCGCGACCGTGTCTACCGCCCGCGGCTGTCCTCAGAGGCGGCGTTCGAGATCCTCGAGGCCGGACGCGGGACACATCTCGACCCGCAGATCCTCGATGCTCTGCACGAGGTTGTGCGGCGCACAACGGCTCGGGCTTGACGGCCGCCGCACAAGCGCGGCCCGCCCCGACGAGCTCAGCAGGTCGCCTGGCTCAACAGGGAGCGATCACGCGGAGTCGGCTCTGCCAGTCGACGCCGCCGGCGGCGAGGTCGAAATGGGACAGGTCGTTCCAGGCCGTGACGCCGGGCTGGGTCTGCGCCCACGCCGACCATTCCTCCGGCGGGGCCAACGCGGTGAGGAGATCGGCGTCCCCGCGTTACGGCGGGTCGCCTCGATCGGGCGTGTGGCCTACTTCTTGTGGGTCCGCTTCCTGTGCTTGTGGCTCGCCTTCTTGTGGCTGGCCGCCTTCGCCTTGACCGTCGTCGGCGAGGTGCTCGCAGTTGCCGCCGCCGCGGTGGCCGGCTCGGGGACGCCGATCGGCGGGGCGAGGCACTGGGCGATCGGGCCGACGTACACCGGGTACATCACGTTGGTCTGGTCGGTCACGTGGTCGTGGCCTGTGAGGTGGCCGATCTCGTGCGTGACGACCGTGCAGAGCATCGGCCACGAGTAGTCCTGGACGAGGTTCATCGAGATGCTGCAGTTGCCGTTGGCCGAAGCGTTTCCGTAGGCGGCGACCGGGTTCCACCAGCTCGCGACGCCGTTGACCGACGGATCCAGGGTCTGCCAGGAGACGTCGACGTTGCCGTTGCACGGCAGCCCACCCCAGTAGTGGATCGCGATCGTCTCGGCGTCGGAGAGGGCCACGCTGCCGACCGCGAACTGAGCGTCGTCGGCGGCCGCGTTGCCGGTCACGTCGTTGACCGTGAAGCCGTCGTCGTTGGCGTGGAAGAGGTGGTCGGCGGCGGGTGAGGCGGCAGGGGCGGCGGCGCGCGGGGCGGACACCGAGTAGGCGATGCCCTCGACCGGCGCAGCCGCGTGGGTGACGGCTGACGGTCCGATTCCGATCGCGAAGGCGCCGGCGGCGAGGCCGATCGCCAGGGTGGCCGCGTGCCGCGGCCGCGGGCGATGCATGGGTGTCCGTTCGATTTCCATGGTTGTGGAATCGACATCGACGGCCCGGCCGGGAGCTATGTGCGGGGTGCCTAATCAACGGCCAACTGGTAGGCCCGAGAGATCTCAATCGAATGCCAACGAACCGTCCCCGGCATCCGCGCCCAGCCTGGGGCGGGGCGACGTCGTCAACCACCTGCGAGGAGCGGGCCCGAGCTCGACGGGCCGCTGCGGCTACGTCGTCGGGTTCTGCGGTGGGGTCGAGGCCTCGAGCACCGCGCGCACCTTCGCCGTCAGCTGCGCTGCCGTGTAGGGCTTCTCGATGTATTCGCCGGCTGCCGCGTCGAGCGTCTGGCGTGAGAGGAGGGAATCGCTGTATCCCGACATGAAGATCACCCTGACGCCCGGCTGGGCCGCCCGCACCTTCGCGGCCACCTCTGGTCCGAGCATGCCGGGCATGATCACGTCGGTCAGCAGCACGTCGATCGGCCCTCCGGCGAGCACCTCGAGGGCGTCGGCGCCGTTGGACGCCGCACGCACCGAGTAGCCGGACTTCGTCAGGATCCGCTCCGCGACCCGCCGCACGGCGTCCTCGTCCTCGACGATCAGGACGACCTCGCCGTGCGCGCGGGGCGGGGTGTCGGCAGGACCGCCGGTCGCCGCGGGCGGCTGATCGCTCGTCGGAAGGTACACCCTGATCGACGTTCCGAACCCCGGCTCGGAGTAGATCCCGACCCGACCGCCCGCGTCGTTGGCGATCGCCCACACCGTCGCGAGGCCCAGCCCGGTTCCCTGGCCCTTGGGCTTGGTCGTGTAGAACGGGTCGAATGCTCGTTGCGCCACCTCCGGGCTCATCCCGCAGCCGTCGTCGCTGACCGTCAGCACGACGTACTCGCCCGGGTCGACTCCCGCGTGCTGGGCGGCGCTCTCGGCGTCGACGATGGCGACGGACGTCTTGATGGCCAACGGCCCGCCGTCGGGCATCGCGTCGCGTCCGTTGACGGCCAGGTTGACGAGGACCTGCTCGATGCGCCCCGGGTCGGCACTGATCCGTTGCCCGTCCGGGTCGAGC
>DATAUX010000019.1:0-20740 GCA_036268015.1 Solirubrobacteraceae bacterium | reverse complement strand
CTTGAAATGGTCGAGGTCGATCATCAGCATCAGGATCGCGTACTCCTCGACGGCCTCGACGAGCAGGGCCAGCAGGTCTGGGCGGCCGTTGGCGACGGGAGGGTCGGCTGCCTCGATGGACCACGTCCTTCGGCATTGCTCGAACGGCCGGTTACCGCGAACCCGGATCGTCCGCCAGCGTTTGTCCGCGGAGCCCGCTTCGCTCGTGCGTCGCAAACCTGATCGCGGCCAATGGCCTTCGCCTCCCGGAATCGCTGTCAAGAACTGTAGCGCGCCCGCCGTCGATCACGGATCGCGCCAGCCAGTCGGGTCAATCACGCGACACACCACCAAGCCGGCCGGTCGGCCGGGACCGTCAGCCGGCCTGCGGCTCGGGGGACTTGCGCGGGGTCCGGGCGGCCGGCTTCTTGGCCGGCGGACGGCCGGCGCCGTTCGTCGCGGACAGGGCCTCGGTGGCGACCGGCTTGGCGCGAGTCCGCGGCGCAGTCGCGGTCGCCTTCCCGCCTGCCGTCGTCTTCCTGGCCGCCGCCGGCTTCGCTGCCGCGGCCGTCTTCCTGGCCGGCGCCTTCGCGGTCGTCGCAGGCTCGACGGCGGCCTTCGCGGTCTTCGCAGGCTTTGCGGCGCTCTTCGCGATCGTTGCCGGCTCCGCCGCCGCCTTCGCAGCCGTCGCAGGCTTTGCGGCGGCGCTCTTCGCGGTGGTCGCCCGCAGGGCGGGCCGCTTCGCGGTCGTCGTCCTCACCGGAGACTTGGCTTCGCCAGACCCGTCGTCCAGTGCGGCGACCGCCGCGGCCTTCCTCGCGGGGGACTTGCGTGCGGCCGGCTTGCCGTTGGAGGTCTCGAGTCCCGGGAGGACACCCTGATCGGCGGGCGCCCCGGCATCGGCGACCGGCGCTGACTTCGTCGCACGCGTCGCGGTCCGGCGGGCGGGCGGGGTTGCCATGGGAGCGGGCTTCGCCGACGCGGCGGGCTCCGTCTCGGCCGAAGTGGGCCGATCAGCGGCGGCGAGGTCGACCGGCGACGAGTCGGCCCGGATCGACCGGCGCGGGGCTCTGCTCACGCGCTTGGGCTTCGCGTCGGAAACCGGCTCGGCTTGGAGCTCGGGTGGAGCCGGAGCCCGAGCCGGGTCTGGCGCGGAGGTCCGGACGGGCGACGGCGAGGGCGCGGGCGCGAACGCCGGGACGAGGACCTTCGGCTTCGGTGGATCGGCCGCTGGGTCGCGGTGCTCGGCGGTCGGGTCGCCGGACGGGGCGGCAGCCGCGGCGGCTCGAGCGGCGTCAGCTCGGCGGGCACCGCGGCGCGAGCCGCGGGTACGGGCCTGCGATTGAGGTTGAGGGTCACGCCCGGCTACCCGGGCGCGCCCGTCGGACCGATCGGTCGCCGACGACCCTGAAGCCGAATTGGTCGAAGGAGTGCTCGCGCCGGTCGGAGCGGCGTCGCCGTGAGCCTGAACCTGAGCGTGGCCGTCAACCGCAAGTTGAGCCTCAGTCTGACCGCCGGGCCCGCCGTTCCCGTTGAGCGCGTTTCCGTTGACCCCGGCTGCGAGCGGTCCGGCTTCGGCGCCGTTGGCCCCGCGCCGGCGACGGCGCTTGCCGCGGCCGGCGCGCCGCTTGGGGAAGTTGCGCAGCAGCTCGCGGGCCAGGGCCGGCGGCTTGCGGGCCATCCGGGTCCGGGCGCCGCGGAGGACCTCCTCGGCCTCGGGCGTGTGGGCGAGGGCAGCGGCGAGCAGGGCGGCGGCCAGGCGGCGGTCCTGCTTGCGGACGGCCTGGACGAGGCGACGGGCGTTGCGGGCGTGGGCGGCGCCGGAGGAGTTGACGAGCAGGCCGAGCAGGCGCTTGGTCTCGGGCCAGCGCTGGGCGGCGTACTCCTCGTGGACCTCGCGGGTGTACTCAGCCATCCGCCAGATCCAGGCGTTGGCCTGGTCGCGGCGGCCGATCCGCTTGTCGACCATCGCCTGGAGCATGATCTTGGTGCCCTCGCGGCGCTCGTCACGGGTCCAGTTGCCGATCTCGTCGATCGCCAGGTCGAAGGCCTCGGCGTCGCGGATCGCGGCGATCTCGGCGAGCGCCTTGAGGCGGAGCTGGGGGTTTGTGTTGCGCTGGACGGCGGTCGAGAGGAAGCGTCGGCGGAGCTCGCCGGTCCGGTCGAAGTGGAGCATCGCGCGGGCGCGCCGCCAGCCGTGGGGCTGGACGCGGGCGCCGGCGAGGGCGGCCCAGCCGTGCTGGTCGACGTAGTCGAGATGCTCGACGGCGATCCGCCAGAGCTCGCGCTCGAAGACCTCGGTCCGGCGCTCGGGCTCGGCGCAGACGGGGAGGACGCGGCGCTCGACGCGGACGCGACGTCCGCGGCCCCGCCGGACGGGGCCGACGACGATCGCGCCGCCGCGGTAGACGTCGCGGTCGAGCAGGGAGTGGAGGGTGACGACGGGGTCGTCGTGCTTGGTCGCCGGGTGGACGAAGTCGACGACGAGGCCGGCCTCCTTGCCGGGGTGGCGGCGGGTGACGCGGCCGACGCGCTGCTGGTAGATCCGCTTGGACGCGGTCGGCGCGAGGTGGATGCAGACGGTCGCGCGGGGGCTGTTCCAGCCTTCGGCGAGGAGCTGGGCGTTGATCAGGACGTCGATCTCGCCGTGCTCGTAGCGGGCGAGGATCGAGGCGAGCTCGCGCTTCTTGGTCTCGCCGGAGACGGCCATCGCCTTGAGTCCGGCATCGCGGAAGGCCTCGGCGAGGTTGTAGGCGTGGCGGACGCCGGCGGCGTAGACGACGCCGGGGACACCGTTGAAGCGGGTCTTGTAGAGGTCGGCCATCGCGACGTTGAACGGCTGCTGGTCGAGCAGCTCGGCGAGCATCTCCTGGTCGAACTCGGTGTCGATCTCGCCGCGCCGCAAAGGCACTTTGGCGATCGTGCGGACGCCGGTGCCGGGCGGGATGCGGACGCACCGCAGGGGTGAGATGACGCCGCGGCGGGCGGCCTGGGCGAGGTCGAAGCGGGAGGTCTGGGTCGGGAAGAGGTCGGTGACGTGGCGGGCGATCAGGGCGCCGGTGGCGGTCATGCCGACGAAGATCGGGCCGGTCCAGGCGCGGATCGCGGCGCTCGTCTTCTCGCCGAGCGCTGTATGGGCCTCGTCGCAGATCACGATCGTGTAGGCGCTGGAGATGTTGCCGGCGTTGCGGACGAACCACTGGTAGGTCTCGACGGTGACCGGGCCGTCGCCGCGGTCCTGGCCGGCGAGCAGGGCGGGGCAGATCCGCTTGGCATAGCCGCGGTCGCGGAGCTCGCCGTGGAACTGGTCGACGAGGTTGCGCCGGTGGGTGAGGATCAGGACGCCGCCGGTCCGGGAGGCCTCGACGAAGCCGAGCGCGGCGACCGTCTTGCCGGCGCCGGTCGCATGCTCGAACCAGAAGCGCTTGGCGGCGTTGGGATCCTCGTCCTGCTCGGGGAGCTGGTCCTCGCCGTCGAGCTGGGCCGAGTCGTCGTCCTCGTCCCAGTTCTCGGGCGGGGCGTCGCGCTCGGCGCGGTCGAGCTCGGCCTCGAGCTCGGCGGCGGCGTAGTCGCGGTCGTCGTCGTCGTCGTCGTCATCGTCGTCGCGGGCCGCCGACGGGGCGAAGTCGTCGTCTTCGTCGTCGTCCTCGTCGTCCTCGTCGTCGTCGGGCTCGGGTCCGACGATGTCGTCGTCGGTCAACGTGACCTCGTCGGCCTCGACGCCGAGGATCGACGCGTGGGCGAGCAGGTCGGGATCGATCGCCTGGGTCGAGTTCCCGTTCGTCGAGACGCGTGACTGGGCCTCGGCGAGGAGGGCGGTCAGCGTGCCGGAGAGGGCGTCGACCTGGTGGGCGGAGAGGACGGTCCCGTCGACGAGCTTGGGCTCGTCGTCGGAGAGGACGCGCTCGAGACCGAGCAGGAGGGAGAACTCGCGCCGCCAGGCGGTCGAAGGCTCCTTGAGACCTTCGGCGATCTCGGCGAGGGCGACCTCGAGGGCGCGGCCGCGGGGCGAGTGGGGGGCGAGCGCGACGGCGGGATCCTCGCCGTCGTGGAGGAAGCGCTCGTGGGTGAACTTCTCCGCGCGAGCGATCTCTGCGGAACGGGGTGGGGCCGCGACGGCCAGTGAGATGGAATCAGCCATGGGGAGGCTCTGGACTTCCTGAGGCGGAGTCGCGGGCGAGATTTCGCGCGACTCGAGTGCACCGACTTCGCTTAGAGCGGCGAGCCCGTTTTGACTGCCGGACCCGCGTTACGCCTTTAGGTTACCGCAACGGGCGGCGTGTGAAAGTCTCCGCCCGGTAGATGCGCCTCGCGCGATTGATCGCCACCGTCATCGGAGCGTCGACGATCGTCGGCTGCGGTACGGTCGCGCGCAGCCGAGCGCCGACGCCGGCGCAGACGCGACGGGCGCTGGCCGGGTCGCCGGCGCCGCTGGCCCGCCTCCACGCGGAGGCCGATCGCCTGGTGGCGGCGACGCCGGCGACGTTCGCCGGCGTGCTGCGGGGACTCCGCGGATACCCGGTGATCGTCAACCAGTGGGGGTCGTGGTGCGAGCCGTGCCGGATGGAGTTCCCGGTCCTCCAGCAGGCGGGCGTCGCACTCGGACGGAAGGTCGGGCTGGTCGGCCTCGACGTGTCCGACAGCGGGAGCGCGGCGCGGGCGTTCCTGCGTGAGTTCCCGGTCGCGTACCCGAGCTTCGTCGACCCGAGCGCGCGGATCGCGTTCTCGCTGAAGGCGGGCGCGTACTACCCGACGACGCAGTTCTACGACCGGCAGGGGAAGCTGGTCTTCACGCACCTGGGGCCGTACACGAGCCTGGACCGGGTCCTCGCGGACGCGGCCGCGCACGTGGGCGCGTGATCCGTTGCTCTTGGCCGGCCCCGCCTGCCGCGGGGTGGGCTAGCCCAAGAGGGGTGTCTGGCCCTCGGGCATCGCGGCCCGGAGCTTCTCCAGGGCGAGGCGGATCCGGCCCTTGATCGTGCCGAGCGGGATGCCGAGCTTCTGGGTGATCTCGGCGTGGGTGAGGCCGGCGAAGTAGGCGAGCTCGATGACCTCGCGCTGCTCGGACGGCAGCTGGTCGAGCAGGGCGTGGATCTCGTCCTGCTCGGTCATCGCGAGGACCTCGTCCTCGGTGTTGTCGTCGGCCGGATTGAGCTCGAGGCCGTCGTCGGTCCGCAGGACGATGTCGCGGTCGCGGCGACGGAGGTCGATCGCCCGGTTGCGGACGATCGACTGGAGCCACCACTTGACGCGGCCGCGGCCGGGCTCGTAGCTGGCGCGGCTGCGCCAGAGGGCGATGAAGGCCTCCTGGGAGGCGTCGGCGGCGAGGCCGCGGTCCTCGAGGATCCGCATCGCGAGCCAGAAGACCTGGGTGCTGTGGCGGTCGTAGAGAACCTCGAACGCGTGGGGGTCGTTGGCCTGGACGAGCGCCATCAGGCGCTCGTCGGTCATCATCCGATCGGAAGCCGATCGGCTGGCCGCCACATCCGTTGGATCGAGCGTCGTTCCCACCGTCAATGCCATCCTAGCTACAGACCGCACATGCGCCGCCGCGAACCGCAAATTCGCGCATATCCGACCGACCGGACGACGTCGTTTGGTCCCGTTCGGCGGGGGGAATGATCCAGATCGTCAGTGCCTACGCATAGGACTCTCGTGACCGAATTACTCAAAGACGGACATGGCCGACCGATCGGGGATCTGCGGATCTCGGTGATCGATCGGTGCAACTTTCGATGCCAGTACTGCATGCCGGCGGAGGGCCTGCCGTGGCTCGAGCGGGCGGACCTGCTGAGCTTCGAGGAGATCGAACGGATCGTGCGGGTGATGGCGCCGATGGGCGTCAGTGAGGTGCGCCTGACGGGAGGCGAGCCGACGGTCCGCAAGGATCTGGCGAAGCTGGTCGGGATGCTGAAGGCGATCGACGAGCTCGACGAGATCTCGCTGACGACGAACGGCTATCTGCTCGAGCGTCATGCGGAGGCCCTCGTGACGGCGGGCGTCGACCGGTTCAACGTGTCGATCGACTCGCTCCAGCGGGACCGGTTCTTCCAGCAGACGCGGCGGGACTCGCTGCCACAGGTCCTGCGGGGCCTGGAGGCGCTGGCGAAGTACCCGGAGGCCCACCCGATCAAGGTCAACGCGGTGGCGATCAGGGACTTCACCGAGCAGGAGGTCCTCCCGTTCGCCCGCTTCGCCCGCGAGCAGCCGTACGAGGTCCGCTTCATCGAGTTCATGCCGCTCGACGGCGACCGGAACTGGAAGGCCGACGCGGTGCTGACGGGCGCGGAGATCCGCGACCTGATCCACGCGGTCTACCCGCTCGAGCGCGAGCCGCGGGAGCGCTCGGCGACCGCCCGGACGTACCGCTTCGCGGACGGGAAGGGCCGGGTCGGGTTCATCAACCCGGTCTCGGAGCCGTTCTGCGGCGACTGCAACCGGATCCGGCTGACGGCGGACGGCAAGCTGCGGACGTGCCTGTTCTCGCTCAACGAGACGGACCTGCGGGGGCCGATGCGCGACGGTGAGAGCGACGAGGCTCTCGAGCAGATCATCCGGGACGCGGTCTGGAAGAAGGAGCTCAAGCACCACGTCGGCGAGCCGGGCTTCATCCAGCCGGCACGGTCGATGTCGGCGATCGGCGGCTGAGTCAGCCGGACTGGGACCGGCCGATCGCGAGGGCTGCGGCGCCGGACAGGGCGAAGGCGACGGTCCCAAGGCCCCAGCCGGCAAGGACGTCGGTGAGGTAGTGGACGCGGACGGCGATCATCAGGGCGCCGATCGTGGGGATCAGGAGCAGGGCGACGCCGATCGTGACGGTGCCGGCCCGGCGGCCGATCAGGCCGGCGACAGCGAGTCCGATCGGCAGCAGGCCGATCGAGAGGGCTGCCTCGGCCGACGGAAACGAGTAGCCGGCGGCGGCGATCAGCATGCCGGGCGGCCGGGGCCGGGCATCGACCGCCTTGGCGATGTGGTCGGCGACGGCGGCGAGCGGATAGCCGACGACGATCACCGCGGCGACGGACCACCGGCGGCGGATGGCGAGCAGGACGACGAGTCCGGCGACGAAGAGGATGGCGAGGGCCGGGCCGGCCGCGGCGAGCAGCTTGACGGTGCGGGCGACCGGCGACCCGGGCGTCGTCCCGAGGATCGCGAATGCCCGGCGATCGGCACGGGTCGGCGGGCCGGAGCCGACCGACCAGATCACGGCCAGCAGGCCGCCACCTGCACACGCCGCCGCGACCAGGGCGCCGATCGCGGCCGCCGGTGACCGGCGGCTCGGCGTGGGGCGACTCACGAGGCGGAGGGTAGTGCGGCGGCTCGGCGTCGGCCGACTCACTCAGTCGGGGGCGGTGCGGCGGGCCCGGAGGGCTGCGAGCGCGCCGTCGAGGGCGGCCTCGAGCGGCTTGATCGACTCCATCGTCTGGGTCAGGAGGAGACCGCCTTGGAGGGCGGCGAACGTCCCGAGCGAGAGCGTCTCGGGGTCGGCGTCCGGTCGTAGGAGGCCGGCGTCGACCATCCGGGTCAGGCCGGCCCGGAGGTAACCCCGCCAGTGGTCCATCGACGCGGCGACCTCGGCCGCCCGGACCGGGTCGCTGCCGGCGAGCTCGCTCGCGAGGGCGCCGATCGGACAGCCCCAGTGGGCCTGAGAGCCGTAGTGGGCGAGGATCGCCGCCCGCCAGTCGTCCCACGCCTGCCAGGAGTCGAGCGCGTCGAGCGACGGCCGCTGGGCGTCGAGGACCCGCTGGCTCTGGAACGACGCGATCGCCCCGACGAGGTCGGTCTTGCCGCCGGGGAAGTAGTGGAAGAGCTGGCTCTTGCTGGTCTGCGTGCCCGCCCGGATGTCGTCGAGGGTCGTCGCGCCGACGCCCCGGGCGAGGACGAGGTCGGCCGCCGCCTCGACGATCCGGGCCCGGGTCGCCGCACCCTTCGGCGTCAGCCTTGTCGCCGGCTCCGCCCCGGCGGAAGGCGTCTGCCTTCTCGCCGACTCCGTCCCGGCGGAAGGCGTCGGCCGTGTCGTCGGCCCCATACCCCGAAGGATACGCGTTCTGGACCCATGGGTCCACTCATCTGCTATCAATTCATGGACCGCGCGGTCCATTGGCTGCCGGCTCGACAAGCGAACGTGAAGGGGACGACCGACGATGACCGGGCGACTGGACGGGAGGACGGCGCTGGTGACCGGAGCGACGAGCAACATCGGCCGGGCGATCGCGACCGCGTTCGCGGCCGAGGGCGCCCACGTCGTCGTGACCGGACGCGACGAGGTCCGGGGAGCCGACGTCGTCGGGGAGATCCGGGCGGCCGGCGGCCGGGCGGACTTCGTCGTCGCCGACCTCGACGGGTCGCCGCGGGCGTCCCGTGACCTGGCGGCCACGGCGACCGACCTGCTCGGCGGGCGGATCGACGTGCTCGTCAACAGCGCGGGGATCTTCCCCGGACCGTCGACCGCGGCGACCGACGAGGCGACCTTCGACCGGGTCTACGCGGTCAACGTCAAGGCGCCGTTCTTCCTGACGGCGGCGATCGCCCCGGCGATGGCCGACCGGGGGTCGGGGGCGATCATCAATCTCGGGTCGTGGATCGCCCGCCTGGGAATCCCGATCGCGTCGCTCTACAGCTCGACGAAGGGCGCGGTCGAGACGCTGACGAGGGCCTGGGCCGCCGAGTACGGGCCGTCGGGCGTCCGCGTCAACGCGATCTCGCCCGGCGTCGTCCGGACACGGGCGGTCGGCGACGGCGAGGACCCGGCGGAGGCGATGATGCGGGGAACGCCCCACGGTGGCAGCGGCCGGCCGGCCGCGATCGCCCAGGCGGCGGTCTACCTCGCGAGCGACGACGCGTCGTTCGTCCACGGAACCGTGCTCGACGTCGACGGCGGCCGGCTGGCCGTCGCCGTCGTCGACGGCTGACCCGGGTACGCATAGAGTGATCCGAGCACGCGGCGTCCTCGGCACCTCGGCCGCGAGACTTCGCGATCGGAGTAGCATTGAAGAAGTGCAAGACCCGATCGACACCCTGATCTAGGTTCCCGCCAGCACCGCTGCGGCCGACGGGTTGGTGGCCGAGTTGTTGACGAAGCCCCAACGCCGGATCGCGACCGCGGCTCTCCCGGTCGTCTTCGTCGGGCTGGTGGTCACCGCCTTCGTCGACCCGCCGACGGCGACCGCACTCACCACGCTGACCGCCCTCGTGATGGCGTTCATCGGTGTCGGCTGGCAGATCCACGTCGCCCGTCAGCACGCCAGGAAGGCCCTGTCGTACCGCTACTTCGAGCGGTGGAGCTCTCCCGAGATGCTCCACTCACGCGAGATCCTCGGCGACCACCTCAACGCGCACGGCAAGACCGCCGACGAGCGATGGACCGACTGGAACGCACGCACCCGGCCGCTGGCCGAGCGCCTGCGGATCCTGGCGGTCTACGGGTTCTTCGAGGAGCTCGCCGGACAGTACAACCGCGGCGAGCTCGACCACGAGTCGACGGCCGAATACCTCGGTCGACAGGCGGTCGACCTCTGGCAGAAGAGCGACTGGATGATCGGCCCGTACCGGCAGGTCGACGCGAACTACTTCAACGAGCTCAAGCGGATGCTCGACGAGATCAGGGGCCCGCTCGAGCGCCGGCGGGAGGCCGGCCTGGCCGCGGCCGTCGGCTGCTCGGCGACCGACGCGCTCGAGCTCGACTTCAAGGCGCCCAAGCTCCGGCTTTCGACCGGACGCCGCGCGGCGAACCCGTCTGACTGACTAGATTGGGTCGGTGCCCGAGCTTCGCGTCGACCCGCTGTCCGGCCAGCGGACGATCATCGCGCCGGATCGGGCCAGCCGTCCCGGCGGTGAGCTGCGAGTTCCGCCGGCCGCTCCGATCGACCCGGCCGGGGACCCGTTCGCCGAGGGCAACGAGGCCCGCACGCCGCCCGAGCTGTACGCCGTCAGGCCGGACGGCGGGCCGGCCGACGGGCCGGGCTGGCGGGTCCGCGTCGTCCCCAACCGGTATCCGGCCCTCGACCCGGACAGCCGGCCGCCCGAGGCCGAGGCCAACCCCGACCTGTTCGGCGCGGTCCCGGCGACCGGCGCCCACGAGGTGATCGTCAACGGGCCGGCCTGCGTCGGCTCGCTCGCCGAGCTCGACCGCGACCAGGTCGTCCTCGCGCTCGAGGTCTGGCGCGACCGGATGCTCCACCACCACCGGGCGGCCTGCGTCCACCTGATCGTCAACGAGCGCCAGGAGGCCGGCGCGTCGCTCCCCCACACCCACGCCCAGCTCTTCGCGCTCGACTTCGTCCCCGCCCAGATCGCTCGCGAGCGCGAGCGGGCCGGCGCCTACGCGACCCGGACGATGGGCCAGAGCCTGGTCGCCGACCTCCTCCAGGAGGAGGTCCGCCGGCGTGAGCGGATCGTGGCGATCGACGACGACGCCGTCCTGATCGCCCCGTACGCGTCCCAACTCCCCTACCAGCTGATGTTGATGCCCCGCCGGCCACGCGCCCGCTTCGAGGCCGACGGGCCGACCGGCGCCCGGCTCCTCCACGACGGCCTGGGCCGCCTGGCCCGCCGGCTCGGCGCAAGCCCGCCGCTGAACATCTGGGTCCGCACCGCCCCCCGCGGGTCCGACCACTTCTGCTGGCGGATCGACATCCTTCCCCGCCTGCACCAGGTCGCCGGGCTCGAGCTGGGCGCCGGCGTCGGGCTCAACCCGCTGGCCCCCGAGCAGGCGGCCGCCGAGCTGCGCGAAGCCTGATGCGGGCCCTCGTCCAGCGGGTGGCGTGGGCGACGGTCGTCGTCGACGGACGCGAGGTCGGGGCGATCGGGGAGGGGCTCTGCGTGTTCCTGGGCATCACGGCCGACGACGACGTCGCGGGGACCGACCGCCTTGCCGAGAAGGTCCGCCACCTGCGCGTCTTCGAGGACGAGACCGGCCGCATGAACGCCCCGCTCGGCGACCGGAAGGTGCTCTGCGTCAGCCAGTTCACGCTCTACGCCGACACCCGACGGGGCAATCGGCCGAGCTTTGTGCAGGCCGCGCCAGCCGACCTCGCAAGGCCGCTCTACGAACGGTTCTGTGACGTCCTCGACGCCCGCCGCGGAGTCTTCGGCGCCCGGATGACCGTCACCCTGGTCAATGACGGACCGGTCACGCTGATGCTCGAGGTCTGAACACCGGCGGTCCGGCCGGCCGAGGCCGATGCCGTCAAATAAGCTCCGCCAAGATGCCGCCCGCCCGCCACCTCGTTCCCCGCTACGCGGCCGAGCCACCTCATGACGCGATCCCCGACGGCAGCTGGCGCGACCGCCTCCAGGCCGAGTTCCTCGCCGCCGCCCAGGCCGTCGCCGACGACGCCGGCGAGCCCGGCGAGATCGTCTTCTACCCCGACCGGACCTGGCACGGCCGGACCTACATCCCGGCGAACGCGGCGACCGCGACCGGCATGGAGATCTACGGGTACGTCGTCTACGTCCCGGGCGACGAGCCCGAGGACGAGCCAACCGGCTTCGCCGCGCACGCCGACTTCACCGAGCAGACCGCCGAGCAGAACCCCGACTGGGAACTCGACCTCTCCGACGAGGTGATCGGCGCCTGGCACGGCCTCGGCGACGACGTCGCGTCGATGACGCTCGTCTGGGGCCGCTCACTGATTTCCGGGGGCGTGCTCGCGACGGCCGAGCTCGGCGGCGTCAGCGTTGACGAGTGCCCGGTCGACGACCGCCGCTTCACGCTGCTCGCCCCCGACGACTACGCCGGCGAGCTGCTCGAGGTCCACCTCTACTCCGACGACGGCGACCGCCTCGCCCGCGAATCGCTCTACGAATGACGATCGACGACGCGATCCGCGACCGGCGGACCCACAAGGTCTACGGCTCGGACCCGGTCCCCCGCGCGACGCTCGACGAGCTCTTCGAGCTCGCCCGCTGGGCGCCGAACCACCACCTGACCGAGCCCTGGCGCTTCCGCGTGGTCGGCCCGGCCGCACTCGACGCCCTGAAGGCCGCCGGCGGGCCCGCCGACGCCGCCAAGCTCAACCGCGCGCCGACGCTCGTGGCGGCGACCGTGCTCCAGGCCGGGCCCGTCGACCAGCGCCTCGAGGACGTCTGCGCCGCCGCCGCCGCGATCTACATCGTCCTGCTCGCCGCCGACGCCCGCGGCCTCGCCGGTTACTGGCGAACGCCGGCCGTCCTCAACTCCAAGAACGGGCGCGCGGCCCTGGGGATCGGCGACGACGAGATCTCGCTCGGCCTGATCCACCTCGGGCCCCGCCGCCAGGAACAGAAGCCGCCGGCCCGGCGCGACACGGCCGACATCGTCACCTACCTCGACTGACCCGGGAATCCGCGTCGCCGCCGATCGGCGGGCGGCGGCCCGGGGGCCGCGTCGCGTCGCAGACCGTCGGGCGGGCGTGTTGCGGTTGCATTTTCGAAGAATCGTATGAAACACGACAAAACGTAGCGTTTCCTACGATCTGTCGTGGAGAACGCACACCAGCTCGGTCGAGCCCCCGGCCGGGCGCAGCCGGCCGGCCCGGGTCAGGCGACGGGCGACGACCGCAGCGCGGCCAGCAGCCAGCCCCAGGCCGAAGCGTCGCTCGGACGCGCCGGCCAGCCGTTGATCACGCCGAGCAGCTCCCAGTACCGGTTGACCCGCTGGTCGGCGAACGTGTCGATCGTCTCGGCCAGCCACGCCCGCGTCCGCGGGCCGTCGGTCCGGCCGTTGGCCGCGGCGAACGCGCCGGCCAGCTCGGCGACGATCGGCTCGGCCTGCGGCGACGCCGGCTCGACGCCCGCGGCGAGCGCACCCCCGGCCAGGTCGGCGACCATCGCGCGGTTGCGGTGGGCGGCCGCCGAATCGGTCTGACGCTCCTGATCGGCGGCCTCGGCCGCGTGATGCTCTGACATCCGCCGGACGCGGGCCCGGAACTCGGGGTCGCCGACCAGCCCGGCCAGCTCGACCCACGCGTCGACCTGCTCGGGCGACGGGTCGTCCGGCAGGGCCGGACGGGCCGAGCGCATCCGGGCGACCAGGGCCGGATCGACGTCGAGGCCGTCGAAGACGTGGTCGAGGAAGTCATCGACGATCCGCTGGCGCTCGTCGGACGTGAGCTGGGCGAGGTTGTGCATCAGCTTGATCTCCTTCGGTGGTGTGGATTCCCGGCCGACGAGCGACCCGAGCACGGCCCGGCGCAGCCGCAGGACGCGGATCTGCGCATCGAGGGCGGCGGCGTGCGCCCGCAGGACGTCGGCGATCTCGAGCTCCCTCGCGAGCACCCGCCGGGTCGTCGCGAGGTCGACGTCGAGCGCCCGGAGCGTGCCGATCAGGTCGAGCCGGGCGACCCCGTCGTCGCCGTAGAGCCGGTAGCCGGCGTCGGTCCGGCCGGCCGGCGGGACGAGCCCGGTGTCCGAGTAGAAGCGGATCGTCCGCACCGACATTCCCGTCCGCCGGGCGAGCTCGCCGATCGTGTAGAGGTTCCGGTCGCCGTCCATGCCCGACATCTTCGGGCCTCCACCGACTGGAGAGTCAAGGCCCGCGGCGCCGGACCGGTCAGAATGCGTCGGCTGCCCTCGTAGTCCAACGGATAAGACGGCCGCCTCCTAAGCGGCAGATCCAGGTTCGATTCCTGGCGGGGGCGCTCCCGCGAGGGGCGGCGAGCCGGCGACCCCGCCGAACCGCCGCCCCGCACGCCGGCTTCAGCTGTGCAGCGCCTGCTCGATCAGGGCGCCGTCCGGGCTCCCGAGCCCCGTGCAGGCATCCCAGCCGGCGCGTGCGCTGTAGGCGCCGTTGTTGCCGCTCGTGATGTCATGGAACGCGCTGGCCTTGGCGTACAGTAGGGGGTGGATGAAGCCGCCCGGAGCGCCTGAGTCGGCGTTGATCCTGGCCATCAGGCCCGACCACAGCGGCGCGACCGCGCTCGTCCCGCCGAACGTCTGCGTCTGCCCGCCGAGTACGACCTGGTAGCCGGTCGCCGGATCCGCGTCGCCGGCGACGTCGGGCACGCCGCGGCCGACGCGGCCGCCGGGATTCGCAGACGGCGGGATACCGGCGGCGGTCTGGTAGCTCGGAACGTCGAACACGTCGCTGATCCCACCGCCGCTCGCGCCCCCGCCGGCGTTCCACACGACCTCGCTCGTGATCGCTTTGGACTTCGCCGCGAGCGTCGTCCCGCCGCAGCCCACGGCATGCGGGCTGGACGCGGGAAAGTCGGCGTGCGAGAGACCGTCGGTCGCACCGTCCGACGCGCCGCTGTCGCCCGAGGCGACGAAGACCGTCACGCCCATCAGGGCGGCCGCCTGGAACGCCTGATCCATCGTCTGCATCGACTGGGCGGCCCACGCCGCCTCGGAGTCGCCCCAGCTGATCGAGATCACCGACGGCTTGTTGGTCGCGTCGTTCGCCGCGGTGCTCACCGCGTCGATGAATCCCTGGTCGGTGTTCGGCGCGAAGTAGACGGCGATCCGCGCGCCGGGCGCGACCGCGCCGACGATCTCGATGTCCAGCGCGACCTCGCCGTCCGCGTCGCTGCCCGGGGTGTTCGCTCCGCCGTCGACGCCGACCGCGACGACCGTCGGCTCGGGGATCCCGTTGTTCGAGAAGAACGTCGACAGGTCGGTCTTGGTGTAGCCGCCGCCCAACTCGATCAGCGCGACGCACTCGCCGGCGCCGTCGCTCGCCGTCGGGAAGTCGTACGCCTCCGCCACCTCGACCGGCGAGTAAGGCCCGCCGTCCGCGCTCGCCTGCGCGGCGGTCCCGACCCGCAGCCGCGGCTGTGCCTGCGGGCGATCGTCGAGCCCGTGGACGCTGATGATCACGTCGGCGACGTCGGCCGGCACCGTGATCGACCCCGCGTACCCGCGATAGGACCCGCCGGTGTGCTCGAAGGTGACCAGCGACACGCCGAACGCCTGGTTGATCGCGTCGGGGCTGCCGCAGAGCACGACGACGCGGCGGGCTGGATCCTGCTCGACGACGCGCAGGTCGTACTGCTCGGCGAGCGCCACGACCTTCGCGATGTCCTGCGGCGTCGCGCCGTACTTCGCCGCGAACTCCTCCCGGCTGAGCGCGCTGCCCCGCGGCTGACCGGCGACGAGCTCGGGTGTGATCGGCTGCGCCGGGCGCAGGTACACGCTGACCGACACGTCCTGCGTCGGGTCGACCGGAGCGCCCGGCGACGCGCCGGCGAGCGGCGAGCGCTCGCTCCCGCCGATCGCCGACCGCGCGGCAGCGGGCTGGTTCGGGGTTGACATCTCGACGTCCTCCTGGTTTTGAGAAATCCGATCCCGCAGTCTGCCCGGGTGGCGGCGCCACCGAACCTCCGATCCGCCGGCCCGGCCGCGCGGGCGCCTGGACCGGCGCTCCCGCTCCCGCGGGCCTAGAGCCGCTGCGTATCGCGCCTGTAGGCGAACGCCGCACCGCCGGCCATCACGACGGCCCAGATCGCGATCACCGCCCACGCCTTCCCGTGCCATGGATGGCCGCCGACCGGCAGTCGGGCGGCCTGGACGAGCCAGTACGACGGGAGGGCCTGACCCAGGTCGTAGAGGAAACCGTGGGATCCGATCGGAAACCACGTGCCGCCGAGGAACGCGAACAGCGATGTCCCGCCGCCGATCGCCGGACCCATCGAGTCTGTCGTCAGGAGGTGTCCGAGAAGAATCCCCAGCGCGGCGAACGGCAGCAGGGCGATCAGGATCAGGCCGGTCATCCCAAGCCAGTCGTGCGCCGACATGGAGACGCCGAGCGAGACGCCGGCGACGTACATCACGGCGATCGTGACCAGCGCGGTCACGTAGGCGGTGAGCACCTTCGCCCGGAAGTAAGCACGCGTCGTGAGCGGCGTGATCCGCAGCTGCCGGGTCCAGCCGGTCGTCCGCTCGTTGGCGATCCGCGCGCCGGTCGCGATCATCCCGGCCATCGTCCCGAACGCGACGAGGCCGATCATGTAGTAGAGCGGGGCCGAGATCCCCGTCCCCTGGAGGTTGTGGACGTTCCGGTTCGGCGCGGCGATCGCGTAGAACAGGATCAGCGGAAAGCCGATCGAGAACAGCAGGAAGCGCGGGTTGCGGAACATCCGCACGAACTCGAACCGGGTATAGGCGAGCCCGATCACCTGACCACCTCGGCCGCCGGGACGTCGTCTTCTCCGGTCAACTCGAGGAAGGCCGCCTCGAGGTCGGCCCCGGCGATCTCGATGTCGCGGGCGTCGGCGTAGCCGGCGAGCAGCGCGCGGATCGCGACGTCGGAGTCGGTACAGATCAGCGTGACCGTGTGCCCGTGACGCTCGACCGACGCGACCCCCGGCAGCTCGCCGAGGTCTTCGGGCGCGGCGTCGGGAAGCGTCGCCCTGATCGTCCGCCGGCCGACCCGCGCCTTGATCTCGGTCGGCGCGCCGTCGGCGACGACCTTGCCGTGGGCCATCAGGACGATCCGGTCGGCGTTGTCGTCGGCCTCCTCGAGGTAGTGGGTCGCGAAGATCACCGTCCGCCCGCGGGCGGCGAACGCCCGCATCGCGGTCCAGAACCCGTGGCGGCCCTCGACGTCCATCGCGACGGTCGGCTCGTCGAGGATCAGCAGCTCGGGGTCGGCGACCAGAGCGACCGCCAGGCGGACCCGCTGGGTCTGCCCGCCCGAGAGCTTCTGCGTCTTGCGGTCGCCGAGGTCGGCGATCCCGACCAGCTCGAGCACCGCCTCGACGCCCATCGGCTCGGGATAGAGCGACGCGACCATCGTGACCAGCTCGCGGACCTTGACGTCGCGGATCAGCGCGCCGGCCTGGAGCATCGCGGCGACCAGGCCGTCGTCGACGGCCGCCTGGGGACTGCGTCCGAGCACGGAAACCGTCCCGGCGTCGGGTCTGCTCAGGCCGAGCATCATGTCGATCGTCGTCGACTTCCCGGCCCCGTTCGGCCCGAGCAGGGCCAGCGTCTGTCCCGCCGGAATCGCGATGTCGATCCCGCGGACCGCCCGGACGACGCCGTGGGCGGCCCTGAAGGACTTGGTCAGTCCGGCGATCTGGATGCCTGCGGTTCGGTCCGGCCCTGTCGCCGGGCCATGACCTGACATGTCGTCGGGCAAGGCGTCCACGGTACCCGGCCCTGACCGTTTGTCAAGGCGGACGCGAAGTCGCCGTTGACACCGTGTCTGTCCGGAAGTACGGTCACCTGCACCGCTCCGCCGCGCCCGCGGCGGGCGGTCCGCGGGTTTCTGGGGTCGGGGGAAGAATGACCAGCACGCATCGGCGCTCAGTGTTCCGTCCAGCGCGCCTGGCCGTGCTCGCCTGGGCGCTGGCCGCCGGGGGAACAGGCGCCGCGAACCTGGCCGACGCGTCCACCGTGCCGGGGTCGGCAGACCCGCTGCCGCCGCAGATGTCGGCGGCCTGCGACCTGACCTACGCCGATCTCGCCGGCTACTGCGGAGACGGCGGGCCGCTCGCCGACGCCAGGCTCGCCGCGCCCCGGGACGTCGCCGTCCTGCCCGACGGGGATCTGCTGGTCGCCGACGGCCAGAACAGCGTGATCCGCGAGGTCAGCGCGGCCGATCAGACGATCAGCACGGTGGCCGGGATCGGCATCGTCGGAGACGGTCCGCCGTCGCATCCGGTCGCCGTCGGCGGTCTCGCCCTCGCGGATCCGCGTGGCGTCGCCGCCCTGCCGGACGGGTCGTTCGCCGTCGCCGATCCCGGCCTGCGGGCCGTCGTCCTCGTGAGCCCGGACGGCCTCGTGCGCACGCTGCTCGACCACCGGACCGTCACCCAGCCGATCGGCGTCACCGCCCTCGGAAGCGGCACGCTGGCGGTGGCCGACGCGAGCGCCGACCGCGTCCTCGAGGTCGATCTCGCGACGGGCCGGACGCAGGCGCTCGCGACCGGGCTGGCCGAGCCGTGGGACCTGACACCCGATCCGAGCGTTCCGGGCGGCCTGATCGTCAGCGAGGCGGCAGCGTCGCCGCGGACCAGCCAGGACGGGCGGTCGATCGGTGACGTCATCCGGCTCGGCCCCGACGGAACGCGCACGGTGATCGCCGGCCCGGGGGCTCCGGGCGCGGCCGGGAAACTGCGCTTCGACCGGGTTGCGGGTCTCGCCACGCGGTCCGACGGGGCGATTCTCGTCGCCGATCGCCACGTCGTCTACGAGATCGATCCGGACGGGACGGTCGCTCGACTCGTCGGCGACCTCGGGCAGGCCGAGGGGATCGCCGTCGTCGGCGACGAGCTGGCGATCGCCGACTCGGCCAACAACCGGATCATCGAGGTCCCGGACTTCCTGCCGGAGGCCGGGCCGCCGTGCGAGGATTGCGCGGCCAGCGCGCCGCCGCCGCCGGTCGGCCACTCGCAACCCCTGCCGGCCGTGCCGACGACGCAGGCACCCGGCGCGCCGGTCTGCAACCAGGGAACCCTGCCGCTGGGCATCAAGGCCCTCCAGAGCGTCGCCGGCAAGCACGGCAGGCCGAGCACGATCCACGTCAACTTCACGCTCACCGGCTGGCTCCAGGTGACGCTGGCGCACAGCGCGGGCGGGGCGGAGCGGAGCATCTACAAGAAGTACATCGCCCACGCCCCGGTGCACGGGACGGTCTCGGTGTCGACCGGGCAGCACGGGAACTGGTACGTCCGCGTCCGCGCGCCGGGCGGCTGCCACCAGACGACGCGGCCGTTCAGGCTTTGACCGAAGACGAGAAGGGCCCGGCCGGGGGGCCCGGCGAGCTGTCGGTCGTCCATCACTCGGTCGTCCGCCTGCTCGGACCCGTGGCCGGGTCGCTGACCGCGGTCGTCACCCTGATCGCCGCCGTCCTGGGCGTCCTCTTCCTGCTCGTCCCGTCGCTCCAGCCGCTCTCGCGCTCTAAGATCGACGCGTCGATCTCCGTGCCGACCGTCGAGCCCGACGTCTCCGAGCTGCGCTGGGCCGAGCACCAGTACCCGCGGGGCGGCCGGGCGGGCGCGATCGAGGTGCTCGGCAAGCTGCTCGGGCATCCGTACAACCAGCACACCGATGGCACGGTCGAGGGCATGGTCGTCTACGTCCGCCTGGCGACCGACGGCTTTCAGCACCGGTCGATCAGCCTGCGGGCCGAGGTCTACGACGCCCATACCGGGGAGCCGCCCCGGTCGGTCGACATCTCGCAGATCTACCCGCGGTCGGGCACGCTGACCGTCGACGCGCCGAGCAGGTCCTCAGTCCAGCTGATGCTGCTCGACGACGTCAAGCACCTCAGCGGCGTGTTCTTCGTCCGGGTCGAGGCCTACGACGACGGCGGGGTCCTCGCGTACGCCGACAGTCCGCTGATCCACGGCGACGGCTGAACCCCGGACGCGGTCCCGCTCGAAGCGGCGGGAGTCGTCTTGATCCGTCGGCGCGCTCGGCCTGCGGCTTACTTGTAGGCGATGCCGGCGCTCGCCGGGCCGGCGAGCGGCAGGATCTCGACGGCGCTGAAGCCAGCCTCCCGGCACCATCCGGCGAAGTCGCTTCCCGTGAAATCGAAGGCGTCGCCAAACTCGATGAGCATGTTGAGCGACATCATCAGCCCGAAAGCGTTCTCCCGACGGGCATCATCGATGATGTTCTCGATGACGATGAACGCGCCGCCGGCAGGCAACGCGTCGTAGGCTGACCTGATCAGCCTCATCTTGCGATCGAGGTTCCAGTCGTGCAGGATCATGCCCATCGTGATGACGTCGGCTGGGGGTAGCGGATCGGCGAGGAAGTCGCCCGAGGCGACGTTCACGCGCTGGGTGAGCCCGGCGGCCGCGATCGCCTTCTCGGCGATCGGCGCGACGATCGGCAGGTCGAAGCTCGTGCACTTCAGGTGAGGATGGTGGGACGCGAGCGTCGTCGACAGTTGGCCGGTGGCTCCTCCGACGTCGCAGACCGTCTCGTACTTCGAAAAGTCGAACTTCGCGGCTAGCGCCTGGAAGTTGCCCATCGAGATGCCGCTCATCGCGTGCATGAACTGCTCGAGTCGGGCCGGGTCTCTATAGAGCTCGTCGAACACAGACTTGCCCGTGTGCTTGATCTCGTTCTGCGGCTTGCCGGTCCTCAGCGCGTCGCTGAGATCCCCCCAGAACGGGTACGACCGAGCGTTCCACATCTCGAGGATGCCGCCGATGTAGGCGGGGCTCTGCTTGTCGAGGAACAGCGCCGTCTCGGCGGTATTGCGGTAGCTGCCCTCGCTCCCTGCGCCATCACGCTCCAGCAATCGCAGCGCGACCAGCGTGTCGAGAAAGTCGTAGATCCCGCGCTCGTGCAGACCAAGCCGTTCACCGATCGCAGCTCCGGTCATCGACGACGCCCCGAGCTGGGTGAATAGCTCGAACCCGACCGCCGAGAGCACCACCTTCGAAGGCCAGAACCCCATGCCGATTTGCATGATGTACGACGGGTCGAGACCTGCTGGCGGCATGGCGGCTCCTGTCGATGTGGCGCGCGCCCCCACGACGCCTGCCTCCGGTCGCGACTATAGCGATGGCGCCGGGCGATCTGCTCGTGCGCGGCTGCCACTGGTCGCGGCCGCGCCGCCTCCGGTCATCACGCCGCAACGCGTCGACCTGGAGCTCGGCCCCGGCGCGGCCCCTCGACTGCTCTCGGCAACGCATCGGTGAGGGACGCACGGGACGATCACTCCGATCAGCGCGATGTCGTCGGCTCACGATCGATTCGCGTCGGCGACAAAAGCGTGAGCCTGACGTTCGCCCGGCGGCTCGTGCTTGCGCCTGGTTTGACAGGAGCCGTCGGCCGCACCGACGCGACCGCCTCGGACGGGTTGCACAGGGCTGTCGGCCGA
>DATAUX010000018.1:0-5250 GCA_036268015.1 Solirubrobacteraceae bacterium | reverse complement strand
GACGGTCGACCTGGATCTGGGGCTGGCGGTCAAGCATACGAACGAGAACCCGGTGTACTACGTCCAATACGCGCATGCGCGGATCTGCGGGGTGCTGGCGAAGGCCGGGGACGACCGGGTGGCCGAGGCGTTGGCGAACCCGTCGGCCGGGGGGCGGCTGCACGCGTCGGAGCGGGCCCTGCTCAAACGGCTGCTGGCCTTTGGTGGGGAGGTCGCCGAGGCGGCCGACCGACGGGCTCCGCACCGGATCACGGTCTACGCGCTCGAGCTGGCGCAGGACTTCACGGCGTTCTACCGGGACTGCAGGATCGTCGGTGCCGAACCGGCCCAGACGGAGTCGTTCAGGATCGGGCTGGCGGTGGCGTCGCGGCGGACGATCGGCCGGGCGCTCGACCTGCTGGGTCTGAGCGCGCCGACCGAGATGTAGCGGCCGCGGACGCCGGGCGGGCGGGACGGGGCCGGGCAGAAGGCCGGGGTCAGGCGTCGAACCGGGCGAGGTCCTCGCGCAGACGGGTGGCGTCGCCGAGGCCGAGCTCGGGCGCCTGCGGGGCGATCTCGTCCTCAGAGCGGTCGCGACGGCGCCAGCGGCGCAGGCCGACGGTCAGGATCACGAGGAGGACGGCGATCACGACGACGGGGACGATGTAGACGGCGAGATCGAAGCCCTTCTTGGGCGGGAGGGCGAGGACGTTGGGCCCGAGTTGGACGACGAGTGCCTGCTTGATCTGGGCGGTCGTGAGGCCCTGGTTGATCATCGCCTGAATGCGTGCTCGTTCGCGGTCAGCCTGGGGGGAGACGGCGAGCTCGAGCGGGATGCCGCAGGTCACGCACATCACCTGGGACTCGATCTCGGCCATCGACGCCCGCTGGACGGGAGCGGCCGCGGCGAGGCCGGTCGAGGCGAGCAGGGAGACGAGGATCAGGGCGAGGCTGACGGCGCGGCGCATCAGGCTTTCTCGGCCTTGGCGATCGCCTGGGTCAGGAAGGACTGGCGGAGGATCTGGCCGCGGCTGATCGCGACGACGCGGGAGTCGCGGTCGAGGACGAAGGTCTCGGGCAGGGCTTCGGTGCCGAAGGCGTTGGCCAGGGCGCCGGTGCTGTCGCGGAGGCTCGGATAGGTCAGGCCGTGGGTTCGGATGAAGGCGAGCGAGTCGGACGTGAAGTCCTTGTAGGTGACGCCGAGGACGGTCCCCTGGCCGGTCGCGGCGAGCTGGCGCTCGGCGGTCTCGAGGAGTGGGGATTCGGCGGCGCACGGATCGCACCAGGAGGCCCAGAAGTTGAGGACGACGACCTTGCCCCGGTAGTTGGCGAGCGACCGGGAGCCTGGGGCGCCGAGCATCGGCAGCGTCCGGTCGGGAGCCGCCGGCCGCTGGCCGTCGGCCACGGCGTTGTCGAGCGCGCGGCTGGCGCCCTGGTTGTGCAGGCCGAACACGAAAAGGCCGACTGCCGCCAGGGCGACGGCGACCGTGATTGCCGGACCGAGGACGCGCTTCACCGTCTGAAGAGTAGAGCCAATAAGATGGCCCGGATCCGGCGGGATTAGTTCATTGGTAGAACGTGAGCTTCCCAAGCTCGAGAGACGGGTTCGATTCCCGTATCCCGCTCTGAGAGTCCCAGGGTTTCCGGGTTTCCGCCGCAGGCTCGGTCGGGTCGGCTTCGGACCCGTGAAGCAGCGATCTGGCGTTCGTTCAGCAAGCTTGCCGTCAACATATCGGGGGCGCCGTGTCCGGCTCGAGCAGCGCCAGCAGTGAGGTCCCAGCGCCGGCCGAAGTGCCCGACAAGGAGCCGAGCACGGCCCGCGGGTGCCTTACGGTGCTCGTCGTTGCGACTGTGCTCGGCGTGATCGTGACGATCGCGGCCGGTGCCGGGCAGGGCCAGCCGCCGACCGGGTCGGCGGCCGCCTACGTCCGGTCGACCGGTCGCGACGCGGCGCGGGTCGAGGCCGCGGCGACCGGCATGCGACTAGCGCTCGGCCGGGCCGCCGGGTCGATGTCGACGGGGGACCTCGGACGGCTCGCGAGGGCGGCCACGACGGCCGAGGTCAGCCTGACGGTCGCGCGTCGGGAGTTCGCGACGACTGCCGTGACGGGGACGGTCGGCGACGCCGAGGTCGAGGTGTTCACGGCGGTCAGCGACCTCGCGAAGGCGGTCGGGTCGATCGTGACGTACACGGCCGCCCCGACTCCCGGGGCGCTCGGGCTTGCCGCCAGCCAGTACGGGAGCGCCGTCGGCGAGTGGAACGACGGGGTCCGCGTGATCTGGCGAGCTGCCGGGAGACCGGGCGCGACGCCGGCGATCTCGTGAGCCGGGCCGAACGGGCCGACCCGACCGGCCAGGGACGGCGAGCCACGCTGACCCGCCCGGCAAGTCCTCCTTGGACCCGAGCGGTTCAAGAGGTGGACTTGGTCTGCCGTCGTCGGTCGCCCGTCAGAGACGAACACAACGCGCCGCGGAGCCACGTGGCTGCGGCTCCGGGCGATCCGACCCTGTCGAACGAATCGGCGATCCCGTCTGACCCGACCCTCGGGCTATCCTCCGCTTCGACGACCACCCGCTTCGCCGATCCGACAGGAAGGACCTCTGATGAGCGAGCAGCCCGACCGCCGTGTCGCGCTTGAGCGCGACGAGCTCTACAGCAGGATCGACACGCTCGAGGAGCAGTTGGCGGCCAACAGCGACGAGCTTGCGGAGATTCGCAGCCAGTTGAAGGCCGACAAGCTCAAGCCGCTCGTCCACGCTGACGAGGTCGATCCAAAGGAGCACCCGCCGATCGCGGCGGGACGGAAGGCCGACGACTTCATCGACACGAACCCGGTTGACTATGTCGAGCCGAAGAGCGACACGCCCGCCCGGCTCCCGAAGGATCCGCCGGCACCAGCCGGCGGCGCCTAGTAGGCCCCGCCGCGACGCGCCGACCGGACCTCGGCCGGCAGAGAGTCTCCGCCCGCGGACTGCGCGGGTACTAGACGGTCCAGTACTGGGCGGGTACTAGACCGTCCAGTACTGCGCGGGTACTAGACCGTCCAGTACTCGGGCTGTTCCCGAAAGGTATGCGCCGCCGCCCCCGGCCACTGCCGACGGTGCCCTCCGCCCGCCTGCGCGCCCCGGCGGCATCGACGCCTCGCCCAAAGGCCGATTGCCCCGCCGGCCCGCCCGGCCCGCCGGCCACCCCCGGCCCGCCGGCCACCCGGCCGACCTGCGTCCCCGACCCCAGTTCCCCGCCGCCGCCCGGCCCCCGGCCCCCGGACCCGCCGCCCCGGCGCCCGGTCCCAGCCCGAAGCCCGGAGGGCCAGCCGCCTACCAGGCCTGGCCGGTGCCGCAGTGCGGACACCTGACGGTCGTGGCGACCCGGGCGGTGAACTTGTAGCCGCAGCCGCAGTCGTAGAAGGCGGCGTCGGTCGGGCCGTCGCTGCGGCGCATGTCCCATTCGAAGGTGTCGCCGCCGGGCCGATGTGCTGGGTCGGCCTGATCGGCACGCCGGCGGGCGTCAGGGGCCAGTGGATGGGTCGCGGGTCCGCCGCGGCCGGGGCTGGTCGCGGCGGTCCGGGTGGCGCCTGGGCCGGCGGATTGGGCGAGAGATCGGATTCGGCGTCGCATTGTCATCTCCCTCATTGACGCCCTTCGGGGCAAAAGGTTTCGCCGGATCACATTAAGTTCGTGTTGATCACCCGAGTCGGCGCCTGAGACCGGGGTGCCGGTCGCGGCCTCTCTGAGATACTTCCGCGAGCGATGAGTCCGCCCCGCAAGCGCAAGATCCGCCTCGTGACGGCACTCAGCTCGGCCGTGATCCTGGCGACGGCGCTGATCTACACGAGCTTCACGGCGGCCAGCCCGGCGAAGACTCCGAGCCAGCTGCTGTCCGGCGCGCGGGCCGGCCAGTCGTACGAGCTGACGGGGACGGTCGTCAACAACTCGATCACCCGAACAGGCGACACGACGAACTTCCGGGTGGCCGACCGGGCCGGGACGGGCGTGTCGGTGCCGGTCACGTACTCCGGGTCGGTGCCGAGCCCGTTCCGCGAGGGCCGGGAGATCATCGTCGACGTCGAGAAGCAGGGCGGCGGGTTCGTCGGTCAGTCGGGGACGCTGGTCACCAAGTGCCCGTCGAAGTTCGCGGCGGCCAAGACCGGCAGCACGCCGTACTAGCGGCCGACCCGACCGGCGCGCGAGCCTGATGGGAGCCTCAGTTGGTCGCGCGGCGCTGGTCCTCGCGCTCTGCGTCTGCGTGTACGGGATCGGAGCGTCGCTCTACGGGGCGCGGACCGGACGCCGGGAGTGGGTCGATTCGGGTCGGCGGTCGGTCTACGCGCTGGCCGTGATCGTGTCGGTTGCGTTCGGGATCCTCGAGCTCGCGTTCCTGCGGTCGGACTTCAGCTTCGACACGGTTGCGAACACGTCGAGCCTGACGACGCCGACCTTCTACAGGGCGGCGGCGGTCTGGTCGTCGCAGGAGGGGTCGCTCCTGCTCTGGCTCCTGCTGCTGTCGCTGTGGTCGAGCCTGGCGATCTTCCTGACGCGGAAGACGCTCCGGGAGGTCGTCCCGTACGCGACGGCCGTCCTGCTCGGGTTCGGGGCGTTCTTCGCGTCGATGACGGTCTTCCTGGCATCGCCGTTCGCGACGACCCACCCGGCGCCGTCGGACGGAGCCGGACTCGACCCGCTCCTGCGGCACCCGAGCATGATGATCCACCCGCCGATGCTGTACTCGGGGTACACGCTGTTCACGATCCCGTTCGCGTTCGCAGTCGGCGCGCTGATCACCCGGCGGATCGACGCCGAGTGGATCCGGTCGACCCGCCGGTTCGCCCTGGGCGCTTGGCTGTTCCTGGGGATCGGAATCCTGCTCGGCGCGCGGTGGTCGTACGCCGAGCTCGGGTGGGGCGGGTACTGGGGCTGGGATCCGGTCGAGAACGCGGCCCTGATGCCGTGGATCCTGGCGACGGCGTTCATCCACTCGATCATGATCCAGGAGAAGCGAGGGATGTTGAAGATCTGGAACGCGTCGCTCGTGCTCGGGTCGGGGACGATGGCGATCCTCGGGACGTTCCTCGTCCGGTCGGGGATCCTCGAGTCGATCCACGCTTTCGGGGCGTCGACGCTGGGCACGCCGTTCGTCGTCCTGATCGGCGTGCTCGTGATCGGGTCGCTGTACCTGGTGATCAGCCGGCGGGAGATCCTCCGCAGCGAGAACCACCTGGACTCGCTGCTGTCGCGGGAGTCGATCTTCCTGCTCAACAACCTGGTCCTCGT
>DATAUX010000017.1:0-2275 GCA_036268015.1 Solirubrobacteraceae bacterium | reverse complement strand
TGAGACCGTCGACGTGCCACTCGCCGTTGAGCCGGGGAATCAGTGGCGTCAGGACGAAGACCAGGCCGAGGCCGATGATCACGGCGGCGGCGACGTGCTCGAGGAGCTGGCGGTGGTCGTTGAGCGACGAGCCGAGGGCGGTCGACCCGAGGCCGAGGAGGATGAAGATCGTCGAGAAGCTGGCGACGAAGATCAGGCTGGGTCCGAGCACCCGGCGGGCGCCGGCCCGTTCGAGCTCGGCTGGGGAGACGCCGACGACGGCCGACAGGTAGCCGGGGACGAGCGGGAGGACGCAGGGCGAGAGGAAGGAGACCAGGCCGGCGGCGACGGCCGCGAGGATGCCTACGCCGGAGGCGGGATCGGACATGCGCACGGATGGTAGGCGGTCATCGGTCAGGCCGAGCCGTCCTCGTCCCGGCCGGCCGGCGCCGCGAGCTCGACCCAGAGGCGGGAGAGCTGGCCGCCCTGCCAGGCGAGCGGCGCGCGGCCGGCCTCCTCGACGACGAGCCGGGACCCGGGGATCGCGCCGGCCCAGAGCCGGGCGGTCGCGAGCGGATGGGTCGGGTCGGCGTCGTCGCGACTGGCGACGATCAGGGTCGGCGCGCGAATCGCGGCGAGGTCGTCGAGCCGGGCGAACGGCCGGGATCGGGGCACGGCCCGGAGGGCGTCGGCGACGGCCGCGAGATCCCGGTGGGCGGCGAGCCGCTGACGCATCACGGTGGTCATCGTCTCGCGCCACCGGTCGTCGACCCCGGTCAGGTCGTAGGCGGCGACGAACCCGTCGATCCCGCCGCCCGCGAGACCGTCGGCGAGCGCGTCCCACGACTCGAGCCGCCCGTCGAGACCGGCGGGCTCGTAGGCCGGGGTGATCAGCCCCAGCCCGGCGACACGGTCGGGCTGGTCGAGGGCGAAGCGCGCGATCGTGTGGGCACCCATCGACGCTCCGACGAGTACTGCTCGTTCTATTTCGGAGCTGTTGAGCACGGCTAGCAGGTCGCCTGCGAGTGCGTCGTAGGTGTAGTCGGCCGGCGACGGGGCACGTGACGACGCGCCGTGGCCGCGAGCGTCGTAGAGGATCACGCGATGGCCGGCCCGCTCGAGCCCGCGCGAGCCCATCAGCACGTACCGGTGGGTCGCGGTCAGCCCGTGAAGGCAGACGACCGGCGGGCCGTCGCCGGATTCCTCGAGGTCGAGCGTGACCCCGTTGGCGTTTATCGAGCGTCGCATCCGCGGAGGTCTAGCAGCCGGCCGGCGCCGGGTGAGGCGTCGGGGCGGGTGTACATTACGAAGATGTGCGCGATCGACGTGGGCACGATCGACTTCGAGCGGGAGGTGCTCGAGCGGTCGAAGACGGTGCCGGTGGTCGTCGACTTCTGGGCCAGCTGGTGCGGCCCGTGCCGGGCGCTCGGCCCGATCCTCGAGGCGGCTGCCGACGCCCGCGACGGGAAGGCAGTGCTCGCGAAGGTCGACACCGACGCCAACCAGGCGCTCGCCCAGCGCTACGGAATCCAGGGCATCCCGGCGGTCAAGGCGTTCCGCGACGGTAAGGTGGTCGACGAGTTCGTCGGCGTCAAGCCGAAGGCGGTGGTCGAGCGGTTCTTCGACGACCTGATCCCGTCCGAGGCCGACCAGCTGGTCGCCGCGGGTGACGAGGCTTCGCTGCGGGCCGCGCTCGACCTCGAGCCTGGGAACGCGGCCGCCGGACTCGCGCTGGCCCGGCTGCTGGTCGGCCGGGGCGAGACCGACGAGGCGCTCGTCCTGCTCGAGAACGCCCCGCGCGGGTTTCAGGCCGACGGACTGGCCGCGCGGATCGCGCTCACCCGGGACGGCGCCGTCCCCGAAGCCCTGGCGGCGCTCGACGCCGGCGGACCCGGATCGCTCGACCTGCTTCTGGACGCGCTGCCCGACGCCGGGGACGCCCGGGATGACGTGCGCCGGCTGATCGTCGGCGAGCTCGACCAGCTCGGTCCGGCGGATCCGCTCGCGCGGGACGTCCGCCGCCGGCTGGCGGCCGCCCTCTACTGACGCGCCGGGCGCGGCCGGTCGGTCAGCCGACCGGGAGCTCGAGCTGGGTGTCGGCTGCGCCGGTCGTCCCGACCGCCGGATCGTCGGTCTGGAGCAGGCCGAGCCGGACGCCGAGCAGGCGAACCGGCCGGGTGGGATCGTAGGTCAGCAGCAGGTCGCACGCAATCCGGCCGACCACGGCCGGGTCGTTCGTCGGGTCGGCAACCGTCCGCGCCCGCGTGACCGTCGTCCAGTCGTCGAGACGGACCTT
>DATAUX010000016.1:0-4053 GCA_036268015.1 Solirubrobacteraceae bacterium | reverse complement strand
CGATGACGGTCCCGGTCGTCGGGACGCTGTTGATCTTCAGCCTGATGATCGGGGCGCCGGCGGCGGCCCGGTCGCTGACGAGCAGGCCGGGGCGGGCGATCGGCCTGTCGGTAGTGATCGCGATCGCGACCGTCTGGGTGTCGATCGCCGCGTCGTATGAGACCGACTACCCGGTCGGGTTCTTCGTCGGCTTGCTCAGCGCGGTCGCCTATGGGGGCGGTCGCGGAGTCCGTGTCCTCGCCGCCCGGCTCGCCTCGCTGAGCTTGGCGGAGGGTGGGGCGTCCCCGGGCTAGGCGCTCGGCTCGGGGGCGTCTGCGGGTCGGACTCCGCTCCCTTGGGAGAGGGGTGGCGGGTGTGACGCTGCGGCGGCTCGACGGCATCGTCAGATCTCGTCGAGGTGGCGGATGTTGGCCTGGTCGGGTGGGTCGGGGCTTGGGGAGGCGGCGAACCAGGCGTCGAGAATCTCGGCGAGCAGGGCGTCGGTCGTCGTCCGGAGGCTGAGGGCGAGGACGTTGGCGTCGTTCCAGCGGCGGGCGCCGGCCGCGGTCTGGGCGTCGGCGCAGAGGGCGGCCCGAACGCCGGGGACCTTGTTGGCGGCGATCGACGCGCCGGTTCCTGTCCAGCAGCAGACGATCGCGTGGTCGGCGCGGCCGTCTGCGACGTCCCGGGCGGCGGCCTCGGCCGACCAGGCCCAATCGTCGCGCTCGCGGTCGTTCAGCGCGCCGTGGACGACCGGGTCGTGACCCCGGCCACGGAGCTCGTCGACGAGCTTCTCGGCGACGCCGATGCGCTCGTCGGCAGCCACGGAGATCCGCATCCGGTCAGTATGGCGTGGTGGCCGCACGCAGGGAAAAGCCGGAGTCACCTACGCTTCAGGGGATGTTGGACCAATGGCCAGGAGTAAGCGCGCGCGGCGTCCTCGACGGCGAGGCCGAAGCGCTCGCCGGTCTGTGTGATAGACGGGGTCCGTCGGTCGTCGGATACTGCGAGTACGTCTGCGGTCCGGAGCGGGCGATCGAAGCGGCCAGCGCAGCGTTTGCGGCCTTTCGGGCGGGCGCTCTCCGCGCGCCGGACCCACTCGCGATCGACGCGGAGGCGCTCCTGCTCGGCCGCACGCGGGCGGCCGCGGCCCAACGGGCGCCGAAGTCGGCCGGGGGCTTCGTCTACGCGGACGTTCCGTGCTCGCAGATCGCGACGCTGCTTGCCGAGAACGCGACCGGGTCGCTGTCGCCGGCCGACCGTGATCGCCTCCGCCGCCACCTCGCCCGGTGCGTGTCGTGCCGGGCGACCCAGAGTGTCCAGGCCCAGGCCGAGCGGGCGTACTTCCATCCGCCGTCGTCGACGGTCGATCCGATCAGCCGCCAGGAGATCATCGAGGCGCTGAGGCGGGCCGTCCCCGGCCCGACGGTCAACGGGAACCGGCCGATCGGGAACCGGCCGCCGATCGCCGACCGCCCGGTCGCGGCGATCCCCGATCAGCCGGCTGCCCCGCCGCTGCGCCAGGCGTCGGTCGGGCCGGCGCCGATCCTCCCGCGGACGGTCCCGGTCGCCGGTTCGGCGCTGACGAGCACGCGGGTCGGGAAGTCGCCGGCGAAGAGCCCCCCGGCGACGACGGCCACGCCGCGGCCTGCGCCGGCCACGCCGCCGCCGACGCCTCAGGCGGCCGGTCCCAGCGTCCCAGCCGCGCCCAACCTTCCGGGATCGACGTCTCCACCCCCGGTCACCGGGTCGGCTCCCAAGACCGGACGAGTCGGCGGCGCGGGTGGCGCCGCTGCGAGCGGCGGCCCGGCCGGCGGGCTTCCGCGCGCCGGGGGCGTCGAACGCGGGCCGGCCGGGCGGACGCCGTTCGAGGAGCAGGACACGCCGCCCAACGGCATGCCGGCGGCCGGGTGGGACTCGCCGACCGGCGTGATGAGCGCGGTCGAGCTCGACGAGGCACTCGGCGACGGCGGGGCGGACGACGGCGACCCGGCGAGCTACGCCGGGTGGGACGGCCACGACGCGGCGTCCGGCGAACCGGACGACCGGCCGCCCCCCGGACGGCACGTCGTCGCGCCCGTCGTGGTCGGCCGGGCCGGCCGGCTGACCGGGGCGCGGATCCTCGGACCGGCGGCGGTGCTCGTCGTCGGCCTGCTGATCGCCCTCTTCGTCGCCGGCGTCTTCAACGGCGGATCCGGCCACCCGACCACGGATCCGCTGGCCGGCGCCCAGAACGATCCGAGCACGACGGTCCCGAGTACGAGTGGAAGCTCGACGGACGGCGGCGGCGCGGGAACGTCGGTCGGCGGGAGCTCGGGAGCTTCGACGAGCGCGTCGGCAGCCAGCCGAAGGGCGGCGCGCAAGCGGGCGGACGAGCTTGCCCGGCAGCTCAAGACCGGAAGCACGGCGACCGAGACGAAGGCGAAGACGAAGACGACAACGGGGAGCGCGACGACGCCGACGGCCAAGAAGCCGACCGTGACGCCTCCGGCGGCAAAGCCGACGACGCCGACGACAAATCCGACGACGCCGGCCAAGACGACCAAACCCAGCTCGACGGTCCACGAGCTCGGGTCGGGCGGGAGCAGCGCTCCGCCGGTGACCGACGTCCCGCCGGCCGGGGTGACCGGGTACCAGCCGAGCTAGACGCGGCCGGCGGTTGACGTCGGCGACGCCTCGTGAGACGATCCTCCCGATCGGTAGAGTCCGCGGTGACGAGGGGCCGCCACCACGGCGAAGCACGCGCCGAGATCGGCCGGGCCGGTTGCGGGCCCGCCGGGTGCCGGCCGCCGCCGAAGTGTCGGCGGGACCGACGACCACCGAGGACGAGCCAGTCCGACAGCCGAAGGAGACGACAAGATGACAAATCCACGGCGCATGTCGGCCGCGCTGGTGACCGGAGCATTGATGCTGGTCGCGACGGGGTGCGGCGGCGGGTCGAAGAAGAGCACGACGCCGACGACGACGACCCTGACGACGACCAGGACGACGACGACGGCCAGCGGGAAGAAGGTCGTCCACAAGTCGACCAAGACGGTCGCGGCCAAGCCGAAGTCGAGCGTACCCCCGCTGTCCCAGACGCCGGCGAAGACGTTGACGTTCACCGGGTCGGGCGTGAAGGACATCGGCAAGCCGGATCCCCTGCGGATCCCGACGGACTCGACGATCCAGTGGACGAACACCGGCGCGATCTTCCAGATCATCCCGGCCAGCGTGAAGGTCCAGTCGCCGGTCAACTCGAAGGCCCACAGCGGGACGGCGACGATCAAGAAGGGCGCGTACTACGGCTTCCTGATCAACGCGATCGGCAAATGGACGGTCAAGATCGTCCCCGGCACCTGACGGGTAGGCGACCGCGGCCCGACCCGACCAGAAGCACCACCGGGTCCCGGCGTCCTGCCACGGTCCTGGGCCTTCGCGGTCGCCGCCGACCACGACCGGCCATCCTGGATCGTCACGACGACCACTCGATCGTCAGCCTCGATGAACACGTAGGCCAGCAGCAGCCACCGCCACGGCCCGAGCACGAACCTGAAGCCGTCCGACCGCGCGGTCAGGGCCGGCCCGATCAACGGGAAGCGCTCCAGCGCTCCAGCGCCCGCAGCGACCTGGCGACGCGCTGACGCGTGTCCGCCGGCAGGCTGTGGGTGCGGATCAGCGCCTCGAGATCCTCGACCGCGTACTCGGCGAGCTCGACGCTGGCCACTCGCTACAGCTGATCGACGGTGATCCTCTGCCCGGCCCGCGCTGGCGCAACCCCAACTGCGCGTGCTCGTAGGCCCCCCCGATCCCGTCGAGCAGGTCCACGACGTTTCGCGGATCGGGATCGGCGTCGTCAAGCGCTTGCGCGAGCAGCCACCGGGCCACGGTCCCTGGCTGGACGTGCATCCGCTCGGCCAGCCGCGTCAGCCTGGCCGCTTCCTCGTCATCCAGCGTGTTCCACAGCCGCCGGCGGAGCACGAAGCCATCGGCCGTGGCGCACCGAGCCCACCCGGCAGCCGTCTGACCAACACGGCCGCACGCCCCCGGACTGCTGGAGCGCGTCGAGAAGGCACTCGCCGCAGGGACGCCACC
>DATAUX010000015.1:0-5229 GCA_036268015.1 Solirubrobacteraceae bacterium | reverse complement strand
TCTACGCGATCACACCAAACCCTTCACGTTGTTTCCTGACGCTTCCTAAGGTCCGCCGGCGGCCGCCGACCGCCCCGACGACGATGCGCCTACCGAGCCCCAGATCCAGCAGGCCCGCCCGCCGGCCGGCGTCGGCCGCGGCCGCGGCCGGCTCGCTCGCAACGCTCGCCGTCGCGCTGATCCTCGCGCCGGCCGCCCAGGCCCTGCCGACGCCGACGCTCGCGACGGTCGCCTCGGCCGGCGTCGCGGTCGGCGGATCGATCACCGATACGGCCCTCGTCGGCGCGGGAGCCAACCCGGGCGGCACGATCACGTTCAGCATCTACGGGCCCGGCGACACGACCTGCGCGAGCCCGCCGGTCTTCACCTCGACCGTCAAGGTCGCCGTGCCGACCGTCTCGGACCCGTACGTGCCGACCGCTGCCGGCACGTACGAGATCGTCGCCGCCTACAGCGGTGACGCGGCGAACGCACCGGTCACCGGCGCGTGCGGCGCGATCGAGGAGTCCGTCGTCGTGACGCCGGCGACGCCGACGATCACGACCGCCGCTTCGCCGTCGGTCGCCGTCGGCGCGACGATCACCGACACGGCGGTGCTGACCGGCGCGTTCGGGCCGACCGGGACGGTCACGTTCACGGCCTACGGCCCGGGCGACACCGGTTGCGCGACGCCCGTCTTCAGCGTGGCCGAGTCGGCCGGAGTCTCGACCGTCTCGGCCGGCTACCACCCGCCGGCGGCCGGGACCTACCGGTGGATCGCCAGCTACGGCGGCGACGCCGCGAACACGGCCGCGAGCGGGTCGTGTGCCGATCCGGCCGAGGCCGTCGCGGTGACCGCGTCCGGCCAACCCGGGGCCCAGCCGCCGGCGTGCAGCCAGGCCGTCGCCCAGGCGATGGCCGGCTCCCTGCTCGGCGCGCTCTCAAGCGCTCTGACCGGCGGCTCCGGCGGCGCGTTCAAGACGACGTGCTCGAGCGGCGTGCGGATCGTCCTGCGCGCCAAGGAGATCCGTCCGGGCAACGCCGGGTATCCGCGCCGCGACGGCTACACGACGATCGCCAACACGTTGACGCACAGCACGCCGACCGGGCAGCTCGCGTTCGCCCTCAACGCCCAGGGCACCGCCCTGCGCGCGTACGCCCACAACAGGGGCGAGACGCTGACGGTCTTCGCGATCGTCCACGTCCGCCCGGATCACACGCTCGTCTCCAGCGAGGCGATCCAGATCCTGACGCTCGACTGACGCCGCGGCCGGGTCCCCCGCCCCGGAGGCCGGGAACGCAGCCCGCCGGCGGCGCGTGGGCGGCGCCGCCGGCGTGGGGTGGACTGCGGGTTGGCGAAACGCGGCGGACGCGAGCCGCGGCATTGCCGCGGGACCGCGTCTACGTCGCGGACGTCACGTCGCGAGCGACGTGCCGCACCAGAACGCCGGTCAGGTGCTGGTTGCGGATCGGTGGGCCGGGTGATCAGCCGGCCCGAAGGAGTTCGCCGTCATGGAATGGATCATGCAGCAGGCTCGTCGCACCCGACAGGGACGAACGTCCAACATACGCCCGGTGAAACTGGACCGGCGGTCGGGACGGTCCCGTGTGCCCGGCGACGGCCAGCCCGGCAGGAGACCGAAGCCGGGCTCGTTCGAGGCGACCGGCGGCTCAGTCGGCGACCGAGAGCTCCGAGATCCCGACCGAACCCGTGCTCACGCCGGTCGGGGCGTGGGTGATCCAGACCAGCAGGTACCGGAACGACTTGCCCTGGGTCTTCAGGGCGACGGTCGTCGACGCCTTGATCGCCTTGCGGTTGGCGAGGTGCACCCAGCCCGGCGCGGTGATCGAGGCCGGCTCGGACGAGCCGGTCGCCCCGTAGAACTCGACCGTCATCCCCGGTGAGAGCGTCGTGATCTTGATCGCCCGCGCCGGCTGCGGCGTCTTCAGGTCGATCGACAGGCCGACGAGCGTCGCACCGCCCGTGGTCGGATCCAGCTGGTAGCTCCAGGCCGTGTCCGGCGCGCCGTCGATCGCCTTTGCCGGGTCGGCGAAGCTCGAGGCCGCGAGGCTGTACGGGTTGTACGTGCTCGCGGCGTCCGTGTCGAGCAGGATCTCGTGGGACGAGCTCGCCGGCGTCGTCGTGACGGTCGGGGTCGTCGTCGTCACCGTGGGAGTCGTCGTCGTGACGGTCGGCGTCGTCTTCGTCGTCACCGTCTGCGGCGTGGTGGTGGTCGTCGTCGCGGGTACGGTCTTCACCGGCGCGGTGGTCGTCTTCGACGGGACGATCGGCGCCTGCGTCTGCGTCGTCCCCGCCGGGACCGTCGGCGTCGGCGTGACGCCCGGGATCTTCGGCAGCGTCGGCAGCTGCGAGGTCGTGGTCGGGGTGATCGGCACCGTCGCGCCCGTCGCCGGCGACGTCGTCCCGACGTCGGGGGTGGTCGGACCGGTGACGCCCGCGACGACCGCGGGCGGAGTCTTGACGGCCTTGTCGGAGTCCGAGTTGAGCGCGGCGTAGGCCGCCGCCACGGCGCCGAGCACGAGCAGCAGGGTCAGACCGACGACGCCGAGCGACGAACCGACGCCCGGTCCGCCGCCGAGCCGGCCGCGCACGGCCGTCCCACAGTCCAGGCACCAGTCCTGGCCGACGGCGAGCGGGTTGCCGCAGTTCGCGCAATGCGGACTCAGTGCGTCCGGCGCGCTCGCTGGCTTCCCTGACCGGGAGAAAGGCAGGCGCATCAGGTCGATTCTTGCAGCTGGGACGCCGGAGCGGGTGCAAATGGACGGATTGCGGATGCCCCGCGCCGGTCGACGCCGGCCCGCCGCCCGATCGCGCCGGAAGCCGGCGCCCCGCGCGGGCCTCAGCGGGGAGCCGGCGGTCCGCCGGCGACGATCTCCCGGCCGGTCGGCCGAAGCTGCTCGTCGAGCTCCAGCTGCCAGTAGTAGCGAGCGAACGTGACGCCGGCCCGGAACTCGCCGAGATGCGGCTCGACGGTCTCGCCGCGAGCCATTCGCACGATCAGCTCGGGGTACGTCTGACCGGGTAGGGCGCCGTACATGTGCGACGGGTAGCCGCCGCCGAAGCGGATGTTGACGTCGGTCACGCGCAGCCCGAGCTCCGGATCGAGGAAGGCCTGGACCATGCACGGACCCCGGGCGCCGACCCCCTCGGCGACGGCCCGGCCGAGCTCGACCAGGTCGGGGTCGCCGAGCACCGTGCCCTTGACCGACTCGCCGCCCCGCGACTCGGTCATCGACCGGGGGATCGCGTTGAGGCAGCGGCCGTCGAGGTCGCAGAGGCAGTCGATCGAGAACTCCGGCCCGCCCATCGCCCGCTGGAGGATCACCGGCTCGTCGGAGTAGCCGACGAAGAAGGCCGCCTCGGTCGCGTCGCGGGCGAGGTTGATCGCACGCGAGTTCGACCCCCAGCGCGGCTTGACGATCACCGGGTAGTGGTCGACCAGGCCGTCCGGTCGAGCGGCGGGATCCCCGGGCAGGACGGTCGGCGGCGACGGCAGGCCGAGCCGCTCGAGCAGCAGATGGGTCGCGTACTTGTCGAACGTCGCCTCGGCCATCTCGAGGTCGGGGACCAGCGCCGGCAGCTCGCCGCGACCGCGGGCGGCCGCGAGCACGGCGATGTCCGGGTCGATCAGCGGGATCACCGCGCCGACATCGTGGAGCTCGCACAGCCGGCGCAGCTCGGGAACGTACGCCGGGTCGTCGATCCGCGGCACGATCGCCCGGATCTGGGCGGCGTACTGACCGGGGGCGAGCGGACTCGTCTCGGTGGCGACGACGGTCGTGTGCTGGGCGAACGAGGCGACGATGTCGTAGCGGCGGCCCGCGCCGGTGATCATGACCGCGCTCAACGGGCGCGGCCTCCGCGCGTGCAGCCCGCGCCGCCGGACTCGGGCGCCGTCATCCCGGCCACCCGCCGGTCTCGCCCTTGTAGAGACCGTCGCCACCGACCAGGACGGCGAACGTCCGCTTGAGGATCTCGATGTCGAGCTCGACCGACCGGTGCTCGATGTAGTGGAGGTCGAGCTCGATCCGCTCCGGCCAGGGCAGCGACGTCCGGCCGTTGACCTGCGCCCAACCGGTGATCCCCGGACGGATCGCGAGCCGCCCGCGCTGGCGCTCGTCGTAGGCCGCGACCTGATGGGGCAGCGTCGGACGCGGCCCGATCAGCGACATCTCGCCGCGCAGGACGTTGAGCAGGTTCGGCAGCTCGTCGACCGACGTGCGCCGCAGCAGCGCCCCGACCCGGGTGATCCGCGCGTCGCCCCGGTCGACCGCGAAGCCCGCGCCGATGTGCTCGGCCCCGTCGACCATCGTCCGCAGCTTGAGCACCTCGAAGGCCCGGCCGTGCAGGCCGATCCGCCGCTGGCGGTAGATCACCGGCCCGGACGACTCGACGCGGATCGCGAGCGCCGCGACGGCGATCACCGGCGCCGCGCAGACCAGTCCGACGGCGCTGACGAGGATGTCGACCGCCCGCCGGATCATCGCGTGCCCTCGGCCGCCTCCCACGCCGCGCCGGTCCCGTGCCGCAGCCAGTCCCACAGGCCGAGACCGAGCGACGCGGTGGTCACCACGTAGTAGCGGGCGACGAGCAGCGGGCGGGCCGGCAGGCGCCCGGCGAGCCCGGCCGCGACCAGCAGGCCGGCCTGGAGCCCGAGGCAGACGTCGTAGACCGGCCCGCTCCCGACCAGCAGGCAGTTGGCGCAGAGCGCGGCCGCGTGCAGGCCGGGCGACGCGTAGCGGAGGATCCGGTGGCTGAAGATCATCACGGCGTACCCGGCACCGTATCCGCGCGGCGAGAGCATGCCGCCGCGGAGGACGATCGGCCACGCGTGGCTCATCATCCGCCGCTTGCGGGCGAACTCCCCGTCGATCGTCGGCACCATCTTCTCGGTCGCCCGGGCCCCGGCCACGTAGACCGCCCGCCAGCCGGCCTTGACCATCTTGAACGGGAAGCTGAGGTCGTGTCCCATGATCGGGTCGACGACGATGTACGAGGCCCGCCGGGTCGCGTAGATCGCTCCGTTGCCGGCCGTCACCGACCGCAGTCGCGACTCGAGCGCCCGGAGCACCATCTCGTAGCGCCAGTACAGGCCCTCCTGGTTGTCGCCGCCGTCGGCGCGCACGAAGCCGACCGACCCGCACGCGTAGCCCACCCGCGGGTCGGCGAAGGCCCCGGCCAGCCGCCGCAGGGCGTCCGGCTCCCAGGTCGAGTTCGCGTCCGAGAAG
>DATAUX010000014.1:0-12644 GCA_036268015.1 Solirubrobacteraceae bacterium | reverse complement strand
CCGGCCAGGCGGCGGTCGATGCTGTCGAGCAGGACGTCCCGCCGTTCGCGATAGATCGGGATCGTTCGCTCGAGCATCTCCTCGTAGCCGCCACTGGCCAGGTAGCGCGCGGCGATGTGCTGGATCAGGCTCGACGTGTGGAAGTCGCTGCCGAGCTTGAGGTCGATCAGGCGGCTGCGGATCGGGCCGTCGGCGGCGACCCAGCCGAGCCGGAGTCCGCCGCCCATCGTCTTCGACAGCGAGTCGACGTAGATCACGTGGCTCGGCGCGAGGTGGCGCAGCCGCCGTCGCTCGGCGCCCTCGAAGCGGACACCGGCGTAGACACCGTCGTCGAGCACGAAGAACGACCGCTCCCGGGCGAGCTCGATCAGGCGATCCGCGCGCGTCGCGCACAGATCGCGTCCGGTCGGGTTCTGGCACGACGACTGCAGCACGCACAGCTTGATCTCGTGGCGGGCGAGAACCCGCTCGAGCGCCGCGACATCCAGTCCGTCCTCGTCGACCGGAACCCCGATCAGTCGGGCGCCGGTCGCCTGAAGCGAGCTCAGCGTCCCGGCGAACGTCGGCGCCTCGACCGCGACGACGTCGCCCGGCCGGAGCACCGCCCGCGCGACGAGGTCGATCGCCTGCCGCGCGCCCGACGTGACCACGATCTCGTCGGCCTCGCGGGCGAACCCGTGAACCCGACCACGCGCGGCGATCTCGGCACGCAGGGCCGGCAGACCCTCGGGGTCGAGGTATGAGAGCGCGTCGGACCCGTCCCCCGCGAAGACGTCGGCCGCGATCCGCGCGAGGTCGTCGACCGGCAGCAGCGCCGGATCCGGCCAGCCCGTCGCCAGCGAGATCAACTCGGCCTCCCGCGGCATCCGGAAGCTCTGGGCCAGGGCGTCGTTCGCATACGACGACCGCCGCTCCGGCAGGACGGCCGCCTGCCAGTCACAGGAATCGGCCGCCGGCGGCCCCGGCAGCGTCCGGCGGACGAACGTCCCCCGTCCGACGGCCGCCGTGACGTAGCCGAGCTCGGCCAACCGGCGGTACGCCCGGACGGCCGTCAGGTGGTTGATTCCGGCCCGCTCGGCCAGCGCGCGGGTCGGCTCGAGTCGAGCCTCGGACGCCAGCGCCCCGCTGTCGATCTCGGCCTTGATCAGGTCGACGAGCTGTTGCGTCAAGGAGGAAGAAGCGTGCCGATCGACGCGCGACAAGTCAAGATTGTATGACCTTGACTGCGCCATCTAGTCGGTCAATATGTTCGTCATGGCGCAGATTGTACGACGCAACGACACAAAGGACCAGGTCAATAGCCCAGACCGCCGCCGCCGGTTCGCCCGCCTCGTCTACGCCCCGGCCGAGCTCCAGAGCCTGCCGGAGGGCCTCCCGGTCACGATCCGGCGCGCCCGGCCCGGCGACGGTCCGGCGATCGCCCACCTCGCCGAGATCGACGAGGCCCCGGTCCCGGCCGGCGAGCTGATCGTCGCCGAGGTCGCCGGCGAGCTCTGGGCCGCGGCGTCGGTCGACCGCGACCAGGGGATCTCCGACCCCTTCCGACCGAGCGGCCAGCTCCTGCGGGCACTCGCCGAGCGCGCCGGCCGGCGGCGCCAGCCGGCCCCCGAGGACCGTCGCCGGCTGTCTTCCGGCCACCTGCCGGAGACCCGGCCGACGCACGACGGCCGCAGCCATCCGCCGCTGGTCCGCGTGCCCGCGACCCACCCTCACGGCCGCGCCCGGGCTCGGGTTTCAGCCGATCCGGCTGCCGAGCGCGACGTCGACGTCAGGGCCCAGCAGCACGACTCCACGGTCGGCGTCGAGCGCGCCGAGCACGAGCACCTCCGAGACGAACGGGCCGATCTGCCGCGGCGCGAGGTTGACTACCGCCACAACCAGTCGGCCCTCGAGGTCGCCGCGGTCGTAGTGGACGATCTGGGCCGACGACCGGCGGCTGCCGAGCTCGGGGCCGAAATCTATCGTCAGCTTCCACGCGGGCCGGCGGGCCTCGGGGAACGCGTCGACCGACGTGACCCGGCCGACACGCATGTCGACCGCCGCGAAGTCGTCGAACTCGAGCAGGGCCACCCCGCCCGGAATATAGCTCTCCGGATGGAGTCGGCGACGCCGAGCAGCACGACGACGCAGGCCACCCGTTCGGGTCGGGCGCCGCGCCTGCACGGCCCGCCGGCCTGGCTCGCCTGGCTGGCGCTGGTCACCGTCTACATCGTCTGGGGCTCGACGTACCTTGCGATCCGGGTGATGGTCGAGACCGTCCCCGCCCTGCTCGGCGCCGGCGCCCGCTTCCTCGTCGCCGGACTGATCCTCTACGGCTCGATCTGGGTGCGGCGCCGCGGCGTCGCGGCCGCCGGCCGCAGCCGGGGCATCCGCGTGACCCGCAGGGAGGCGGCCGGTGCCGCATGCGTCGGCGTCCTGCTCTGCTTCGGCGGGAACGGGCTCGTGACGATCGCCGAGCGGCACATCGCGTCGAGCCTGGCGGCTCTCGTGATCGCGTCGGAGCCGCTCGTGATCGTCCTGATCGGCGCGGCGATCGGCCAGCGCGTCAGCAGGCGTGCGCTTGTCGGCGTGACGATCGGCTTCGCCGGCGTGACGATCCTCGTGCTCCCGGACGCCACAGGCGGCGGCACCGGCCTCGTCGGGACCCTCCTCGTCCTCGCCGCCTCCGTCTCGTGGGGCGCCGGTTCGGTCTGCAGCACACGCCTGCGGCTGCCGGCCGACCTCGGTGTGTCCACGGCGCTCCAGATGACCGCCGGTGGGGCGGCGATGGTCGTCGCCGGCCTGATCGCCGGCGAGGCCGGCCACGTCGACGTCGCCGGGTTCTCGACGCGGTCCGTCGTCGCCTACGCCTACCTCGTCGTGTTCGGGTCGATCGTCGCCTTCTCGGCCTACACCTGGCTGCTCCAGCACATGCCGATCTCGCGCGTCTCGACCTACGCGTACGTCAATCCGATGATCGCCGTCCTGCTCGGCTGGATCGTCCTCGGCGAGAGCATCAGCCCGACGATGCTCGTCGGCGCGAGCGTGATCATCGGCTCGGTCGCCTTCATCGTCAGCTCGACGAGCCCGGACCTACCGCCCGAAAGGACGGGTGCACCGGACCGGTCGATGGTTGCCACAGCCCCCCGACGCGTCTAGGATCGCCTCAATCGGCCGATCGAAGTCCGTGCGGCCGCGAAAATTGAGGAGCTAGGGGTGCGAACGAGACTAGGCATGGTTGGCCTGCTCGTGGTTGCGGCGACTGGGATCGCCGCCTGCGGTAGCAGCAGCAACAGCACGACGACCAGTACGGGCAGCAGCGGCAGCAACACCGTCGACATCTACTCGAGCCTGCCGTTGACCGGCGCGTCGAGCGCACAGACCGACCCGCTCGTGAACGGCATGAAGCTGGCGCTCTCGCAGGCCGGCGGCAAGGCCGGGCAGTTCACAGTCGACTACAAGTCGCTCGACGACTCGACGGCCGCGGCCGGCAAGTGGGACCCCGGCCAGACGGCCGCGAACGCCCGCCAGGCGGCGTCGGACCCGAAGGCCGTGTACTACGTCGGCGAGTTCAACTCCGGAGCCAGCGAGGTGTCGATCCCGATCCTCAACGAGGACGGTCTCGCCCAGGTCAGCCCGGCGAACACCTACGTCGGACTGACGACGAACGAGCCGGGCAGCGCCCCGGGCGAGCCGCAGAAGTACTCCCCATCCGGAAAGCGGACCTTCCTGCGGATCGTCCCGATCGACTCGATCCAGGCGGCTGCCGACCTGATGTCGATGAAGCAGGCCGGCTGCACGAAGGTTGCGGTCGCCAACGACAAGGAGGCCTACGGCCAGGGCCTGGCGACCCTGCTCGGTCTGGAGAAGGGCTTCTACGGGATCAACATCGTCAGCAACACGGGGATCGATCCGACGTCGCCGAACTTCCGCTCCTACGCCTCGACGATCCAGGGCCAGGGCGCGGACTGCTTCTTCTTCGCCGGAATCGTCTCGAACGGGGCGGTCCAGATCACCAAGGACGTCAACGCGGCCCTTCCGACCGCGAAGATCTTCGGCGGTGACGGAGTCTGCACCGGGTCGTACACCAACCAGAAGATGGGCGGCGTCCCGGCCAAGATCGATCCGCTGATGGAGTGCACGGTGGCAACCCTCGACCTGGCGGCGTACCCGGGCGGGAAGCAGTTCCTCGCGGCGTACAAGGCCAAGTACGGGCCGACCGCGCCGGACCCGTACGCGATCTACGGCTACGAGGCGATGAAGCTCGGGCTCGACACGATCGCCGGGCTCGGGGCCAAGGGCAACGACAAGTCGGCCGTCCTGGCCGCCCTGTTCGCGACCAAGTCCCGCGCATCGGTGCTCGGTACGTACGGCTTCGACGCGAACGGTGACACGACGCTGAAGTCCTATGGCCTGTACAAGGTCGGCGCGGACGGGAACCCCGTGTTCTCGAAGACGCTCACGCCGACCAAGACGGTCTAGAGCAGTCGCGCGAAGGATCCGACGACGGAGGGGGCGCCCGGTGCGCCCCCTCCGCGTCACCAACCTCCAGCCTGTGGAAGCCATCACACCTGCCACAAGAGTCCCCATCGGCGCGAGACGCCCGGTGGTGGCGACGCGCCGCTTTCTGGAGCGCTTCGGGCTGATCGCCGCGCTCGCCGCGCTGCCGATCTACTACGGCGCCCACGACCTGATCTCCGGCTACCCGGCCGGCTTCGTCAACGGACACCAGGTCGTCGCCCACAACCTGTCCCGGCTTGGTGGAAACCTGGCCGTCGGCCTGTCGAACGGGGCGATCTGGGCGCTGATCGCAATCGGCTACACGCTCGTCTACGGAATCATCGAGCTGATCAACTTCGCCCACGGCGACGTCTTCATGATCGGGTCGTTCACGTCGGTCGGCCTGTGGGGATCGCTCGGCCTCGGCCTGACGACGGGGGTCGCCGGCCTGGTCGCCGGCCTGCTGGTGACGCTGGTCGTCGTGATGGCCGTCTGCGGCAGCCTGAACGTCCTGATCGAGCGCGTCGCCTACCGTCCGCTGCGCGGCGCGCCGAAGCTGGCCCCGCTGATCACGGCGGTCGGCTTCTCCTTCATCCTCCAGAACGTCGGCCTGCTCTGGCTGGGCGGCTCGCCCCAGGGCGTCAACGACCTGATCCACCAGGACACGGCCGTCTTCCACATCGCCGGCGTGCCGATCGAGCGCGGCTACATCCTCGCGCTCGCCCTGACCGTCCCGCTCGTCCTCGGGCTCGCCTGGTTCATCGGAAACACGCGCGCCGGGCGGGCGATGCGAGCGACCGCCCAGGACCCGGAGGCGGCCCGGCTGATGGGCATCAACGTGGACGCGACGATCTCGCTGACGTTCATGCTCGGCGGAATGCTCGCCGGCGCGGCCGGCCTGGTCTACGCGCTGTACGAGACGAACGTCTGGTACTTCCAGGGCTTCGAGGCGGGTCTGATCGCGTTCACGGCGGCCGTCATGGGCGGGATCGGCAACGTTCGGGGGGCGGTCCTCGGCGGGCTGATCATCGGCGTGATCCAGGCCCTCTCCGACGCCCGCCTGGGACCACAGTGGACCGAGGCGGTCGTCTTCGGCTACCTGATCGTGATCATGGTGCTCCGGCCGCGGGGCCTGCTCGGCGAGGAGACGAGGGAGGCCGGATGACCGAGTTGATCGCCCTGTTCGGTGAGTGGCGGGCCGCCGGTCGGAGGCGGATCGACGCCCTCCCGGGTTGGTCTGGCCGGGTGTCGGTCTGCGTCCTGATCGTGCTCGGCGTGCTGCTGCCGTTCCTCTTCGCCGAGACGAGCGGTTTCATGAACGCGACGATCATCTCGCTGGCCTACGTCGTGATGGCCCTCGGCCTGAACATCGTCGTCGGCTTCGCCGGTCTGCTCGACCTCGGCTACGTCGCCTTCTACGCGATCGGCGCGTACTGCGTCGGCTGGTTCGGGTCGGACTTCTTCTACAAGGCCAACCTCCACGTCGGCGTATCCCACTTCGCCGGGACGCTGCCCGGGATCCACCTCAACTTCGTGCTGATCCTCGTCTGCGCGGTCGCGGTCACATCGGTCATGGGTTGCCTGATCGGCCTGCCGACGCTCCGCCTGCGGGGCGACTACATCGCGATCGTGACGCTCGCATTCGGCGAGATCATCGGCGTCGTCGCCGTCAACGGCCAGAGCATCCACCTCGTCGACGGGATGACGCTGACCGCCGGGAACCTCGGCATTCCGGCGGTCGATCTGCCGTTCTTCCCGATCGTCGGGACGTTCAACCTGCTCGACCTGAGACCGTGGTACTGGCTGATCTTCGTGATCATGGTCGTCGTCCTGTTCGTCAACCTCCGCGTCCGCGACTCCCGACTCGGACGGGCGTGGGTCGCACTCCGCGAGGACGAGGTGGCCGCCGTGTCGATGGGCATCCCGCTCGTCCGGACCAAGCTGCTCGCCTACGCGACCGGCGCGTCGTTCGGCGGCATGTCGGGCGCCTTCCTGGGTGCCTATTTCACGACGGTCAACGCCGGTCAGTTCGCCTTCTCGTTCTCGATCTTCGTGCTCGCGATGATCATCGTCGGAGGTCTCGGCTCGATCTGGGGGGCCGTGCTCGGCGCGCTGCTGCTCTCCTACATCAACTACTACCTGATTCCGGACGTCCTGAACGGGCTGCCGGGCGATTTCGGTCTGAACTTCAGCCTGACCCAGCTGTCGTTCGGGATCTTCGGCTTCCTGCTCGTCATCGTCATGGTCCTCCGACCGCAGGGACTCTTCCCCGAGCGCCGGCGAGCGCTCGAACTGACCGAGGCGATCGCGCCCGGCGGCAGCGAGGGCGCGCCGGTGCCGCCGGCATGAGCCCGAGCGCGACGAAGGCCGACGGCCCGCCGAAGCCGGCCGACCCACAGGCCGAGCCGCTCCTGCGGGCCGACGCCCTGACCAAGCGGTTCGGCGGTCTGACCGCCGTCGATGGCGTCTCGCTCGTGATCGCCCCGCGCTCGATCGTCTCGATCATCGGCCCGAACGGGGCCGGCAAGACGACGTTCTTCAACATGCTGACCGGCCTCTACAAGCCGACCAGCGGACGGATCGTGTTCGCCGGGCGGGACGTGACCCGCGCGCGGCCGGACGTGCGAACTAAGTTGGGCGTCGCCCGGACCTTCCAGAACATCCGTCTGTTCGGGGCGATGAGCGCCCTCGAGAACGTCGTCGTCGGCCGCCACGTCCGGATGAAGGCCGGGTTGTTCGGCTCGATCGCCCGAACGCCTTCGGTCCGACGTGAGGAGCAGGAGGTGCGGACGCGGGCGAGAGAGGTCCTCGAGTACTCCGGCCTGGCGAAGAGCCGCTTCGATGACCTCGCCGTCAACCTGTCATACGGAGACCAGCGGCGCGTCGAGATCGCCCGGGCGCTGGCGTCCGACCCGACGCTCCTCCTGCTCGACGAGCCGACCGCCGGCATGAACCCGCAGGAGTCAGACCGCCTGACCGAGTTCATGCGCGCCCTGCGGGACGACCTCGGCCTGACGATCCTCCTGATCGAGCACGACATGAAGGTCGTGATGGGCGTCAGCGAGCAGGTCACCGTGCTCAACCACGGCGAGCGGATCGCCGAGGGCAGCCCGACCGAGGTCCGCGCCGACCCGGCGGTCATCGAGGCGTACCTCGGCGTCCAGGAGAAGTCGTGACGGCCGTTCTCGAGGTGGACGACATCCACACCTTCTACGGGTCGATCGAGGCCCTGAAGGGCGTGTCGCTGACCGTCGACGAGGGCGAGGTCGTCACGCTGATCGGGTCCAATGGAGCCGGCAAGTCGACGACGCTGCGCTCGATCACCGGCCTCACGCCCGCCCGATCGGGGACGATCCGGTTCGCCGGAACCGACATAACGAGGACCAGCGCACAGGAGATCGTCGGCCGGGGGATCGCCCTCTCGCCAGAGGGCCGCCACTGCTTTCCGCGAATGACCGTCCGCGAGAACCTCGACCTCGGGGCCCATCTCCGACGCGGGCCGGAGGTCGCCGCCGACCTCGAGCAGGTCTTCACCCTGTTCCCCCGACTCCAGGAGCGCGAGCGCCAGAAGGCGGGGACGATGTCCGGCGGCGAACAGCAGATGCTGGCGATCGGCCGGGCCCTGATGGCCCGCCCGCAGCTGCTCCTGCTCGACGAGCCGTCGATGGGGATCGCGCCGCTCCTGGTCGCCCGGATCTACGAGACGATCGCCGCGATCAACAAGACCGGCGTGACGATCCTCCTGGTCGAGCAGAACGCCAACTACGCGCTGGACGTCGCCGATCGCGGCTACGTGCTCGAGACGGGTCGGGTCGCCCTGAGCGCGCCGTCCGGCGAGTTGCGCGAGGATCCCGAAGTCCAGCGGGCCTACCTGGGGACGTGACAGCGCGATGACGATGTTTGCCCTGATCGGCGCGAAGGCGCTCTACCTGCTCTTCGCCTGGCTGATCTCCGCCGCGTCGAGCGCCTGGCTCTCCGAGCGCAAGGGCTACGGCGAGCGCCCCGGCCTGGCCGCCGGTCTCCTGCTCAGCGTCGTCGGCCTCGTGATCTGGCTGCTCCTGCCCGCCCGCCCGGATTCGGCCTGGAAGCGGGACGGTCCGATTCCCCACCGCCGCTGACCGGCCGACCGTCAGCCGAGCTGGCCGCAGGCGGTGACCGGGCTCGTCGACACGCCGACGGCGCCGAGCCCGGCGACGGCCGTCCGGAAGACGAAGTACGTGTGGCCGCCCGGGGCCACCAGCAGGACGTGAGCCGGCTTCTCGCAGACGGCGACGTTCCACCCCGCGAGCGTCGTCTCCTCGGCCGCCAGCCGCTGGCCGAACGGGTTCCCCGAGCCCGTCGCCAGAATGCTGCTCGCCCGGCCGTTCGTGAAGCCGACGGCCAGCTGACCCGGCTGGCGGGTGAAGACGAGCGTCCCCGGCAGCGGCTCACGGCCCGGGCCGCCGAGCCCCGCGACGACCGCTCGGCGGGCCTCGCCGAGCGAGACCGGACCGATCCCGAGGCCGGGGCGGTAGGCCGCCGGGAGCGGCGGGGACCCCGCCGTCGACGGCGTGCTCCCACCGTCGAGTACGACCACGGCGACCGCGACGATCACGGCGGCCAGGACGACGCCGATCCCGGCCGTCAGCCGGCGGTGCGATCCGATCCAGGCCCAGCCGGTCGCCGGCTCGGCGATCGGCGGCGGATCCGGGGCGGGGTCGGTCACGTGGGCGGGACTGTAGGGCGCGGGTCGGCGACCGCGTCGCACGCCGGCGGTCTCCTCGACGCGTCCGCCCGGACGATCAGCTAGGCTCGCGCCGCGATGACCCCGGAAGCCCTCGTCCAGGCCGTTTCGATCCTCGCGGACGCCGCGTTCCACGACAAGAGCAAGGTCGCGTTCTACATCTTCGGCGGCGGCCTCGCCGCCTGGGCGGTGATCGTCGGCGTCACGGGGTTCACCCGGGCCGACTTCCCCGGCTCGGGAATGCGCGCCCGAGCCGTGATGGTGATCAGCTTCGTCCTGATGGTCTGCGCGATGGGCGCCGCAGTCGGCACGGCGAGCACGCCGCCGCCGGCCAAGCCCTACACGAAGTACGTCGGCCCGCCCAAGGGCACCGCCCCCGCACCGACGCCGTTGGCATCCAGCGCGGCCCCGGCAACGACGACGCCGGCCGCGGCCCTACCGCCCGGGACGGTCGACCTGGCGGCGAACGCGAACGGCCAGCTGATGTTCGACTCGACGAGCCTCAGCGTCAAGGCGAACGCCGGGAAGGTCACGATCGTATTCACGAACGCGTCCCCGGTCCCGCACAACGTCGCGGTCGCTCAGGGCAGCAGGACGCTCGGGAGCACGCCGACCTTCACCGGCGGGTCGAAGACCCTCGTTCTGGCGCTGAAGCCCGGGACCTACACGTACTATTGCTCGGTCCCCGGCCACCGGCAGGCCGGTATGCAGGGCACGCTCACCGTCTCCTGACCCCCACGCCACCAGCGGCCCGCAACGGCCACGGTCCAGCCCGGTCGGGAATATTCAGCCGGCGTCGACGGACTCCATCAGCCGGAGCTCCGACGACTCGATGAACTCACCCGGATCCCGGCTCAGCGCCTTGCGATCCGGGCTCGCGTAGTACTCGGCCGCCGCCCGCTCAAAGTCGGCGTGGGTCACGACCCAGGCGAACGTACGAGACTCCTCGTCGGCCCACGCGCCCGCGACCTCGAAGCCGAAGCGGCGGCGCAGCGGGATGATCTCGGCCCGCCAGAAGTCGACGAACTCGTCGAGCAGGCCGTCCTTGATCAGGTAGATGCGCAACTGGGACTGCATACGTTGTGTAAATCAATACCCGACTCGCCCCGGCCGTGCGCTGCGGCTCGGTACGCTTTCGGGAGATGACAGGCCAGAAGCCCAGCGCCAACCGCCGAGCCCAGGACCACCAGGCACTCGGGCTCGAATGGCGCAAGCTCACGCGGGCCGCGACGTTCGTCGCCCTGCTGACCAGCCCGATGGTCTTCGCGGTGCTCTTCTACACCCACCGGTGGAGCTTCGTCGCGTCCGTGATCGGGACGTTCGTCTGCGTGATCGCCTTCCGCGGACTGATCGACGTGATCGCCCACCGGCTGATCCCCAGGCCGAGCATCTACGGGGCCGACCGGCGCCTGCTCGACGAGGACGCGACCGCCCGGCGGCGGGTCTGGTACTGGCGCAAGAAGTTCCGCCACACGCTCTGGCTCGTCGGCATCTTCGGTGGCGCGCTGGTCGCGATCAACCTGATCCAGAACGCGACCGGCAAGCACGGCGACCTGGGCTCGACGATTCACGGCATCACCGGCGTCTTCGGCGGCCAGAACGGGGCGACCTTCGTCCTGATCGGCGCCCAGATGCCCCTGCTGTTCCTGATCAACTTCGGGATCCTCTTCGGCCCGATGGCCGTGATGGCCGTCCGCGCGATGAAGGGCTATGAGCCCGGCGACGCCGACTGGGGCGTGAAGATCGACGACGTCCGCGGACAGTCGGAGCCGAAGGAGGAGATCACCCGCGTGATCTCGCTCTGGGAGTCCGGCGAGGACTTTCGCAAGGCCGGCGGCAAGCCCGAGCGCGGCCTGCTCTTCATCGGCTCGCCGGGCACCGGCAAGACGATGCTCTCGAAGGCGATCGCGACATCCTTCAACTCGCCGATCGTGATCATGCCGGGCTCCGGCTTCCAGATGCCGTTCATGGGCATGGACGTGATCGTCGTCCAGCTGATGATCTCCAAGGCCCGCAGGCTCGCCCGCAAATGGGGCGGCCAGTGCATCATCTTCATCGACGAGATCGACGCCGTCGGACTCCGGCGGGCGGCGCTCGGGGCCGGCGCGACCGGGATGACCGGGCCGGACGTCGGAATCGACTCGTTCCATGACCTCGCCTTCTTCGGTCCCCGCGGGGCGCTCACCTCGACGGGGGATCTGTTCCTCGAGACCCGCGCCTGGCGGGAGAAGCTGTTCGCCTCGCGCGCGGGCTCGCCGGCCAGCCCGTACCCGGCCGGCCTGGTGCGGATCGGCGAGCGGATCCAGGACGTGATCTTCCCGGGCGGCGGGATGATGGGCGGCGGCGGCGGCGGTCTGGCGCTCAACCAGCTGCTCGTTCAGATGGACGGGGTCGACGACCCGCCGTTCATGCGCAAGCTGATGACCAACCGGCTCAACACCTTCCTCGACGCGACGTACATCGTCCCGCCGAGGATCGGCAAGCTCAAGCTCCGGATGCGGGCGCCGAAACCACGGGCCGAGCAGATCTACTTCATCGGCGCCACGAACGTCCCGATCGACCGCCTCGATCCGGCTCTGATCCGCCCCGGCCGGATGGGTCGCCACATCTGGTTCCGAACACCGACCAAGGACGACCGCAAGGACATCTTCGACCTCTACATGGCGCGGGTCGACCACGCGGCCGAGCTCGACACCGAGAAGCGGCGCGACGAGCTCGCCCGGATCACGATGGGCTACTCGCCGGCGATGATCGAGCAGGTCTGCTCGATGGCGCTGACCTACGCCCACTCCGACGAGCGGGTCGAGTTCGAGTGGGCCGACCTCGTCGAGGCGATGACGACGATCGAGTCGGGAACCGCCCAGGGCGTCGACTACGTGCCGGAGGAGACGCGCGCCGTCGCGATCCACGAGGCCGGGCATGCAGCGGCCTCGCACGTGTACATGCAGGGCGTCCTATCGACCCGTCTGTCGATCCGCAAGCGTGGCGGATCGCTCGGCCACCACCAGGCGATCGAGAAGGAGGAGCGGTTCTCGAGCTGGCGCCACGAGGAGGTCGGCAAGCTGGTCTGGACGCTCGGTGCGATGGCTGCGGAGCACGTCTTCTACGGGGAGAACTCGACCGGCGTCGGCGGCGACGTCCAGAGCGCGACCGCTCGGGCGGCGTGGATGGTCGGCATGTGCGGGATGGGACCCGAGCCGATCGACTTCAACGGCCACGAGTGGGAGAGCGACGAGGCGCGCAAGGAGGCGGCCGAGATGTACATGGACCGCTTCGAGCAGATCGGCGCGAAGATCATCAACCGGTCGGGCGGGTCGGCCCTGATGGGCGATCCGATCCCCGCGATCCTCGGCGACCGCAACAAGAATCGTGCAGCGGCCCAGATCCTCGGCCAGGCCTACATCACGGCCTACTGCCTGTTCCTCCATAACCGCGACCAGGT
>DATAUX010000013.1:0-4338 GCA_036268015.1 Solirubrobacteraceae bacterium | reverse complement strand
CCGACGCAGCCCGCGGAGTCCGCTTCGACGACCCGGCCTTTGCAATCGACTGGCCCGCCCCGACCGGCGAGCGAATCGTCTCCGAGCGCGATCTCGGCTATCCGGACTTCGACGCGTGAAGCGCGCTCCCGTCGCTGCTGTGGTCAAGCGCGTCCTTCTGACCGGAGCGACCGGCTTCGTCGGACGCCAGGCGATCGGACCGCTGTGCGACCGCGGCTACGACATTCACGCCGTCAGCTCGCGCCCGCCCGGCGACGATGCGCCCGGCGTGCGCTGGCACACGGCCGACCTTCTCGACCACGCAGCCGCCGCGGACGTCGTCGGCCGCGTCCGGCCGACCCATCTGCTCCACCTCGCCTGGTACGCCGAGCCGGGCAAGTTCTGGAGCGCGCCCGAGAACGAACGCTGGGTCGCCGCGAGCCGCGCCCTGCTCGACTGCTTCGCGCAGGCCGGCGGCCGGCGGGCCGTGGTCGCCGGGACCTGCGCCGAGTACGACTGGTCGGGCGACGGCCACTGTCGCGAGGCCGTCACGCCGCTGCGCCCCACGACCGTCTACGGCCAGGCCAAGGCGACCCTCCACGCCGAGGCGGCGAGGTCCTACGAGCGGCCGGGGATGCCGACACTCGCCTGGGCGCGGATCTTCTTCCTCTACGGACCGTGGGAGCATCCCCAGCGGCTCGTCTCCTCGGTGATCGGCGCTCTGCTCGACGGACGCCCGGCGCTCTGCTCGCACGGACGGCAGGTCCGCGACTTCCTCCACGTCGCGGACGTCGCCGCGGCCTTCGCCGCGCTGCTCGACGCCGACGACGTCACCGGACCGGTCAACGTCGCCTCCGGCCAGCCGGTCACGATCGCCGAGCTCGTCGGGCTGATCGGCCGGGCCTGCGGCCGCCCCGAGCTGATCGAGCTCGGCGCGCTCCCGCCGCGTCCCGACGACCCGCCGCTCCTCGTCGCCGCTGTCGACCGTCTCCACGCCGAAGTGGGTTTCGTCCCCGAGCGTACGCTTGCCCACGGGGTCGCCTCGACGGTCGACTGGTGGCGCCGGAAACGCTCGCCTTGAGCCGACGGACGGCGCGCGAGGCCCCGACACCCACCCTCACGCCGACCCCTACGATTCAGCCTGTGGCGGACGTGACCGGCGACGTGCTCGACACGCCCGCGGCCGGACCGCGAGCACTCCGCGGCGGAGTGCTCCGCACGGCCGGTTATGTCGTCGGCATCCTCCTCTCGCTGATCGCGGTCCCCCTGCTGATCGCGCATCTCGGGATCGCCGGATACGGCCGCTACGTGACGGTCGTCTCGCTGACGACGATTGTCGGCGGGCTCACCGAGGGCGGCCTGAACGCGATCGCGCTTCGCGAGTACACGACCTCGACCGGGATCGACCGCGACCGGCTGATGCGCGACGCTCTGGGGATCCGCCTCGCCCTCACGACGGTCGGCGCCGCGGCGGCCGTCGCCTTCGCGGCGCTCGCCGGATACGGGTCACAGCTCGTCCTCGGCACCGCCCTCGCCGGCGCCGGGCTGCTCCTCCAGCTCGTCCAGAGCCTGCTCGCCGTCTCGCTGCAAGGAGACTTTCGCTTCGGCTGGTCGTCGAGCACTGACCTCCTGCGTCAGCTCGTCAACGTCCTGCTCCTCGTCGTTCTCGTGCTTCTCGGCGCCAATGTTGCCCTGCTGCTCGCTGTCGCGATTCCCGCCTCGGCCGTCTCGCTCCTACTGACCGCCGTGCTCGTCCGGGGCCGGATGCCCCTGCGGCCGGCGTTCGCAGTCGGCAAGTGGTGGCCGCTGATCCACGACAGCATCCCCTGGGCGGCAGTCTCGGCCTTGAACGTCGTCTACTTCCGGCTCGCGATCGTGATGATGTCAGTGCTCGCGACCGCCGTCCAGACCGGTTACTTCGCGACGTCGTTTCGCGTCGTCGAGATCCTGATCGGCGTCCCCGGGGTTGCCGTGGCGGCGGCCTATCCGATCCTGACCCGGTCGATGCGCGACGACCGCGACCGGTTCGCCTACGCGACGGAGCGAATGTTCGAGTTGGCGCTCGTCGTCGGCGGTTGGATGGTCGTCTGCCTGGAGGTCGGCGCGGGCTTCGCGATCCACGTCCTCGCCGGCGACCACGCCGATCCCGCTGTCGCCGTCCTGCGGATCCAGGGGATCGCAGTCGTCGCGACCTTCGTGAGCGTCGCCTGCGGCGTGCCACTCCTGACGCTTCGCCGCTACCGTGACGCTCTGCTAGCCAACGGCGTCGCCCTGGCGATCTCGGTCGTCCTGACGCTTGGCCTGATCGGTCCACTCGGCGCCCGCGGAGCGGCGATCGCCGCGCTTGCCGCCGAGGTTGCGCTCGCCGTGATCGTCGTCGCTCGTCTGCTCGCCGCGGCACCCGAGACACGCCTGCAGTTCGCCTCGGTCCCGCTAGTCGCTCTCGCGGCTCTCGCCGCCGTCGCCGTCGGCCTGTTACTGCCCGTCCACCCGGTCGTCGGAGCGTTCGTCGCCAGCTTCGTCTTCTTCGCCGCCCTCCGGATTCTCGGGCGTTTCCCGCCTGAGATCCGGGAGCTCCTCGACCGGCGGGTGGCGACCCACTTCCGGTAGCGTGGCGCCCCGATGCCGGCCCTAGCCCGTCGCCTCGCCCCCGGCCAGCCGATCGTCGGGAGGCCGGTGGATGTGGTGGTCGTCACCGCCGACACCAGGGATCTCGTGCTCCGCTGCCTCGAGCGGCTGGACGACCCTGTCATCGCCAGCGTGACGGTCGTCGACAACGGTTCCCGGGACGGCACGATCGAGGCCGTGCGGAGCGCCCATCCCGACTGCCGGGTCGTCTCGTGCGAGCCGCCGGTCGGCTACGCGACGGCGTGCAACCGCGGGGCTGCCGGCGGCGCCGGTGAGCTGATCCTCTTTCTCAACAGCGACATCCTCGCCCACGACGGTGCCGTCGGGCGCCTCGCCGGCGCGCTCGCCGGCGATCCGGCCGCGGTCGCGGCCGGCGGCCGGCTGGTCGATCCCGGGACGCTCGACACCCAGCACCGCTACGGTCCGAAGCCGTTCCCGACGCTCGCGACCTTGATCGCCCGGCTCTCCGGCCTCGAGCAGCTCTGGCCGGGAAATCCGTGGACGACCAGCGCCGTCGGCAGCGCGCCGCCCGACACCCATACGACGACCGTCGACCAGCCGGCCGGCGCATGCCTGCTCGTCGAGCGGCGGGTCTTCGACGCGATCGGCGGGTTCGATGACGGGTTCTGGTTCTGGTACGAGGATGTCGACCTCGCCCGCCGGCTGACCGAGCGCGGCAGGCTGCTGTACGCGCCGGACGCCGTGTTCGAGCACGTCGGCGGCGCGAGCTTCGCCCGCTGGGGCCGGGCCGAGGGCGTGCGCAGCCTCGTGCACGGCATTGTCCACTACGCAGAGACCGCCTTCGACCACCGCCGGCGCGTCGCCCTGGCCGTGGTCGTGTTCGCCCTCAGCGCGCCCCGGGCGATCCTCTATGCGCCGCTGCACCGCGACCTCGCCGACGCCCACCGGGCGATCGCCCGCGCGGCGGTCGACCTGGCCCTCGGCCGGCCCGTCGCCCCACTTATGCCGATCCCGACCGGGCCCCCGGCGCGCTGATGGCGACGGCCCGGGTCACGGCGATCGTGCTCACCTACGACGGTCGTGACATGCTCGACGTCGTGGTCCCGTCGCTGCGCGCCCAGCGCTACGACTCGTTCACGATCGTGATCGTCGACAACGGATCGTCGGACGGGACGGCCGAGCACGTGCGCGACCGCTGGCCGGATGTCGACCTGATCGAGATCCCCGAGAACGTCGGTGTCGCGGCCGCACTCAATCGCGGCGTCGCCGCGGCCCCCGGCGAGTACATCGCACTCCTCAACAACGATCTCGAGCTCGAGCCCGATTGGCTGGGCGAGCTGGTCGGTGCGCTCGATCGACACCCCGGCGCGGCGTCGGCGACAGGCAAGCTGCTCAACTTCCACCGACGCGACGAGTTCGACGCCGCCGGCGACCTGATGCGCTGGTCCGGGGCGCCCGACCAGCGCGGACACGGTGAGCCCGATCGCGGCCAGTACGACGAGCCGGCCGCCGTCTTCAGTCCGTGCGCCGGCGCCGCCCTCTACCGGCGCAGCGCCCTGACTGAGGTCGGGCCCTTCGACGAGGACTTCTTCGCCTACATGGAGGACATCGACTGGGGATTTCGCGCCCAGCTCGCCGGCTACGCGTCCCGCTACGAGCCCGCTGCGGTCGCCTACCACGTCGGCGGCGCGACCACCGCCCGGGACGCCCCGCGCTACGTGGCCCTCCAGCGCCGCAATCAGATCCTCCTCGTGATCAAGAACTACCCCG
>DATAUX010000012.1:0-4823 GCA_036268015.1 Solirubrobacteraceae bacterium | reverse complement strand
CAGGCGCGGGTCCTCGGCGTTGTCGGCCCGCCGGGCAGCCGTGTGCGCCGGCGCGAGGGCGACCTTCTCGCGCAGCTCGACGATGATCCGCTCGGCCGTCCGCTTGCCGATCCCCGGGACCGCCTGGAAGCGGGCCGTATCACCGGCCGCGAGCGCCGCGACCAGCTCGCGCGGGGCGCCGGCCGACAGCACCGCCAGCGCGACCTTCGGGCCGACCGACGGCACGCCGATCAGCATCAGGAACAGCTCGCGCTCCTGCTCGGATGCGAACCCGAACAGGTGGAGCGCGTCGTCGCGGACGACGAGATGCGTGTGCAGCGTGACCTCGATCCCGACCGACGGCACCTGCCCGAGCGTGTGCGCCGACACCGCCAGCCGGTAGCCGACACCCGAGCAGAGCACGATCACGTGGTCCGAGCGCCGGACCGCCACCTCGCCCCGGACGAGGCCGATCATGCGCCCGCCAGGGCTGCCGCCAGCGGCGCCCGGTTGGCGTGACAGATCGCCACGGCCAGCGCGTCGGCCGCGTGATCCTCGCGCGGCGGCTCGGCCAGCCCGAGGATCGCGGCCACCATCCGTCCGACCTGATCCTTCGCCGCCCGCCCGCTCCCGCAGACGGCTCCCTTGACCTGCTGCGGCGTGTACGAGTGACACGGAAGCCCCCGCGCTCCAGCCGCCGCCATCACGACGCCGCGGGCCTGACCCACGGCGAACGCCGTCCGCACGTTCTGGCCGAAATAGAGCTGCTCGAGCGCGACCGCGTCCGGCGCATGGAGCTCGAGCAGGTCGCTGACCGACTTGTGGATCCTCGCCAGCCGCAGCTCGTCCGCGATCCCGGCCGACGTCACCACCACCCCGCCGTCGAGCGCGCTCAGCCGCCCGCCGCGCAGGTCGACGACCCCGTAGCCGGTGTTCGCGAGACCTGGGTCGATTCCGAGCACGATCATCACAAGCCTGATTCTCCGTGCTCCGGCGGACGCCTCCCCACGGGCACCGCCACGGCGTGTCGTTTCCCGATCGTGCCCGACGACCCGGCAGCCATCTCCCGAGACGCGGACCCCGCAAGGACCCGCGCGCGGTCCACGAACGAGGCAGTGAGATCCGCCCAGCTCCGCGCCGACGCCCGACGGCCGATCGGCGAGCTCCTCGAGGACGGAGTCGCGCTCAGCCGGCGACGCGCTGGAGCACGTCGGCCGGAACGTCGAAGTTCGCGTGGACCTCGTTGACGTCGTCGTTCTCGTCGAGCGACTCGATCAGCCGCATCAGCTTCTCCGCCGTCTCCTCGTCGATCGCCGTCCGCGTCGTCGGCTGCTGGGTGACCTCCGCGCTCTCGAGCTCGACCCCGGCGTCCTCGAGCGCCCTGCGGACGGCCGGGAGGTCCTTCGGGTCGGTGACGATCTCGAAGCACTCGTCGTCGCCGGTGACGTCCTCCGCCCCGGCCTCGATCGCCGCCAGGAGGTCGTCCTCGGTGTACCGGGCCGCGTCGACGAGGATCACGCCGACCTTGTTGAACAGGTAGGCGACGCTCCCCGGCGTGCCGAGCGTCCCGCCCCGCTTCGAGAGCAGGTGCCGCATGTCGGCGGCCGTCCGGTTGCGATTGTCGGTCAGCGTCTCGATCAGCAGGGCCACGCCGCCCGGCCCGTAGCCCTCGTAGACGACCTCCTCGAAGGCCGCCGCGTCAGCCCCCGCGCCCGTCCCCTTGAGGATCGCCCGCTCGATGTTGTCCTTCGGCATCGACGCGTCCTTCGCCTTCTGGACGGCGTTCCCCAGCGGCGCGTTCATCTCCGGATCGCCGCCGCCGTCCCGCGCGGCGACCGTGATCGCCCGCGCCAACTTCGTGAAGTGCTGACCCCTGCGCTGGTCGACGATCGCCTTCTTGTGCTTGATCGACGCCCATTTCGAGTGACCCGACATACCCTGATTCTACGGGGTCGCCCGGCCGGCGTCCGACGGCGGGGTCGGAGCGTGCGCTCGATACCAGGCCACCGTCCGCCGCAGGCCCTCGGCCAGATCGACCCGCGGACGCCATCCGGTCAGGTCGGCCAGCCGCGAGTGGTCGACCGACTCGAAGGCCAGCTCGCCGGCCGGCGTCCCCGTCCCCCGGATGTCCGGCTCGAACGGCACGCCCGCGGCCGCGAAGACCAGGCGGACGACCTCGAGCACCGGCTGCGGCCCCCCACCGCCGGCGTTGAAGGCCGCCCCGCCCGCCCCTTGCGCCGCGTCCCCGAGCGCATCGGCGATCGCCAGGTACGCGGCCACGGCGTCCTCGACGTAGAGGAAGTCCCGCTCGGCCGTCCCGTCCGAGCGGATCACCGGCCGGCGTCCGCCCAGCGCCGCCCAGACGGCTTCCGGGACCAGGCGCGACGCGTTCATGTCGCCGCCCCCGTACACGTTCGCGAACCGGGTCACCGCCACCCGCATCCCGTAGCTGCTCCAGTAGCTGCGTGCGATCACGTCGGCCGCGGCCTTGCTCGCGTCGTACGGATACGCCGCGTCGAGCGCCCGCTGCTCGGTGCACGGACGGACCGGCGACGGCCCGTAGACCTTCTCCGACGAGGCGACGACGACGCGCGCGTCCGCCGTCGCCGACCGGCACGCCTCGAGCACCGTCCACGTGCCCTTGACGTTCGTCTCGAAGGTCGCCGCCGGCGCCCGGCCGGCCGCGCCGACGATCGTCTGACCCGCGAGATGGAAGACCAGCTCGATCCGGCCGGCCCCTAGCGTCCGCTCGATCAGCGCGCCGTCGAGCAGCTCGCCCTCGACCAGCTCGACCGCCCCGGCCGACCCCTCCAGCGTCAGGGCCGACCCCGGCCGCCGGCCCCGAGACAGCACGGTCACCGCGTCTCCCCGACCCAGCAGGGCCTTCACCAGCCATGACCCGATCAGCCCGTGGCCGCCGGTTACGAGGACACGGGTCACGCGCTCCAGACGCGCCACGGCGGCGCGCCCGACCGCCACAGATCGTTCAGCAGCACGGCGTCCTTGTAGGTGTCCATGCAGTCCCAGAAGCCCTCGTGCCGGTAGGCGACCAGCTGACCGGCCCCCGCCAGCCGCTCGAGCGGTCGGCGCTCGAGCACCGAGTCGGGCTCGAGGTAGTCGAAGAAGGCCGGCTCGCAGACGAAGAAGCCGCCGTTGATCCAATGGTCCGAGCGCGGCTTCTCCCGGAAGCCCGACACCCGGCCGTCCGCATCGAGCTCGGTCACCCCGAACTGGAGCTCCGGGCGCACCACCGTCATGGTCGCGATCCCGTTGCCCTCCTGATGGCGTTCGAGGAGCCCGTTCAGGCTGACGTCGGCCACCCCGTCGGCGTAGGTCGCGCAGAACCGCCGGTCGCCGACCTGGTCGCGCAGCGCGAGGATCCGCCCGCCGGTCGGCGTGTCGAGGCCCGTCTCGACGCACGTGACGCGGACGTCCGGCGGCCAGTCGTGCTCGGCCGCGAACCGGTCCATCAGCTCGCTCCGATACCCGGTCGCCAGGACGAACTCCCGGAAACCCTGGGCCGCGTAGATCTGGATCACGTGCCAGACGATCGGCAGGCCGCCGATCTCGACGAGCGGCTTCGGGATCGACGCCGTCTGCTCCTGGAGGCGGGTTCCCCGGCCGCCGCAGAGGATCAGGACCGGCGTGGCGGACGCGGACTGCATGGCGCCGGGCATTATCGAGCCTGGCGCCGCCCAGACGACCGCCGCGCTGATATCGGCGCGACGGAAGTCCGCGCCCTTGAAGAGCGGGGGCCGGCCGGATGCCGGCCCTTCCCGAACCGGGCGAACGCAGCCCGGGCGAGCCCGCCTGCGCGAGATCGACGGCAATGCAGCCGACACCGGCCGCGGCGACGAGCTCGTCGAGCGCCCGCACCCCCGCCTCGCCCAACCGTGCGCCGATCACGATCCACTGCATTTCTTCCCAGCCTTGGCTTCCCGGCCGATCACCCCCGGGCCGGGCCTGTTCGACCTCCCAGCCCCGAGTGACGAGCAATCCAGCCGGCTCCGCGGCGATCAGCCGTCGCACCGGCGCTACGGTGTGTGTCTCGTGACGAGCCCTGTCCCCCACCGGAGCGCCCCGCCGCACCGCCCGGTCCGGGTTGCCCGGCTCTGCCGCTTCGGGCCGCTCGCGATCGCCGCCACCTTCGGCCTCGGCGTCGGCCCGGCACCCGCGCGGGCCGGTGTCGCGTGGTCGCCGCCGGTCGTCGTCGCCCACGGGGCCGAGCTCGACTCGGGGGCCGCCAACCGGTCCGGCGCGCTCGCGCTGACCTTCCGCGTGGCCGGCGGTCCGGCCGACTTCTCGGGTGCGCCGAGCGGGTCGGCCGGGCTCGACATGGTCCTCGCCGCGCCCGGCGGCGGCGTCTCGTCCGTCGCCCAGCTGACGAGCTCGACCACCGCGCTCGGCACGGACACGGCGCTCGCCGGCGACGGCGACGCCGCCGTCACGTGGACCGACACGGCCGCGCCCGGATCGATCTGGGCGGCCGTCCGTTCGGCGTCGGGGTCGACCAGCCCGCCCCAGGAGCTGACCACGTCGGCCTACCGGTTCGCCGGGCCGGTCGTCGCGGCCGACGACCGCGGCGATGCGGCGGTCGCCTGGGTCGACGACGCGACCCGCGCCGTCCTCGTCTCCTTTCGCGCCCCCGGCGGCGCCTTCGCCGCCCCGGTGCTCGCCTCGCCCGGCGAGGGCAGCTACGGCGAGCCGGCTCTGACGATGGCCCCGGACGGGACGACGACGGTCGCCTGGGAGGCGACCGAGCCGCCCGGGCTCGTGACGACGGGCGGCCCGCCGCCGACCCCGCCGGGCCTCCTGATGGCCGCCACCGGCCCGGCCGGCGGCGG
>DATAUX010000011.1:0-40504 GCA_036268015.1 Solirubrobacteraceae bacterium | reverse complement strand
TCGCTGTCTGTCTCGGGGATGATGCTCGGGAAGACGATGGGCCGGGGCGAGGATCTGACCGACCGGTTCGCCGGACAGTCGAAGCAGGTCGCCGACCTCGAGGTCCGGGCGACGATGGCCGGCCGGTGGCGGATGTCGTCGATCCAGATGACCTTCGGGATCATGCCGCCGCTCGTCTACTGGTTCGCCGGCCAGCACGCGATCAACCTGGGTCACCCGATCCAGATCGGCACGGCGGTGGCGATCGCGACCCAGCAGACCCGTCTGCTGTTCCCGATCGGCCAGCTCCTGTCGGTCAACGTCAGCCTGCAGACGGCGCGGGCCCTGTTCGACCGGATCTTCGAGTACCTCGACCTGCCGGTCGACATCACCGAGGCGGCCGACGCGGTCGAGCTGCGTCCGGACGAGCTGCTCGGCGAGGTTCGCCTGGAGGACGTGGCATTCCGGTACACGGCCGACGGGCCGCCGACGCTCGAGCAGATCAACATGGTCGTGCCGGCCGGGACGCGGACGGCCGTGGTCGGTGAGACCGGGTCGGGCAAGACCACACTCGGATACCTGATCGCCCGCCTGTACGAGCCGCAGCGGGGGAGCGTGACGATCGACGGGGTCGACGTCCGGGCGGCGAGCTTCGCCTCGCTGGCGGCGACGGTCGGCGTCGTCTCGCAGGAGACGTATCTGTTCCACGCGACCGTCCGCGAGAACCTCCGCTTCGCGAAGCCGGAGGCGACCGACGCCGAGGTCGAGCGGGCGGCCCGGGTCGCCGCGATCCACGAGATGATCGCGGCTCTGCCGGAGGGCTACGACACGGTCGTCGGCGAGCGGGGCTACCGTTTCTCCGGGGGTGAGAAGCAGCGGATCGCGATTGCCCGAACGGTCCTGCGCAACCCGCCGGTTCTCGTCCTCGACGAGGCGACGAGCGCGCTGGATACGCAGACCGAGCGCAACGTCCAGGAGGCGCTCGACAGGCTGTCGGAGGGGCGGACGACGATCACGATCGCCCATCGCCTGTCGACGGTTCGGGACGCCGACCAGATCGTCGTGCTCGACCACGGGCGGATCGTCGAGCGGGGGACGCACCACGAGCTGCTGGACGCCGGCGGGTACTACGCGGCGCTCGTCGCGCGCGACGGCGCAACCCTCGCGGCGCCGGAGCCCGACCGGTAGATTTCCGGGGGATGGCGTCGCTCGAAGCCGAGATGCTGGAGTTCATCCGCCGGGGTGTCGACCACCACGCGGAGAGCTGCCCGATGGCGCCGCGGGCGATCCTCCTGAATCCCGGCAACCACGAGTTCTTCGGTTGGGACGAGCTCTGGGGAATCCCGGTGCTGGCCGACGAGCGGGTCGCGCCGAAGCGTTTTCGGATCGACTGCGACGGATCGGCGTTCGGGATCGAGGCCGAGGTCGCCGAGGTCGTCGAGACCCCGCAGCCGGTCGAGCTGCCGATGGCGCCGGTCGGTCCGCGCGAGGACGAGCCGACGGCTCAGGCCGGCTTGCCCTCGATCAGCTCGATGCGGTAGCCGTCGGGGTCCCTCACGAAGCACAGGCGTGAGCCGCCCTCGCGGATCGAGTACGGCGGCTTCTCCGGGTCGATCCCGTGGTCGGCGAGCGCGGCGAGCGTGGCGTCGAGGTCGGCGACGCGGAGGGCGATGTGGTTGTAGCCGGTGCCCATCTCGTACTCGTCGACCCCGAAGTTGTAGGTCAGCTCGAGGCGGGGTCCGTCGCCGGGGAGGCCCATGAAGACGTTGATCGCCTCGTCGCGGATCGGCATCCGCTTGAGCTCCTCGAAGCCGAGCGTCTCGTAGAAGGCGACCGACCGATCGATCTCGCCGATCCGGTAACAGGTGTGAATCAGCTCCACGGACGCAAGCCTAGCGCCGAGCGGTCCGAAGTGAGAGCATGCCCGGCAATGATCGTCGAGCGCTCGATGAACGAGCAGTACCTCTCGAACACGTATCTGGTCGCCGACCGGGCGGGCGGGGCCGCCGCCTTGATCGACGCGGGCGGGCCGGTCGAGCCGCTGATCGAGCTGGCCGACCAGCTCGACGTCAGGCCGACGCACGTCCTGCTGACCCACCACCACTTCGACCACGTCAGCGAGCTCGGCAGGCTGACCGGCCGGTGGCCGGATCTGGCCGTCCTGATCCACCCGCTCGAGGCGGAGGCGGTGCCGGGCGCGACGGGGACGATCGAGGCGGGCGCGCGGCTGAAGATCGGCGAGCTCGACGTCCGGCCGCTGCACACGCCGGGCCACACGGCCGGGATGTTGTCGTTCCTCGTCGAGCACGAGGGTACGCAGGGGGTCTTCACCGGCGACACGCTGTTTCGCAACTCGGTCGGCGGCGTCCGGGCGCCGGGCCACACGACCTACCAGGACCTCAAGGACTCGATCATGGGCACGTTGATGGAGCTCGACCGGCGGACGGTGATCCACCCGGGGCACACGGATCCGACGACGGTCGGCCAGGAGTGGGAGACGAACTCGTTCATCCGGGTCTGGCGGGGCCTCGACCGGGAGGGGTCGAGTCCGTGTACGGCGCTCGGCGAACCGGCGACGCTGATCCTGCTGGGCGACGACTACGACGGCGGCCACAAGGCGTGGGTCCGGTGGCCGGACGGGCGGGATGAGATCGTGCCGGGTTCGCAGGTCCAGACCCGCTGAGGCGTCGCGGCGTCCCGTCCGGGCCGAAGCTCTGCCCCGACGGCCGGCGTGACCGCCTAGTCTTGGTGGCAAATGGCACGTGATCCGATCCCGACATCCAGGGTCCGGCGGTCGGCCAAGGTCGGCAGGCTGGCGGCCGGCCAGGCGGCCAAGCAGATCGGCACGCGGGCGGCGAACGTCGCCCGGGGCGAGGAGGCGGCGAAGGCGGCGCTCGACCGCCGGCAGGTCGAGACGGCCCAGCAGATCGTGACGGCGCTGGGGACGATGAAGGGCGCGGCGATGAAGCTCGGGCAGGTGATGAGCTTCCTCGACGTCGGTCTCGTCCCGGAGGAGTACCGGGAGGAGTTCCAGCGCAAGCTCGGCGAGCTGCGGGACTCGGCGCCGAAGGTCGCGTTCAAGGACATGGTGGGGGTCATCGAGGCGGAGTACGACGAGCCGATCGGAAAGGTCTTCGCGGAGTTCGACGAGGACCCGATCGCGTCGGCGTCGATCGGACAGGTCTACCGGGCGCGGCTGCACGACGGACGTGAGGTCGCCGTGAAGGTCCAGTACCCGGGGGTGGCGGCGGCCGTCCGGGCGGACATGCAGAACCTGGGGATGATCATGCGGCTGATGAAGCGGGTCGCTCCGGGACTGGACGTGCGGGCGATCGCGAGGGAGATCAGCGAGCGGATCGGCGAGGAGCTCGACTACGAGCTCGAGGCGTCCAACCAGCGGTCGCTGGGGCGGATCTTCCGGGACCACCCGTTCATCGTGATCCCGGCGGTGGTCACGTCGCTGTCGCACGAGCGGGTGATGGTCAGCGAGTTCGTCGAGGGGCGGGGGTTCGAAGAGCTCAAGGGCGCGCCGCAGGCCGAGCGCGACCGGATCGGGGAGATCGTCTTCCGCTTCTACTTCGGGTGCATGTACCGCCACCGGCAGTTCTCGGGCGACCCGCACCCGGGGAACTTCCTGATGCTCGACGACGGCCGGGCGGCGTTCCTGGACTTCGGCCTGTTCAAGCGGATCGACGCGGGCGTGGCCGAGTTCGAGCTGGAGGCCCAGCGGCTGACCGTGGCCGACGACGGCGAGCGGCTGATCGAGCATCTCGTGGCCGGCGGCTTCCTGGCCGACCCGGATCGGTATACGCCGGAGCAGATCCTGGCCCAGGCGCACGACCTGACGTGGTGGTACACGGAGGATGCCGAGCTCGAGCTGCGGCCGGAGATCGCGACCCAGGTGATGATCGACATGTCCGATCCCCGGTCACGTCACTACGCGCAGATGCGCCACGAGACGCTGCCGCCGGACCATCTGTTCGGCCGGCGGACGGAGACCCTGACGCTGGCGGTCATGAGCCAGCTGCGGGCGCGGGGCAACTGGCACCGGATCGCCCGGGAATGGATGTTCGGGGACGAGCCGCAGACGGAGCTCGGGCGGGCGGAGGCGGCGTTCTACTCGCGGGCGGTCGTGTGAGCACCCGCGCCTGCTGATCGCAGCGATCGCCGCGTTCGGCTTGTTCGGATTTTCTGGACCGGTTTCCGGTTCGCGCGTGTGGGGTGGGGGGGCAGCGGCGGATCTGGTGCTCGGGCGGCGGGCGTTGTCGTCGCGTGTTTTCGAGAATTTGTATGAAACACGACAGTTTGTCGTTGTTCATACCGTTTCGCGAAAACAATCGACACCGACGGCGTGGGCGGGGGACCCGGTGGTCCACAAGTCGACGTGCTCGCCGGCGGCGCGTTTGACCGCGCCCGCCCCCCGGGGCCGGAGGTCAGGCCGGTCCGGCCCCGGTCCTGAGCTCGTCGAGGTAGACCTGGTGGAGGGCCACGGCCCTGGAGACGACCCCGATCCCGTCGATCAGCTCGTGGTCCTCGGGCGCGACGTCCTCGTGGCGCAGGACGTAGGCGGCGGGGACGGGCCGGTGGGTCCGGTAGGAGGCTGGAACGGTGACATGGATCTGGTCGGGGTCGAGTTCGCCGGTGCCGTGGAGGGCGAGCGCCGACTGGTGGGAGATCAGGCCGCGCCGGTCGGGCCAGAGCGTCGCGAGCTTGTATGGGGCGAGGCGATCCGGCGGGGTCAGGGGGATCCGGTAGACGCCGTGGGCGACATGCTCGAGCTGGCCGCGGCGGGCCATCGCGTTGATCGTGCCGACCGGGATCGAGAGGTCGCGGGCGTCGTCGCTGGTCAGGAAGCCGAAGTTGTCGGCGGCGAGGGCGGCGAGTTGTTTGTAGCGGGCGCCGGGCATGGTACGAAGATCGACATTCTGTCGTGATTCGTACGCCAAGTCAAGAGGTACCGATCGCGCGGCCGACGCGGGCGAGGCGGGCCGGGTCAGAGCACCTGGATCTGGAGCAGGCTCGTCGAACGGGGCCGGCCGCTCGGCAGGCCGGCGGTGATCCCGACCCGCTGGCCGGTCTCACACCAACCGAGCTCGACGACCCGGCGGGCGCAGTCGGCGATCAGCTCCTCGGTGATGTGGTGGCGGCGGATCGACGCGGCCTGGACGCCCCACATCAGACCGCACCGCCGGACGGTCTCCTTGCCCGGCGAGAGGGCGTAGATCGGCGCCTCGGGCCGGTGGGCGGAGACGAGGCGGGCGGACCGGCCGGAGAGGGTCGGGACGATCAGGGCGTCGAGGCTGAGCTCGCGGGCGGCGGTGCAGGCGCTGTGGGCGAGCGTGTACGCCGGGTCGCGCTCGTCGCGCCGGACGCGGCGCTCGTTCCACTCCCGGTAGTCGGCGAACTTCTCGGTGTGGAGGGCGATCTTCGCCATCATCGCGACCGCGCCGATCGGGTGGGCGCCGACGGCCGTCTCCTGGGAGAGCATCACGGCGTCGGTCCCGTCGAGGATCGCGTTGGCGACGTCGGCGACCTCGGCCCGGGTCGGACGGCTCGAGCTGACCATCGAGTCGAGCATCTGGGTCGCGGTGATCGACGGCCTGGCGAGGGCGCCGGCCAGCCGGAGGAGGCGCTTCTGGACCATCGGGACCTCCTCGATCGGCAGCTCGATGCCGAGGTCGCCGCGGGCGACCATCACGCAGTCGGCGACCCGGAGGATCTCCTCGGCGCGTTCGACGGCCTGCGGCTTCTCGATCTTGGCGATCAACGGCAGGCGGGTATGGTCGCGGACGAGGAGGACGTCGTCGGGGCTGCGGACGAACGACAGGGCGACGATGTCGACGCCGGCGGCCTCGCCGAGGCGGAGCAGCTCGAGGTCCTCGGCCGGGACGGCGGCGAGCTCGTTGACCGGGCCGGGGATGTTCAGGCCCTGGCGCGAGGCGACGGACCCGCCGACCTCGACCTCGGCGTCGAGCTCGCCGAGGTCGGGCCGGGCGGCGCGGACGCAGAGGCGAACGGACCCGTCGGCGAGGTAGAGGACGGCGCCGACCGCCAGCGAGCTGGCCATCGCCTCCCAGGAGACCGACATCCGCGTCTCGTCGCCGGGGTCGTCGACGTTGCCGTCGAAGGTCACGCGGTCGCCGACCTTGAGGTCGACGACGCCGTCGCGGAGGGCGCCGATCCGCAGCTTCGGGCCGGGCAGGTCCTGGAGGATGGCGACCGGCCGGCCGGCCCGGCCGGCGGCGTCGCGGACGAGACGGACCGTCTCGGCGTGCTGGTCGGGACTGCCGTGGGAGTAGTTCAGGCGGGCGACGTCCATGCCGGCGTCGACCATCCGCGCGAGCATCTCGGGTGACCGGCAGGCCGGACCGATGGTGGCGACGATCTTGGTGCGGCGGGCGTGCATCTCGGGAGACGCTACCTGGCGGGTGGCCGTCCCGCCGGTCTCAGGGGGCCTCGAGGTCGGGGAAGTGGTCGGCGCAGTGGTCGCGCAGGGTCGACCGGATCCAGGCCCGCTCGGCGGGTGTGCTCGCCCGGAAGCGCCGGATCAGGTCGCGCTGGCTGGCGACGGCGACGCCGGCGATCTCCCAGCGGACGGTCAGTCGCTCGAAGAGAAATTCCACGGCCCGCTGCCAGGCGTCCTCGCGGTTCGCGCTCGGGGCGAGCTGCTGGCCGGTCGCGATGCTCGCGTACTCGACCCGGGCGCCGGGCTTGAGGGCGCCGCGCAGGCGGAGGAGGTTGCCGTCGGGGTCGACGTAGTCGGTGTCCGGGGCGCGCAGCCTGGTCTGCCGCTGGCGGCGGCCCATCGACTCAGGCCGGCCGGGCGTCGGGGTCCATGATCGGCAGGCCCTCGGCCAGGCGGACGCCGCGGTCGGTCTCGTAGCGGACGTCGACCGAGTCGTTCTGGCGGTAGGTGCCGACGCCGAACGCGCCGATCAGCCACCGCTTCTTGGAGATCGTGTCCTTGGCGAGCCGGCGCTGGAAGCAGAGGATGCCGTCGCGAACCTGATAGTCGGTGCCGAGGCTCTGGTGGACGCCGTTGACGTAGACCTCGAACGGGGACCGGACCTCCGGCGGAAGGCGCACGAACGATGTCTCGGCCACGATCCCATTATGACCGTAGGCCGGGGCCCATAATCTTGGTGCGGTGCCCGAGCCGATCGCCTACCGGATTCGCCGCTCGGAGCGCGTCCGCCGCGTCCGCGTGGCCGTCGACCTCGAGCGGGGGGTCGAGGTCGTCCTGCCGATGCGCACGCCGGAGCGGGCGGCGGCCGCGGCGGTCGCCGAGCTGCGTCCGTGGATCGAGCGCCGTCTGGAGGAGCTCGCGGCGGTCCGCGGCCGCCTGGCCGAGCGGGCGGGCTGGGTGCCGTACCTCGACGAGCGCCTGACCCTGGTCGAGGAGGCCGGGCGGTCGCGGGTCCATCGGCGCGGTCAGCAGCTGCTCGTCCCGGCCGGGGTCGCCGACCAGCGGGCCGGGCTCGAGCGGTGGTACCGGCGGGCCGCCCGGGACGAGGTCGCCAGGCGGCTGGACGCGGCGACCGGGCAGGCCGGCCTGCGGTACACGAGCCTGGCGATCCGTGGCCAGCGAACCCGGTGGGCGAGCTGCGCGGCCGACGGGTCGATGAGCTTCAACTGGCGCCTCCTGCTGGCGCCGGAGCGGGTCCTCGAGTACGTCGTCTGGCACGAGGTCTGCCACCTCGAGGTCGCCAACCATTCGCCGGGGTTCTGGGCCCTCGTCGAGCGGCGCTGCCCCGGCTGGCGGGAGCCGGCCGCCTGGCTGCGGGAGAACGGTCGGGATCTGGTGCTGGTCGCCCAGCCCCTGCCCGGCGCGGGGGCTCCGGCCTGACGCGCAGCGGTTGGCTCGCCCAGCCTCTGCCCGACGCGGCCGCTCCGGCCTGACTCGCCGCCGCCGGCTCGCTCAGCGCGTGCCCGACGCGGCCGTTGCACCCTGACCGGCGGCCGCCGTCGCCGCCCGACGGAGCGCCTGGGCGGGGCTCTCGCGCTTGCCCGCTTCGATCAGGGTCCGGCGGGATCGGCCGGTGAAGGCCTCCATCGACCCGTCGCCGCGGAGGTCGATTCCGCCGCGGAAGGCCGGTTGGAACCGGCCGGGTCCGGAGAGCTCGACGCGGACGGCGACCAGCCGGGACGCGTCGATCTTCCGCTTGAGCAGGTGGACGTCCTCCCGGTGGGAGGTCGGCTCGAGCTCCTTGAGGCGGCGCTCGAGCGCCCGCAGGGCCTTGTCGAGGTCGGTGAACCGGGTTCGCTCGATCTGCGACCCGTCGCGCACCTTGAGCGTCCAGTTCGCCATCCCGGGTGATGCTACGCCGACCGCGGCGGATCGGTCCGGCCGGGGCCGGACCGGAACCGTCCGCCGGCCGGGCTGGCCGGGGGCCGGTCGGGGCCGGCCGGGTGGGTCAGCGGTCGGCGATCGGAATGTAGTCGCGGGCTCGCTCGCCGGTGTAGAGCTGCCGCGGGCGGGAGATCTTCTGCTCGGCGTCCTGGACCAGCTCGAGCCATTGGGCGATCCAGCCGCTGGTCCGGCCGATCGCGAACATCACCGGGAACATCGACGTCGGCAGGCCGAGCGCCTCGTAGATCAGCCCGGAGTAGAAGTCGACGTTCGGATAGAGCTTGCGCTTGATGAAGTACTCGTCCTGGAGGGCGATCTCCTCGAGCTCGATCGCGATGTCGAGCAGCGGGTTGCGGCCGGTCACCTCGAAGACGTCGTCGCACGCCCGCTTGATGATCGTCGCCCGGGGGTCGAAGTTCTTGTAGACGCGGTGGCCGAAGCCCATCAGCTTCTCCTTGCCGGCCTTCACGCCGTCGACGAAGTCGGGGATGTTCTCGCGGCGGTCGATCCTCCGGAGCATCCGCAGGACCTCCTCGTTGGCGCCGCCGTGCAGCGGGCCGTAGAGCGCGCCGATTCCGGCGGCCATCGCCGAGTACGGGTCGACCTGGGACGAGCCGACGCCGCGGACCGCGCTGGTCGAGCAGTTCTGCTCGTGGTCGGCGTGGAGGATGAAGAGCACGTCCATCGCGTGCTCGAGCCGCGGGTCCGGCTCGTACCGGACCTCGGTCATCTTGTAGAGCATCGACAGGAGGTTGCCCGAGTAGGTCAGGTCGTTGACCGGGTAGACGTACGGCTGGCCCTTGGCGTGGCGGAAGGCGAACGCGGCGAGCGTCGGGATCTTCGCGATCAGGCGGACCGTCTGGATCGCCCGGTTCGCCGGGTCGTGGATCTCGTTCGCGTCGGGGTAGAACGTCGACATCGCGCCGACCGACCCGAGCAGCATCCCCATCGGGTGGGCGTCGTGGCGAAAGCCCTGCATGAAGCGCTTGATGTTCTCGTGGACGAAGGTGTGGGTCGTGATCTGGTGCGTCCACGAGTCGAGCTCGGAGGTCGTCGGGAGCTGGCCGTGGACGAGCAGGTAGGCGACCTCGAGGTACGTCGACTTCTCGGCGAGCTGCTCGATCGGGTAGCCCCGGTACTCGAGGATTCCGCGCTCGCCGTCGAGGAAGGTGACCGCGCTGCGGCAGGACGCCGTGTTCATGAACGCCGGGTCGTACGCCAGCAGTCCGAAGTCGCCGTCCTCGACCTTGATCTGCCGGAGGTCGAGCGACCGGATCGAGTCGTCCTCGATCGGCACCTCGTACGTGCGGCCGGTCCGGTTGTCGGTGATCGTGAGCGTGTCACGGATCGCGGGCGCCTGCGCCGTCTCGACATGGTCAGCCGTGCTCATGTGTTCCTCCTGTCGCGAACCTCAAGCTCGTGCACTGCGATTATGAGCCAAGTGCGCCGGGCAACCGCGCACGTCGGCCCTCGGTGGGGGTGTCCGACCGCCGTCAAACGGGCCTCACGTCGTCGTTCGCGGACGCGCCGTACCGGCTCTCGGTCGCCTCGACCTGCCCCTGGTAGTGGCTGCCGAGGTCGGCGTGGCCGTATGGCCGCAGGGCGGGGGCGTCGAGTTCCATGAACGACAGCTGGGCGATCGGCAGGCCCGGATGGAGCTTGATCGGGACGCGGGTCAGGTTGTTGAGCTCGAGTGTGAGCGTGCCCTTCCAACCGGGATCGCAGAAGCCGGCCGTCGCGTGGACGATCAGGCCGAGCCGGCCGAGCGACGACTTGCCCTCGATCCGGGCGACGATGTCGTCGGGAAGCTCGACGTACTCGAGCGTCCGGCCGAGGCAGAACTCGCCCGGATGGATCACGAAGGTCTCGCCGTCGGCCACCTCGATCTGCTCGGTGAGGTTCGTCGGCGGGCTGCGCAGGTCGATCGCCGACGTCCTGTGGTTGTGGAAGACGCGAAACGAGCCTCCGAGGCGGAGGTCGACGCTCGCCGGCTGGACGAGGTCGGGGTCCCACGGATCGATCCGGATCCGGCCGTCGCCGACCAGACGGAGAATCGACCCATCGGAGAGCACGGCGCCGGTCATCCGGGCGATTGTCCCAGGTCCGGACGATCCCGCCCTCGACGGCGCGGGTGTACCGGGACCGTCCCGGTCCTCGTATCAGCGTCCGCCGCGGCGATGCTCGGACGGCCGCGACCGCTCGATCCGGCGGCCGTGGGCCAGCACCGTGCGCACGCGGGCCGGCGGGCGGGGCGCCGGAGCCCCGTGCGGACCGCGGCGCGGCGTGCGGGGCCGGGGGCGACGGGGATGGGCGTACGGCTCGCGCTTGCTGCCGCCGTCGTCCTCGGTCCTCGCGACCGGCTCCTCGTCGGTTTCGTGGACTGCCCACCAGACGATCCAGGCGAGCCCCCCGATCGGGATCTTGAGGATCAGCATGAGGTAGATGAAAGTCCACGTCATCGGCCGCGGGATCGTACTACCCCGGCCGGGCGGTTACCACCCCTTTGATCCGTCCATGGGGCTGGCGCGAAGACCCCAGGGAGCGTCGGGCGCGAACGCCGGTCAGTGCTTGGACCAGTAGAGCCCGGCCCGCGGCTGTCGAACCCATAACCAAGGAGCAACGCATGGCCTACCAGATCAACCTCGAGGAACTCGACGTCGACGGCGCGGTTCGCGAGGCCCACGCTGCGGCGATCGACGGCCTCGAGGCCGGAGACACGCGGCTGTCGTTCATCAAGAAGATGGGTGTCGGGACGGCCGGCGTCCTCGGTGGCGGCGCGGTCCTGGCGACGCTCGCCCCGACGGCCTTCGCGGCCGGCGGCCGCCCGCCGAGCTCGTTCGGTCCGGGCGACGTCGGGATCGCGAACTACGCGCTGACGCTCGAGTACCTGGAGGCCGAGTTCTACAAGCAGGCGGTCGCCAGCATCTCGTTCGAGAACGCCGCCCTGAAGGGCTTCGCGGCCACGGTCGCCAAGGACGAGGCGCAGCACGTCGCCGCGATCAAGGGTCTCCTGAAGTCGAAGGCCGCGAAGTCGCCGAGCTTCAACTTCGGCGCGGCGACGACCGACGAGACGACGTTCGCGGCGACGTCGAAGGTGCTCGAGAACACGGGGGTCGGCGCGTACTTCGGCCAGGGCTTCAACATCAAGTCGCCGGCGATCCTGAAGTTCGCGATCTCGGTCCTGACGGTCGAGGCGCGCCACGCGGGAGCGATCGGGATCCTGCTCGACTCGTCGGGCGGCGGCATCTCGCCGCACGGTGCCTTCGACATTCCGGTGAAGGCGGCCACGGTCCTCAAGGCGGTCACGGGGACCGGCTTCATCGTCAAGTCCGGCGGTACGAAGTACGTCTGATCGCCCGCAAGCAGAAGCGTCACGCCTGCGGGGGCCGATCGGGCCCCCGCTTGTCGTGCGGCAGTCGTGATCCGCCGGTCGCCGGGCGGCGCACCAGGGGTATGAAGATAAACGCACGTCACCCCCTGATCCTCGTCGTGGCGGCCGTCGCGATCCCGGTCGCGTCGGCTGCCGGCGCGCCGGTCGGGCATGCCGCGGCGACGCACGTGGTCAAGCTCCAGAACATCATGATCCACCCGAGCACGGTCAGGATCCACCCGGGCGACAGGATCACCTGGGAGTTCCTCGACGGCCCGTCGGCCGAGCACACGGTCACGTCCGACGCTCACAAGGGCGGCCTGCGCTTCAAGGGGACCGGCCCGAAGCTGTCGGGCACGTACACGGTGAAGTTCACCAAGAAGGGGACGTACTACTACGAGTGCACGATTCACCCGGGCATGAACGGGAAGATCGTCGTCAGGTGACGGGCGATCGCCCCAACTGCGGCGGGTGAGCGTCGCGGTCGGCGTCTGGCGGCCGCGAAGCGCGGATCAGCCGCGGAGCTCGAGCGGGGTGTCTGAGAAATGCATGATCGCCTCGAGCTCGCGGACCCTGCCGCTGACCTCGGTCGCGGTCAGCCGTGAGACCCGCTCGGTGCCGAAGTCCTCGACGTTGAAGGAGGCGAGCGCGGTCCCGTAGGCCATCGCCCGGCGGAGCATCTCCTGTGAGCGCTCCTCACCGGGGTGGGCGGCGATGTAGCCGACGAAGCCGCCGGCGAACGTGTCACCGGCGCCGGTCGGGTCGACGATCGTCTCGAGCGGGAAGGCCGGCATCTGGAAGTAGTCGTCGGCCGTGACGAGGGCGGCGCCGTACTCGCCGAGCTTGGCGATGATCACGCTCGGCCCGCCCCACGAGAGGACCTCGCGGGCGGCGCCGACCATCTTCGCCTTGCCGGTCAGCTGACGCAGTTCCTCGTCGTTGAGGATCAGGCAGTCGACGGTGCCGATCGTCTTGACGAGCGAGTCGCGGGCGATCTCGATCCAGAGGTTCATCGAGTCGAGCGCGACGAAGCGGGCGGCGTCGCACTGCTCGCGGACCTGACGCTGGAGGTCGGGCTGGATGTTGGCGAGGAAGAGGACGTCGCTGGCCTTCGACGCGTCCGAGAGCTTCGGCTCGAAGTGCTCGAACACGTTGAGCTGGGTCTCGAGCGTCTCCCGGGTGTTGAAGTCGTCGCTGTACACACCCCGCCAGAAGAACGTCTGCCCGCCGGCGACGTGCTCGATGTCGGCGACGTCGACCTTGCGGGCCTCGAGGACGGCCAGCTCGGTCGGTCCGAAGTCGTCGCCGACGGGGCCGACGACGCGGACGTCGTCGAAGAAGGACGCGGCCAGTGCGAAATGCACGGCGGCTCCGCCGAGCATCTTCTCGCGCTCGCCGGTCGGCGCCTTCACGGCGTCGAAGGCGATCGATCCGACGACAGTCACTGGCATTCGCGGCCTTTCGTCAGGGGTCCTCGAGACGCGGGAAGCCTAACGAGACGGCTCCGGCCGATCCGCGCCGGAGCGGAACCACTAGGCTGAGTGGCACATGTTTAGCAAGAGAAAGCCGGTTTGATGGGTGGATTCGCCGAGTTAGGGTTGTCCGCGCCGCTTTTGGATGCCCTCAAGGAAGTCGGCTACGAGTCCCCAAGTCCGATCCAGGAGCAGGCGATCCCCCCGATGCTCGCCGGCCGCGATGTGATCGGCCAGGCCCAGACGGGGACGGGGAAGACGGCGGCCTTCGGCCTGCCTATCGTGCAGTACGTCGATCCGGAGCTCCGAGAGGTCCAGGCGCTCGTGATGACGCCGACCCGCGAGCTCTGCATCCAGGTCACGCAGGCGATCCGCGCGTACGGAGCGACGCGTGGCGTCGACGTCGTCGCCGTCTTCGGCGGCGCGCCGATTCGCACGCAGCAGGCTCAGCTGCGAGCCGGCGGCCACGTCGTCGTCGGCACGGTCGGACGTGTCCTCGACCTGATCTCGCGCCACTCGCTGGTGCTCCACGACTGCCGGTTCGTCGTGCTCGACGAGGCCGACGAGATGCTCGACCTGGGCTTCCTCGAGGATGTCGAGAAGATCCTCTCGCTGACGCCGAACAGCCGCCAGACGGCGCTCTTCTCGGCGACGATGCCACCGCCGATCCGGGCGCTGGCCGACGCGTATCTGTACGACCCGCTGATCGTCAAGGTCGAGGCGGCGACGTTGACGATCGACACGGTCGAGCAGTTCCAGCTGCCGGTCGAGACGCGCGAGAAGACGGCCAAGCTGGTCGAGGTGCTGGAGGCCGAGCGACCGAGCCAGGCGATCATCTTCGCGCGGACGAAGGTCCGCACCGACCAGCTGTACCGGACGCTGCGCGACAAGGGGATGAACGTCAAGGCGCTCCACGGCGACCTGTCGCAGGGCCAGCGGGACGGCGTGATGCTGTCGTTCAAGGCCGGGCGGGTTCCCCTGCTCGTGGCGACCGACGTCGCGGCCCGGGGTCTCGACATCACGACCGTCACACACGTCATCAACTACGACGTGCCGACCAGCCCGGACACGTACGTCCACCGGATCGGCCGGACCGGCCGGATCGGCGCGTCGGGACGGGCGATCACGTTCGTCGAGGACCGCCAGCGGCGGGAGCTCGAGGCGATCGAGCGCCACATCGGGATGTCGATCACGCCGTGGGCGGCGGGTGCGACGACGGACGCGGCCCCGGTCGCGAAGCGTCCGCGCCGCCACGAGAAGCCTCACATCAAGCACGCGCCCGACGAGCCGCAGGTCCGCCTGCTGTCGAGCGGCGGAAGTGCCGAGGGGATCGAGGTCGCCGACATCGTCGCGGCGATCACCCGCCTCACGGGCCTGGACGGGGAGGCCGTCTCGGACGTTCGCCTGCTCGAGCGCTTCGCGCTGCTCACCGTCCCGGCCGCCGAGGCGGAGCGCGTCGTCGCGTCGGTCAGCGGCGAGCAGGTTCGCGGCCACGAGCTGCGGATCGAACGCGTGCAGGCCCAGGGCGCAGCCGTCCAGGGATAGACAACAACGACTCGCGTCGGGCGCCCCCCCGTGGGGAGCGGCGGCCCACGCTGTGAAGGAGAGAGCTGATGTCAACTGCCACGATGAACACGTCGGAGGGTCCGATCGAGTTCGAGCTCTTCGACGCGGATGCGCCGAAGACGGTCCAGAACTTCCGCACGCTCGCGGGCAAGGGCTTCTACGACGGCCTGACCTTCCACCGGATCATCCCCGACTTCATGATCCAGGGCGGCTGCCCCGAGGGGAACGGGACCGGCGGACCGGGCTACAAGTTCGAGGACGAGTTCAACCACCACAAGGTCGTCCGCGGTGCGCTGGCGATGGCCAACTCGGGTCCGAACACGAACGGGTCGCAGTTCTTCATCGTCACGGCCGACGCGTGCTCGTGGCTCGACGGCAAGCACACGGTCTTCGGTCAGGTCAAGAGCGGCATGGAGACGGTCGTCGCGATCGAGGCGGTCCCGACCGACGGGCGCGACCGTCCGACGTCACCGGTCACGCTCGACAGCGTGGGGCTCGCCGACGAGTAGCCGCGGCGGGGGCGACCCGGGGTCGCGGGCTTAAGCGAAACATCGGGCCCCCGGCGCTGTTCTATGGCTGGGTGCCGCACGCGCCGCCGAGTGTGGACAGGGTTCCACGCCGGCACAAACCACCGACCAACCCCGGGGTCCCCGTGTCTCGATTCCGACTCGCGCCACTGCTCGCCTGCCTGGTCGCTCTCGTGGCGGCCGCTCCGGCGCACGCTTCGAGCAGTCAGACGACCGTCTTCGAGGCGCCGCGGGACCTGCTCAACCCGCAGACGCGTCCGGCCGCCCTGGTCACGCTGCAGCACCTCGGGGTCCACGCGATCCGGGTGATCCTGACGTGGAACGACGTCGCCCCGACGCCGGACGCGGCGACCCCGCCGGCCGGCTTCGACGCGACGAATCCGGCGTCCTACGACTGGGGTCAGTACGACGACGTGATGGCGGCGGCGGCCGCCCGGGGGTGGAAGGTCCTGCTCACGGTGACCGGGCAGGTGCCGCGGTGGGCGACTCCGGGAGGCGTCGATCACCTGACCCGGCCGGACGATCTGGACTTCGAAGGGTTCATGACGGCCGTCGGGCGCCACTACGGCAAGCAGGTCAAGCTGATCTCGATCTGGAACGAGCCCAACCAGCCGCAGTTCCTGCTGCCGCAGTTCCAGGACGGGCAGCCGGCTTCGCCGCGGATCTACCGCGGCCTCTACCAGGCGGCGATCGCCGGCCTGCGGGCGTCGGGCAACTACACCGGGATGCAGGTCCTCTTCGGTGAGACTTCGCCGGTCGGGACGGGGCACGTCGTCGCGCCGTTGACGTTTCTGCGGGACGCGCTCTGCCTGAGCGCGACGTACAAGATGTCGAGCTCGTGCTCGAAGCTGCCGATGGCCGGCTACGCGCACCACGCGTACACGACGAAGGCCGGCCCGTTCTACGTGCCGCCGGCCAACGACGTGACGATCGGTGTCCTGTCGCGGCTGTCGACCGCGCTCGACAGGGCGGGGGCGGCCGGCGCGATCCCCAGGGGCACGCCGATCTACCTGACGGAGTTCGGGATCCAGAGCCAGCCCGACCCGTACCTCGGCGTCACGCTCGCCCAGCAGGCGGAGTATCTCGGGATCTCCGAGCACATCGCGTACGAGAACCCGCGGGTGAAGCTCTTCAGCCAGTACCTGCTGCGCGACGACCCGACCCTGGCGGGCCCGCCGTCGGTCGCCTACAGCGGCTTCCAGTCGGGGCTCGAGACGGCCGGCGGACGCAAGAAGCCGTCGTACAGCAGCTGGCCGATTCCGCTGACGGTGACCAGGACGAGCACGACCGGTGTTTCGCTCTGGGGTCTCGTGCGGCCGGCGACCGGGGCGACGAACGTCGAGGTCGAGGTCAAGGACGGCGGGGGCGCGTACAAGCGCCTGCTGACGAGGCGGACGACGTCGGCCGGGTACTGGACGATCAGGTCGACCTTCCGCAGCGGGCGGGTCTGGCGGGTGGTCTGGACGTCCGCGGCCGGCGTTGTCTACACGGGGTCCGCGATCAGGGCGTACAGCGCGGCCGGAAAGCTCCAGAGGTGAGCGTCCTCGGACGCAATCCGCTTGATCTGGGCGCCGTCCGGGCACGCTACAGCTTGTAGTGACCGTGGCCGATGAGGACCCTGCAGACCAAGTCTGACGGACCGATCGCGTAGCCTGAGAACTGTGCTCACCAACCTCGAGATCCACGCGGCGCCCGAGAGCGCCGACGCCGAGGTCGTCTTCGACGTCTCGGCCGACCAGATCCGGGCAGTGAACTACGCCGCCGTCTACTACCTGCGGTGGCGCTTCGGCGGGGAGGCGCTCGAGCTCGACGAGACACTGGCGATGCGGGTTCTCGTCGGCCTCGTCGATCAGCTCGGCCAGCTGGCCGACGCGGGCGGACACGCGACGATCCGGACCGACCCGGCGCGATCGGTGCTGATCTACGAGGCGGCGGCGACGTATGTGACGATGCGCGATCTCGAGAGTCATCAGTCCGTCGAGGAACGCGCCCGGCTGGCGATCCTCAACGGCCTGCTCGACGACCTCCGCGAGCTGTGCACGACGCTCGAGGTCGCCGAGACCGGCGCGCCGCGCTAAGTTCCCCCGGGTGTCCGACCCGATCTTTCGCCTGGTCTGCGTCCCGGCAGCGCTCGACGGGTCGCCCGAGGGCTGGGCGTCCAAGCTGCTGCGCCAGGGCGAGATAGCCCTGCTCGTCGATGACGGGGGCCTGCCGGCGATCAACGCGGCGGCGCACACGCTCGGGCTCGCGACCGTGCCGGTCGTCCGGACCGAGGAGACGGCGGACGCGCAGGAGCAGACGGTGATCGCCTACGTCGAGGCGCTGCCGATCGTCTGGGTGGCGGCGGGCTTCAGCGCGTCGACCCGGACGTGGGCTCGCGATCGTGGGCCGATGAGCCTGCTCGTCGAGGCCGACGGACCGCTGCCGGCGGATGCCCTCGGTCGGATCGAGCGGTTCGTCGGTTGGCTGGGTCGCCAGACGGAGTAGGCGGATGCCCGAGCTGCCGGAGGTCGAGATCACCGCCAGGCGGCTGCACGCCGCCCTGCGCGGGGCCGAGATCGAGTCGGCCGTCGCACCGGGCATCAACACCCTGAAGAGCTTCGCGCCGCCGCTGGACACGCTGGCGGGCCGGGAGGTGGCGGCCGTCCGACGCCGGGGCAAGCATCTCGTCGTCGATCTCTCGGCCGGGCTGTCGCTGCTGATCCACCTGATGTCGGCAGGGCGGCTCCAGCTCTTCGACAAGCGGGCAGGTCCACGCGACCGGACGTCCCGTCTGCTGGTCTGGATCGACGGTGGTCGGGAGTTGCGGCTGCGGGAGTTCGGCACTCGCCAGGCGGCCTGGGCCAAGCTGGTCGAGACCGATCGGCTCGAGGCGGAGGAGTCGATCGCCCGGCTCGGCCCGGAGGCGTGGCCGGACCCACCGGAGGACCTCCGGGCGCGGCTGACCGAGCCCCGCCCGCTCCACGCCCAGTTGCGCGACCAGCGGGTGATCGCCGGAATCGGGCGCTCGTGGGTCGACGAGATCCTCTGGCGTGCGCGGCTGTCGCCGTTCAAGCGGGGGTCGGACCTCGACGCCGAGGAGGCCGCTGTCCTGCGGGAGTCGATCGTCCGGATGCTCGACGACGCGCTTGCCCACTACGAGCGGGTCGTGGCCCTGCCGATCCCCGACAAGCTGCCGATGCCACTCGTCGTCCATCGCCACCAGGGCGAGCCGTGCCCGCGGTGCGGGGAGCGGCTCGAGGCCGTCCACTACGAGGACTACGTGATGACGTACTGCCCGGTCTGTCAGACCGGCGGCCGGCTGCTCAAGGACCGGCGGCTGTCGCGCCTCCTGAAATAGAGGCCGACGAGCCGCTCTCGCGAGAATCCGTACGAACGTCGACGTTCTGTCGCATTTTGTACGGATTCTCCAGAACAAGCACGTCGCAAGCCCCCGGGCCATCCATGTCGCATCTTGTACGGATTCTCCAAGACAAGCACGTCGCAAGCCCCGGGCCACCGCGTCACACGGGAGGCCGCGATCGGCAACGACCGCGAGCCGCGCGACCGGGATCGGGACCGGGATCGGGACCCGTAGGATGCAGCGATGATCGAGCAGGGAACCCCGGCCCCCGACTTCGAGTTGCCCGACCAGGACGGCAACCCCGTCACGTTGGGCGGCCTCCGGGGAGGCCCGGTCGTCCTCTACTTCTATCCGAAGGCCGACACTCCCGGGTGCACGACGCAGGCGTGCAGCGTGCGCGATCACAGCGCCGACTACGCCCGCCTCGGCGCGACCGTGCTCGGCGTGTCGCCGGACCCGGTCGCGAAGGTCGCCAAGTTCCACAAGAAGTACGACCTCGACTTCGGGCTGCTGGCCGACGCGGACCACGCGGTGGCCGAGGAGTACGGGGTCTGGGCCGAGAAGTCGATGTACGGGCGGACGTACTGGGGCAACCTGCGGGCGACGTTCATCATCGACCGGGACGGCGTCGTCGCCGGCGTCCTGCCGAAGGTCTCGCCGAAGACGCACGACGACATCGTGCTCGCTGCGCTCGCCAAGCTGCCGTGAGCGGTCCGGGCTGAGGTGGGCGCCGGCCGGCCGGGTCGGCGCGTAGGCTAGGACAGGTGGACGGCGTACTCGGATCGGCGTCGGTCGGCAGCACGATCAGCTCGTTCTTCGACGCAGCCGGCAAGTTCTTCTCGGACCTGGCCGCCGTCCACTGGGGCGCCCTGCTCGTCGGCCTGGCGTTCTTCGGCCTCAACCTGACGCTGCGGTCGCGGGCGCTGTTCCACACGATGCGGGCGGCCTACCCGGCCGAACGGATCCAGTGGCGGCGGATCTGGGGCGCGTACGTGGCGGCGGTCGGTTTCAACAACCTGGTGCCGGCGCGCGGGGGCGACGTGATCAAGCTGTTCCTTTGCAAGAGCTCGATCAGCCGGTCGAGCTTCCCGGCCGTGGCGGCGTGCTTCTCGGTCGAGTCGATCTTCGACACGGTGATCGGCGTCTTCGTCCTCCTGTTCGCCTTCACCCAGGGGGTCTTCCCCAAGCCGCCGGACTTCGCGAAGCTGAACTCGTTCGACCTGTCGTTCGTCGCGAGCAACTTCCGTCTGACGCTGTTCGTGCTGACGGCCCTGGCGATTGCTTCGCTCGTCGCCTTTGCCGTCCTCTCGCGCCGGGTGCGGGCGTTCTGGGAGCGGATCCGCCAGGGCCTGACGATCCTCTCGGACCGCCGGCGGTACCTACGCGAGGTCTTCGCGGTCCAGGGCGTCGCCTGGGTCTGCCGGGCGACGGCTTTCTGGTTCCTGCTCGACGCGTTCAGGGTCGGTGGCTCGGTGCGCAACGTCGGGCTCGTCTTCGGCGTCAATGCGGTCGCCGGGGCGATCCCCCTGACGCCGGGCGGCGCCGGCGTCCAGCAGGCGCTGCTGGTCAAGGTCTTCGCGGCGACCGCGACCGGCGAGGTCGTCGCGGCGTACTCGGTCGGTCAGCAGATCGCGATCACGGCGTTCACGGCGGGTCTCGGCCTGCTGGCGCTGTTCACGATCTTCGGCATCCGGTCGTTCAAGGAGGTCGCCCGGATGGGCCGGGCGGCGCGCGAGGACGAGGCGGCGGAGGTCGAGCCTACTGAAGGCCCTCGCGCGCCTCGCGCACGAGTGTGACGGCCTCGGGGAAGATCGACGCCATCAGGGCGCGGATCTCCTGGGCCTGCTGCTCGGCGTTGCCCTGGACGTTGATCCGGTTGATCGCGGCCACGGTCATGTCGACCGCGAGCTTGATCGCGTTGTCGGCCCAGGCGAGCCGCTGCTGACCCTGCATCTGCTCGGCGAACTCGGCCATCCGCCGCTGGAGCTCCTCGGGATCTCCGAACAGTCCGCCGAAGCCTTCCATGCCATCCATTCCTAGATCGTAGCGCGCCGGCGGGCGAGCACGGCGATCGTCCCACCGTGGCCGGCGAGGCCGGCGGCCAGCTCGAGGGCGGCGGCGAGCGGGATCAGGGGGATCGCGGCGAGCGTGATCGGGAGGTCGCGATCGACGAGCGGGGCGTTGCGCTTGAGCAGGTTGTAGAGGTAGGACGGTCGCCGCGTCAGGCGGTTGACGATCGTCTGCCACATGCCGAACGGGTTGTGCTCGGCCAGGATGTGGGTCGCGCGCAACGGGTCGAAGCCGGCGCCGGCGAGCAGGAGGTCGAGCCCGCGTGGGGTGAAGTGCGTCCGGTGGCGGGGAACGTCGAGGTGATACCAGCGCGGACCGCCGATGCGGGCCTGCCAGCTCGCGAGGTTCGGCACGCCGATCAGGATCACGCCGGCCGGACGCAGCCAGCGGGCGATCTCGGCCAGGGCGGCGGCCGGGTCGTCGAGGTGCTCGAGCACGTGCCAGAGCGTGACGGCGTCGAGTGACCCGGGCGCGACCGCGGCCGTGGCGATCTCGGCGGGGAGCAGGGCGACGCCGTACTGCTCGAGCCCGGCGCGGACGCCCCTGGCCGACGGCTCGATCCCGCCGGCGTCGAAGCCGGCGGCCCGGGCCGCGGCAACGAACCGGCCGCGGCCGGCGCCGACGTCGAGCAGGCGGGGACCCGGCCGGCCGAGCAGGCGCAGGCGCCGGCGGTCGAAGCGGTCGAGCAGTGGGCTGGCCGTCCGGCTCAGGCGGGGCCGGTGGGTCGCGTAGGCGCCGGTGTCGTGGGCCTCGGGTGGGACCGGCGCGTCGGTGACGGCGGTCGCGCAGCGGTCGCAGCGCAGCAGCCCGACCGGTCCGCCGCCGGCCGGCTCGGCCGGCGCGACCGTCCGCCAGGGGGACAGGTGCCCGCCGCAGGCGGGGCAGACCCCGGGGCTGGTCACCCGCCCCGGTCGTGGAAGTAGAAGTCGGGGAGCGAGGCGCGGGTGATCTGGCTCGTCATGTTGTAGGCGAGCTCGCGGTCGCCGGTCCGGACGGCCAGGTCGTCGAGCGTGATCATCCCGGCCAGGCGCTCGCCGTCGAGCACGGGCAGCCGGCGGATCCCGTGGCGGACCATCAGGGCGGCGACCTCCTCGACGTCCATCTCGACGTGGGCGCTGACGACCGGGCTGCTGGCCAGGACGGAGGCGGCCTCGTCGGGGTCGCGGGCGTCGGCGACGACGGTGATCGCGAGGTCCCGGTCGGTGATCAGCCCGACCGGCCGGTCGTCGGCGTCGATCAGGACGACCGAGCCGACGTTGCGCTCGCGCATCAGGGCGGCCATCTCGCGGACCGTTCCGTCGGGCGAGGCGGTCACCACAGATCGGGTCATCACGCGGCGGATGTCCATGCCGCCACTGTATCCCGGCGGGATGCGCGCGTCCACGTCGGTCGTTGTCGCTCATCTAGACTCCGCCCGGAAATGGACGACCGAGAGCGCCAGCTCGCATTGGAGAAGGAGCGGCGCAAGAAGATCGCGGCGTGTTCGATCGCCGCCGGCCTGCTCGTCTTCATCGGCTCGGCCTACGGGGACTACGTCGTCTTCGCCCACTATCCGACGATCGGTCTGCTCCAGGCCCTCACGCCGGCTCTCAACGGGGTCGCGAAGGGCTCTGCCGACCCGCGGTCGGCCCATGTCATCTTCACGTCGCATCACGTCGCCGGGCTGATCTTCGCGTCGGCGATCGTCGGTGTCGGCAGCCTGGCGATGATCCCGCCGCTGCGCTACCTCGCGGATGCGATCCGCCTGCGGGGGAAGGCCCAGACGACGTGGAAGCTGTTCGCGACGATCGGCGGGATCGTGACGGCCGTGTTCGCGGTCGTCGTCCAGGTCGTCGCGGCGAGCCGGGCGCGGGACTTCGTCCGCGTCGGCGACCTCGGCAAGCACGCGGTCGACCACGCGCTCAGCACTTCGGGCGGCATCACGCTCGCGCTGCCGGCGACGCTCGGGCAGATCATGTTCGCGATCGGCTTCGGGATGATCTCGTATCTGGCGATGGGCGTCGGCCTGCTCAAGCGCCTGCTGGGGGTCCTGGGAACGATCGCGGCGGTGCTCTTCGTGATCCCGGTGCTCCAGGAGTTCGAGCCGCTCCCGGTGTTGCAGATCGTCTGGCTGATCTCGTTCGGCGCGCTGCTGAGCGAGCGGACGTCGAGCGCCCTGCCGCCGGCCTGGGAGTCGGGCGAGGCCGAACCCTGGCTGACCCAGCAGCAGATCCGGGAGGGGCGCGAGCCGGGCGGATCGGGCCGGCGTGAGCGCGGGTCGGCGGCCGCCGTCGTGCCGGCCCCCCGGCTGCCGGGCAACCAGTCGCCGAACTCGTCCAAGAAGCGCAAGAAGCGCCGTTAGCCGCGCTCGGCGGCGGTCCGCGCGCCAGGTCGGTCCCGGGACCGACCCCCGGCGCTGGGTTTTCTTTCGTCGGGGACCCGGAGTACTGGACGGTCCAGTACCCGGCAGTTTTCAAAACACTCCGCGCCGTCCGCCGAGGCCGATGCCGACGCCCCGTCGGCCCGACGCCCCGACGCCCAGAAAAATTGTTACAGGCAGGTAACGGCGGGGTTAGACTGGGCGTGAGGGGCCCCGCCCCAGGGGCCCGCGACCGTGGGCCCCGGCCTGTCCGAGCGCCCGCAGAGGAGGACATGGGCGATGGAGGCATCAGGCGGCACGGCGGGCTGGCAGCCCGCAAATCCGGCTCCACTCGGTCTGGCGGCATTCGCCATGACCACGTTCGTACTCTCGATGTTCAACTCGAACCTCGTCGACCCGCGGGGTACGCCGGCCGTACTCGGCCTGGCCCTCTTCTACGGCGGGGCGGTCCAGCTGCTGGCCGGGATGTGGGAGTTCCGCACGGGCAACACGTTCGGGGCGGTCGCGTTCAGCTCGTTCGGGGCGTTCTGGCTGTCGTTCTGGGCGCTCAACGTCTTCTACGCGAAGGAGCTGACCGGCAACGCCGGCCACGCCGTCGCCGTGTACCTGGCGGCGTGGGCGATCTTCACGGCCTACATGACGGTCGCGGCGCTGCGGGTCAGCGGGGCCGTGCTGCTGGTCTTCGTGCTGCTGAGCATCACCTTCGTGCTGCTGGCGATCGGGGCGGGCGGTCCGCACGCGAACGCCCAGCACTGGGGCGGGTACCTCGGCCTGGCGACGGCGGCGGCGGCGTGGTACGCGTCGTTCGGGGCGGTCGTCAACAGCACGTTCGGGCGAGCGGTCGTGCCGCTGTTCCCGCTCGCGCCGAAGCCCTGACCCGTGCTCGCACCGAAGCCCTGACCCGGATCGTCGGGCGGGGCGGCGGAGTGGTATGACAGAAGGACGGAATGCGGTGGGCGCTGCGACGAGGATTCGTCGCGGGCCCGCCGCGAGGCCCCAACGATCGGACGAGGTGACTGCAATGGCGGATCAGCGCGGGGCGGCCGAGGATCTCGAGCAGGAGCTGGCCGGCCTGCTCGATGTGGAGCGCTTCGAGCCGCCGGAGGAGTTCCGCGAACACGCGTTGCTCGACGATCCGGCGATCTACGCGGAGGCCGAGGGCGACTGGCAGGGCTGGTGGGTTCGCCAGGCCGAGCAGCTCGACTGGTTCGAGCCGTGGGAGACGGTCCTCGACGACTCGAACCCGCCGTTCTACAAGTGGTTCGTCGGCGGCAGGCTGAACGCGTCGTACAACTGCGTCGACCGCCACGTCGAGGCCGGGCGGGGCGACCGGGTCGCCTACCACTGGCATGGGGAGGAGGGGACGGAGCGGACGATCACGTACGCCGACCTCCACCGGGACGTCCAGCGGTTCGCGAACGCGCTGAAGGATCTCGGCGTGGAGAAGGGCGATGTCGTCGGGATCTTCCTGCCGATGATCCCGGAGGTCGTCGTGGCGATGCTCGCGTGCGCGCGGATCGGGGCGCCGCACAACGTCGTCTTCGGCGGCTTCGCGGCGGAGGCCGTCCGCGAGCGGATGGAGTTCTCGGACGCGAAGGTCCTGATCACGGTCGACGGGGCGGCCCGCAAGGGGAAGACGGCGCCTGTCAAGCGGAACGTCGACGACGTGATGGGCGACCTCGCGTCGATCGAGCACATCGTCGTCGTCCGCCACTCGGGGATCGACTGCCCGATGACCGCGCCCCGGGACGTCTTCTACGACGACGCGATGGCAGCGGCCGCCGCAGAGTGTCCAGCTGAATCGATGGATGCCGAAGACCCGCTCTATATCCTGTACACGAGCGGCTCGACGGCCAAGCCGAAGGGCATCCTGCACACGACCGGCGGGTACATGACGGGGGCGAGCGCGACCCACCGGTATGTCTTCGACCTCAAGCCGGAGACCGACGTCTACTGGTGCTCGGCCGACGTCGGCTGGGTGACCGGCCACTCGTACATCGTCTACGGGCCGCTGTGCAACGGGGCGACATCGGTGATGTACGAGGGCGCGCCGGACTACCCGCACAAGGGGATCTGGTGGGAGCTGTGCGAGCGCTACAAGGTGACGAGCTTCTACACGGCGCCGACGGCGATCCGGGCGTGCATCAAGTGGGGGTCCGAGCATCCGAGGAAGTTCGACCTGTCGAGCCTGCGCCTGCTGGGGTCGGTCGGCGAGCCGATCAACCCGAAGGCGTGGCTGTGGTACCACAAGGTGATCGGCGGCGGGCGATGCCCGATCGTCGACACGTGGTGGCAGACCGAGACGGGGGCGATCATGATCACGCCGCTGCCCGGGATCACGGCGACCAAACCCGGCTCGGCGACCCACCCGTTTCCGGGGGTCGAGGTCGACGTCGTCGACGAGACCGACGGCAGGCCGATCGACACGGGCCAGGGTCTGCTGGTGATCCTGCGGCCGTGGCCGTCGATGCTGCGGACGCTCTACAAGGAGGACGACCGGTTCATCGAGACTTACTTCAAGCGGTTCGGGCCGACCGTCTACGTGGTCGGGGACGCGGCCCGCAAGGACTCGGACGGCTACATCTGGGTGATCGGGCGGATCGACGACGTCGTCAACGTGTCGGGTCACAGGCTGTCGACCGCGGAGGTCGAGTCGGCGATCGTCGCCCACGACATGGTCGCCGAGGCGGCGGTGATCGGGCAGTCGGACGAGCAGACGGGCCAGGCGATCTGCGCGTTCGTCACGTTGCAGGGCGAGACCGAGGGAACCGAGGCGGTGGAGGCCGGGATCCGGGAGACGGTGGCCGCGCGGATCGGCAAGTTCGCCCGGCCGAAACGGATCATCTGGGCCGATGACCTGCCGAAGACGCGGTCGGGCAAGATCATGCGGCGTCTGCTGCGCGACATCGCCGAGGGCCGGGCGCTGGGCGACGTGACGACGCTGCGCGATCCGGATGTGATGGCCAAGCTCGACGACGCGATCAGGTCGAGGAGCGACGATGACCAGTAGGCCGGGGACGGAGACCCGGTACGACGAGGTCTGTCGGGAGCACCGGTGGGACGTGCCGGAGCTCTACAACCTGGCGGCCGACGTCTGCGACAAGCACCCGCGGGAGAAGCTGGCGATGGTCCACGAGCACTTCGACGGGACGATCCGGGAGATCGCGTGGGGGGAGCTGCAGGATCGGTCCAACCAGCTCGCCAACGTGCTGGCCGGCCTGGGGGTCGGGCGTGGCGACCGGGTGGCGGTCGTCCTGCCGCCGACGCCGGAGACGGCGGCGGTCTTCTTCGCGACGTGGAAGCTCGGGGCGCTGCTGCTGTCGATGTCTGTGCTCTACGGGGACGAGGGGATCCGCCACCGGCTCAGCGACTCGGAGCCGCGGGTCCTGGTCACGGACGCGGCGAACGCCGGGCGGTTCGCGGACGGGCTCGTCGAGCAGATCGTCGTGCTCGACGAGACGACGTTCGACGGGGCGTCGACCGAGTTCGCGGCGGTCGCGACGAAGGCCGACGATCCGGCCCAGCTCTACTACACGTCGGGGACGACCGGCCTGGCGAAGGGGATCGTCCACGCCCACCGGTACATCCTCGGGCATGAGGAGTTCGTCTACTGCCACGACGTGCAGGACGGCGAGCGGTTCCACGGGATGGGCGAGTGGGCGTGGGCGGCGGGGATCTCGCCGCTCCTGGGGCCGTGGCGGCTGGGCGCGGTCCAGTACGTCTACCAGCGGGAGGCCGGCTTCGATCCGCACCGCCAGCTGGCCTTCCTGTCGCGCCACCAGGTCACGAACGTGTTCGGGACGCCGACGGCGATCCGGTCGATGATGGGGATCGGCGACGCGGGGAGCCGGTATCCGCAGAGCTTCCGGGTCGTCTGCTCGGCCGGGGAGCCGCTCAACCCGGAGGCGATCCGGTGGTTTCGCGAGCAGTTCGGGGTGACCGTGCTCGACTACTACGGTCTGACCGAGTCGTACCCGCTGTGCGGGAACTTCCCGTTCATGGAGGTCCGCGAGGGGTCGATGGGCAGGCCGATGCCGGGCTGGGATGTGGTGATCCTCGACGAGGACGAGCAGCCGGTCGGCCGGGGCGAGCGCGGCGAGATCTGCCTGCGGGCCCGGTCGAATCCCCACTACCCGCTGGGGTACTGGCGTCTGCCGGACGCGACGGAGGAGACCTTCGGGGGGGAGTGGTTCCACACGAAGGACGCGGCGAGCATGGACGAGGACGGGTACGTCTGGTACGCGGGCCGGGCCGACGACGTGATCATCGCGGCCGGCTACCGGATCGGGCCGTTCGAGGTCGAGTCGGCGTGCCTCGAGCACGCGGCGGTCGCCGAGGCGGCGGCGGTCGCCTCGCCGGACGAGCTGCGGGGAAACGTCGTCAAGGCGTTCGTCGTGCTGGCGGCCGGATACGGGCCGAGCGAGGGCCTGGCCGACGAGATCAAGCAGTTCGTGCGGGGTCGCCTGTCGGCCTATGCCTACCCCCGGAAGGTCGAGTTCGTGACCGACCTGCCGAAGACGCTGACCGGGAAGATCCGCCGGATCGAGCTGCGGGAGCGCGAGCTGGACGGGTAGCCGCCGGGTCGGCGGTTGTGTCCGGTCGTTCTGGAGCGCGCTCGGGCGGTTGCGGGCCGGCTGGACGGGTGGTGGGCGATCGGCGACTCGGCCGGCTGCGGCGTCAGCCGGTCGGGGCGGCCGCGGCGCCGGGGCCGGTGGTGGGGAGGGCGGCGTGGGCCTTCGGCCTGGTCGTGGTCTTCGACGACGTCTTCGGGGCGAGCACGTGGAAGGCGTGGGTGACCGGGGCCGAGACGAGGCTGGGGGTGGCGGTCGACGTCGCGGTCGCGAGCAGGCGGTAGGGGCCGGGGGCGAGGGCGTGGCCGGAGAGGCGTCCGGTCAGACGTACGGTGTTGCGACCGGACGGGCCGGTGTGGGTGAGGTGGGGCGTCAGGCTGACGTAGCGCGAGCATTTGGGCAGCTTGACGGGCAGGGTCGCCCGGTTCGGGGCGACGCAGGTGCGGACGCCCGTCGAGTTCGCGGGGAGGAGCCGGCCGGGGAGGACGCTCTGGATGATCAGGGTCGTCGTCGCGGGGGCCGACAGGGTGTAGGTCAGCGTCGTGCCGGTCGCGGTCTTCGCGATCGCGGCGCCGGACTTGGCGGCGAGGAAGTAGCTGGCCGAGAGCGAGAGCGGGGAGAGCAGCAGGCCGGGGCCGGTGTCGATGGGCGTCTCCGGGCCGGACGGCGACTGCCCGCCGCCGGCGTCGTGCTGGCCGGCGGGGGCGGAGTAGGTGAACCTGTCGGCTGGCGTCGTCGGGCTCGACCCGCCGGGTCCGCCGACGGTCACGTCGACGGTTCCGGCGCTCTGGGCCGGGGCGGAGGCGAGGATCTCGGTCGACGAGACGACCGTGAACGAGCTGGCCGGGACGGCGCCGAAGCGGACGCTGGTCGAGCCGTCGAGGTAGGAGCCGGTGATCGTCGTCACGGTGCCGCCGCCGGTCGAGCCGGACGTCGCCGAGATCGAGCTGACGACCGGGGTCAGCGCGACGTCGGCGTTGAGGCTGATCAGGCCGGAGAGGATGTTCGGCGTGGCGGGCACGTCGGGTGAGACCTGGCCGAACGTCCCGTCGGAGGCCGATCCGGTGTTGAAGACCTTCGGGCTCGACCCGGACAGGTGGACGCCGATCGAGTCGCCCTCGAGGACGGGGATGTGGACGGGCTGGGTCGGGATGCCGGTTCCGCTCGACGCGGTCTGCCCGCCGCTGCCGCCGACGTTCGACAGGGTGCCGTCAGCACCCGGGCGGAGGACCTCCAGGGTGAGCGTCCCGCCGCCGGAGACGCGCCAGCCGGTGATCACGCCGTCGGCGGGGACGGTCTCGACGGCGAGCGGGTTCTGGGTGGAGAGCTGGTACTGGGTGCAGTTGTTGCACCCGGACGACGACTCGACCGACCCGGTCGGACCGAAGTCGGCGGTCGGTGTGCCGATCGTCACGGTCTCGGCGGCGGCGGTCCCGGCCAGGAGGAGGCCGGCGGCCATGAGGAGGCTGGCCAGGGTCGCGAGCAGGCCGATCCCGGCTCGCCGGCGTCGTTGCCGGCCGCCCGGTGCGGCCCCGGCTCGAATTCGTCGTCGGCCGCCGACCAAGCGGTTCACGTCCGTGTCCATCCCGCGGCGAGTGTAGCTCGGCCCAACCCGTGTCTACAAGCGTTCAGACCTTGCGGTTGGTCGGGACCCAGCTTCCGGTTTCGTCGCGCGCGAAGTCCTGGAAGAGGCCGGGGGCCTCGCGGCGCATCAGGTCGGCGACGACGTCGAAGACCAGCCGGAGCTCCTCCTCGGCGCCGTCGGCCGTGCGCATCTCGATCACGTGGCGCAGGGTTCGGAGGTTGGCCGACCAGATGATGTCCGTGCTGAGGCCGATCGGCGCCAGTCGACGGAGGGCGGAGGTCGCCTCCTTCTTGATGTGGAAGGGGATCCCGTCGGCGTCGATTCCGAGCGCGGCGGCCGCGGTCAGCTGGAATTCCTCGAGCGCTTCGACGATGCTGAGGACCTGGTCGCGGACCGGCTCAAGGGCGGGCGGGACGCGGAAGCCGATGTCGGTCAGGCGGACGTAGCGGAGGCTCTCCTGGCTGAAGGCCGAGCCGGCTCGGTGGCGGACCAGCTCGTGGGTGAAGACGCGGCTGACGTTGCGGAAGGCGAAGCTGTAGCTCGCGTGCTCGAGGACGCTGCCGTGGCCGCTCTGGAGGAGGTTGGCGAAGTACTCGCGCTGGTCGGCGCGTACGCGGGTGACGTTCGGGTTGAGTCCGGGCTCCCAGCTGCGGTAGCAGGCCCGGCCGCCGAACTCGGTCAGCAGCTCGCCGGCGTTCGGCTGGTCGCCGGCCTCGTCGAGCCGCCGGTCGAGCCAGCCCTGGCCGCCGACGTCGGCCAGGTAGCCGCGCATCCCGTCGACGACGAGCGAGGGCCGGGCGATCAGGTAGACGGTGGGGCTTGTCTCGTGCACGGATCGGCGATCCTAACCAGCGCCGCGGACGAGCCGCCTACCGTTTGAGGCGGCCGCGCAGGGAGAGCAGGATGAGGCCGAAGAAGAGCGGGCCGAGCAACCGCAGCGGAAGCTGGAGCCAGCGCCCGGCGTAGGTCAGCTGGGCGTCGGTCCCGCTCCGCAGGGTCGCCGTCTGCAGCGTGACGAGCAGCGCGTCGGCGTACGTGCCGTGGCCGCGCAGGCCGTCGGTGGCGGTCAGCGAGGCGAAGCTCGCGACGACGACGCCGAGGGCGATGAGCGACCGCAGCGGCCGCAGACCGTAGCCCGCGGTCGCCCAGTAGGCCCAGATCAGGACGCGTTCGCCGACCCGCCGGTGCGGACCACCCGGAGCACCGAGCGCGTGGCGGCGCATCTCCATCTCGCCGTAGTAGAAGTCCTCGGCGCCGGGCTCGTCCCGCTTGTCCTCGCGACCCTTGCGCAGGGCTCGGTAGATGTCAGCCACCTCGCGGGCCGTGGGCTGGCCGACGCCGCGCAGCCTCTCCGGGAGTTCGCGGTCCGGCCCGATCTTCCACTCCGGCCACCGCCCGTCCTGCGCGGCCTGCCAGTGCCACTCCTCGGCGATCACCTCACGCGGACGCCATCGGCGTAGTCGGACGAGGGGGACGGACGGCGGTGGGCCGCCTTAAGGTGACGGTGCTATCGAGATGGAGACCGTCCAGCCCGTGGGCGCCGGCGAACAGGCAGGGGCGCAGGTCGATGCCCGAGATCTCGAACCCGCGGATCGACGATCCGCGCAGCGAGAGCAGCCTGGGTCGTTCGGTCGCCGAGGCCGCGGCCGACTCGGACTCGGACTCGGACTCGGCGTCCACGATCTCGCGGAAGCCGGCGACGCGGTAGAGCGACACGGTCGACGTCGGTCCGAAGTCGGTGTGCTCCAGGACGATCTCGCCACGGGTGATCCGCAGGTTCGCCCCGTCGCGAAATTGCGTGCCGCCGCAGTTCAGCGTGCCGACGCCGAGCGAGATCGTGACGAGCCGGTCGAACGTCGCGAAGTCGAGGCCATGGCTCCGGCGTGGCTCGACGATCTCCCGGCGCCGCGGAGCTCGACCTGGTCGGCGAGCGCGTCGAGGATCTCGCGGTTGCGCGAGTAGAAGCCGAAGTTGACGTTGGCTTCGAGCGCGAACAGCGCGCCGCCGGTCGATTCGAGGATGTCGACACCGACGATGTCGAGTCCGACCGCTCGGACCATCGCAACGCCGAGGTCATCGAGATCGGCCCGGGGGTCGAGCTTGACCTCCTGCGCGCCGGATGTGATCGCGGCGAACAGCGTGCCCGGGGGCATGCGCTTCTCATAGCGGCCGACCGAGTGCTCCCGGGTCGCGATTACGCGAATGCAGCGCGCCGGGTGGACGATCTCCTGGACGAAGGATGGCTCGCCGGAGGCCGCGATGAGGGCGCGTGCTTCTCCCGGCGAGTGGGCGACCGAGATCCCAAATCCGCAGCTTCCGGTGATCGGCTTGACGAGGAGGCCGGCTTCCGGCCAGTGCAGGTCGTCGAGCTCCGCGAAGGTCCACGTGGCCGGCTGGCGCAGGCCGGCTGAGCGAAACGCGATGTGGGCGAGCAGCTTGTTCGCGGCGTGACGCCTGGTCAGTGGCGAATTGACGAACGGGACGCCGGCGGCCTCCAGGCCGAGCGCGGCGGTCTCGGCCGCGAGCCGGCCGACGGGGTCCGGTCGCGGGGCGAGCAGATCGTTCGGGGCGAGCAGCCCGACGTCGTAGGAGGGTGCGTCGCCGTGGAGGAGTCGCTCGGGCCCGTAGAGAACATCGACGGCGTGGCCGTCCTCGGACAGTCGATCTATGATGGCCTGGTTACGCCCGGGCAGACCGATCTCGTCTCGTATCGGTCGGATGTTGGTGCAGAGCGCGACGCGCATCGGCCGATCATGCACTACGGGAGGCTCTCGTGCAGGACCAGCCGCGTCCCGATCCGCCACGATTCCAGTCGCCGGGAGGAGCCGTCGCGTCGCTGGCGCCACCGGCCGCGTTCAGGCATCGGGTCGGTCGGGCGTTCCCCGAGCAGGCTGCTTCGTGGCTCGCCGGGCTCCCGGCCCTGCAAGTGACCCTCGCCCAGCAGTGGGGACTGACGCTCGTCGGGTGGCTTCCGGGCGGGCGGACGGCGTGCGTGCTCGAGGTCGCGACCGACTCGGGGGCGCCGGCCGTGCTGAAGATTCCCATCAGCCCCGCGGACACGCGGAGCGAGCGGATCGCGCTCGGCTACTGGGACGGGGGCGGGACGCCGAAGCTGCTGGGCGAGGACGACGCGACCGGGGCCCTGCTGCTCGAGGCGATCGCCGGCCGGCCGGCGGACGAGGCGCCGGGCGATGACGGCGTGGTCGGCCGGGTGGCGGCCCTGCTGGGTCGCCTGCATCGACGCGACGGCCGGCCGCTGCCGGGGCTGCCGAGCCTCGAGGAGAAGATCGGGCCGCTGCGGCGGCTGCGCGAGCGCGAGGAGGCGCGTCGCGGCGGGCCCCGACTGGGGGCCGCGACGATCGGCCGGGAGGAGGCCGTGCGCGAGTGGCTGATCGCGACCGAGGACCCCGCACGGGCGAGGGTCATCCACGGTGACTTCCAGCCGCGCAACCTGCTGGTCGGAGCCGATCGGTCGCTGACGGCGATCGACCCGTACGGGGTGATCGGTGAACCCGAGCGCGACGTCGCCTACGTCGGGCTGATGCTCGGAGCCGACGGCCGGGCCTGGCGGCGGCTGGCGTCGCTCGCGGGCCTCGTCGACGCCGATCTGGAGCGGGTCAGGAGCCACGCCTACCTGATCGCGGTGGGCGCCCACCGGTTCCGCCGGGCCTACGCCGTGCCCGGCGGGGTCGGCCACCTCGAGGAGTTCATCGCCCGCTACGAGGCGAGTCGGGCGGGCGCGGATCCGGGTGGCGCCGGATGAGCCGGGCGATGCCGCCGCTGCTGTGGCAGGGCGCCCTCTTCGACCCGTCGGGCTACAGCGAGGACTGCCGCTGCGTCCTATACGCGTGTCATGAGCAGGCCGCGGAGATCGCCGCCCGGGACTGGCAGGCATGGACGACGACGGTCGAGCTGACGGCGACCCAGCGGGCGATCGTCGATCACGCGGCCGGCGTCCGGCTGCCGGCGCCGCCGTATGTCGACGTCTTCCACAAGACGATCCCGCCGGCGTCGCGGGCGACCCTCCACCGGGAGCGGGGGCCGACCGTGTTGCGGACGATGTTCGAGACCGACTCGCTGCCCGGCGGCTGGGCCGAGCAGGTGGCCCGGTTCGACCGGGTGTGGGTGCCGAGCGAGTTCAACGTGCGGACGTTCGCCGGCGCGGGTGTTCCCCGGGAGAAGCTGCGCGTGTTCGCGCCGACGCTGGACTTCGCCGCCCTCCGTGGGCGCACGACGCCGCTGGCCCTGCCGGCGGCCGCGTGGGGCATGCGGTTCCTGTCGGTCTTCGACTTCTCCGAGCGCAAGGGCTGGCGCACGTTGATCGACGCGTGGGCCGACTCGTTCGAGCCGGCCGACGACGTCTCGCTGGTGATCAAGTCGAGCGGCTTCGTGATGGGTGTCGACGACGCCGGCGAGCGGATCGACGCGTACGTCGGCGAGCGGCGGACGGCGCCGATCGTCGTGATCGACCGCAGCCTGTCGAGCGCGGAGATGGCCGGCCTCTACCGGGCGGTCGACGCGTTCGTCCTGCCGAGCCGGGGCGAGGGCTGGGGCCGGCCGTTGATGGAGGCGATGGCGGTCGGCCTGCCGACGATCGGCCCGCGCTGGGGAGGCAGCCTGTCGTTCATGTCCGACGAGAACTCGTTTCTCGTCGACGGCGATGTCGTCGCGGTCGCGCCGGGTCCCCTGGTCTTCGACCGGTATCTCGGCCAGCGGTGGTTCGAGCCCGACCGGGACGAGCTCGTCCGCGCGCTGCGAGCGGTCGCCGCCGGCGGGACCGACGCCGCGGAGCGTGCGGCCCGGGCGGGCCGGGAGATCCCGGAGCGCTTCGGCAGCCGGCCGACGGTCGACCGGCTCGAGGAGCTGGCGGTCGAGGCGCTGGCCGGGTACCCCGAGCCGGCGTCAGACCCCGGGGAGGCGACGGGCCGGGCGCGTTGACGGTCTTCCACGGGTTTCTGTACAAAACGCGACGATCTGTCGAGTTTCGTACCATTTCTCCAGAAAGAGCCACCACCGCCGGATGCGAAACCGGACGGGGCCGGCCCGCCGGTGGGCCGTGAGCGTCGCTCGCGTTCGCGGACCGGAGGCCGGCGGCGGCGGCCGCTAGAGCAGGCCGGTCAGCGCGCTGCCGGCGCCGTGGACGAGGTCGAACAGCGGCTGGGGGATGATTCCGAAGAAGAGGCTCCCGGCGGCGCAGAGCACGGCGACCAGCGCGACCTCGGGGTGGCGGCCGCGGGCCGGTGCCGGGACGACGGGAGCCTCGGGCGACGCGCCGGCGATCGCCGGCCGGCCGAGCGTGCCGACCGCGGGGGCGCTGCGCATCCAGATCGCCGCGAGGACCCGTAGGTAGTAGCCGAGCGAGACGGCCGACCCGAGCACGATCACGACGGCCAGCCAGGCGTAGCCGCCGTCGACGGCCGCCTGGATCAGGTAGACCTTGCCGATGAAGCCGGCGGTCGCCGGAATGCCGGCGAGCGAGAGCATCGCGATCGTCATCGACCAGGCGAGCACCGGACGGTCGGCGCCGAGCCCGGCCAGCGAGTCGATGTCGTCGCCGAGCGACGTCTCCCGCTCGCGGGCGACGATCACCGCAAAGGCCGCGAGGTTCATCATCAGGTAGGTCACGAGGTAGAGGACGGTCGCCCGGACGCCGAGCTGCGTCGCGACGACCACGCCGGCCATGATGTACCCGGCCTGGGCGACCGACGAGTAGGCGAGCATCCGCTTCAGCGACGACTGGCCGAGAGCGCCGACGTTGCCGACGACGATCGTCACGGCCGCCAGCGTCGCCAGCGCCGGACCCCAGTTCGCGTGGTCGCCGATCAGGCCGACGTCGAACAGCCGCAGGAGGACGCCGAAGGCGGCGGCCTTGGTCGCGACGGCCATGAACGCCGTGATCGGCGTCGGCGCTCCCTCGTAGACGTCGGGCGTCCACTGGTGGAAGGGGGCGACCGACGCCTTGAAACAGAGCCCGGTCACGCCGAGCGCGATCCCCGTCAGCAACAGCGGGTCCGAGGCCCCGCCGCGTGCCAGGGACGCGGCGATCCCGCTGAAGCTGGTCGCCCCGGTCGCCCCGTAGATCAGCGCCAGGCCGTAGAGCAGGGTGGCCGAGCCGACGGACCCGACGATCAGGTACTTGAGTCCGGCCTCGAGCGAGCTCGCCCGGTGGAGCTCGGTCGCGCAGAGCACGTAGAGCGGGATCGACAGGAGCTCGAGGCCGACGAACAGGGTCACGAGGTTCGACGAGCAGATCAGGACGAGCATCCCGGCCATCGAGCCGAGCAGGAGCGCGTAGTACTCGCCGTGGGCGGCTTCCCGGGGGGCGAGCGCCCGCCACGAGAGCAGGGTGGCCGCGACGCCGGCGACGGCGATCACGAGCGTCAGGACGAGCGACAGGCCGTCGATCGTCATCGCCCCGGCGACGACCGACTTGTCGTCGTGCCACTGCCAGATCGTCAGGCCGATCGTCACGGTCAGCGTGAGCAGGGTCACCGCCGGAACCGCCTGATGGCGGATCTTCCGTGACGAGAGCAGGCCGAGCATCAGCACGATCAGCGAACCGGCCAGCAGGGCCTCGATCGGCCCGAGCGCCGCGAAGTCGACGTGCGGCCCCTTGAGGGGCGGCCCGTTGGCGGCGGCCTGGCGGACGGCGGCGGCGTAGTTCACTTGACGGTCACCGTGACCTCGTTGGCGGTCGTCGCGAGTCCGCCGGGGGCGACGCCGCCGGCCGCGGCCGGGGCGGATACCGTCCAGCCGCCGTTCGAGCGCCGGATGCTCACGCCGCTGCGCTGGAAGGCGGCCAGGGCCGTGAGCGGGCCGCCGGCCACCTGCGGCGTGCCTGGCTCGGCGATCGCCCGTGCGCCGGCCACCGTCGCCGTGACCGACTTCTCGGCCCGGTGGAGCTCGAGCTGGGGGTAGAGCGCGAAGAGCAGGATCACGGCGATGAACGGCGCGAGGACGAGGCCGTCGATCAGCCGCAGCTCTCGGGATTCGACGTCCGGACCCGTCCGGTTGTGCATCGAGCGGATGTACATCCGCAGGCTGTAGACGGCTGCCATCACGACGCCGGCGAACGCGACGACGGCGAAGACGAGCTTGGTCGAGAAGACGCCCAGCAGGATCAGGAACTCGCCGGCGAAGTTCCCCGACCCGGGGATCGCCAGGGTCGCGAGGGCGACGACGAGGAAGAGCGTCGCGAGGATCGGCGCCCGCATCGCGATCCCGCCCATCTCGCGGATGTCCTCCGACCCGCCGGCCCTGGCCGACAGCAGGAGGATGATGAAGAACAGCGGCGCGACGACCAGGCCGTGGTTGATCATCTGGAGCAGCGCGCCCTGGGCGCCCTGGGGCGTCAGCGAGAAGATCCCCATCGTGATGAAGCCGAGCTGGGCGACCGACGAGTACCCGGCGATCAGGCGGACGTTCGTCTGGGTGAAGGCCATCGCCGACCCGTAGAGGATCGACGCGAGCCCGAACACGAGCATCACCGTCTGGAAGTGGGCCGACGCGCCCGGGAAGAGCGGCAGCACGATCCGCAGGAATCCGTAGGCCCCGACCTTCGAGAGCACGCCGCTGAAGACCATCAGGACCTCGATCGGCATCGCCCGGTACCCGTCGGGCATCCAGCCGTGGAGCGGGAAGGCCGGCATCTTGACGAGGAAGGCGGCCGCGAAGCAGAGGAAGATCCAGTCCTGCGAGCCGACCGGCAGGGGCGCGGCGCGGAGGTCCGAGAAGACGAAGCTCAGGGCGTTGCCCGAGTCGTGCGCGGTGAGGACGGCCGTCGCGATCGCCGCGGCCAGCATCAGGAGCGAGCCGACCAGCGTGTAGATCACGAGCTTGGTCGTCGCCCGGACCCGGTCCTCGCCGCCCCAGATGCCGGTCAGGAAGTAGAACGGGATCAGCATCAGGTCGAAGAAGGCCACGAACAGGGCGAGGTCCTGGGCCAGGAGCGCCCCGAGCACGGCCGACTCGGCGAGGCCGAGGTGGAAGTAGAAGAGGTGCGGCTTCTCCCACTCGCGGAGGTTCGCCGCGACCAGGGCGACCGCGAAGAGGAGCGTCGCCAGGCCGACGAGGAAGAGGTTCAACCCGTCGACGCCCAACTTGTAGTGGATCCCGAGCGACGCGATCCAGACGATGTCGGTGACGTGCTGGAGCTGGCCGGTGTGCCCGTCGTAGCCGACGATCAGGGCGACCGCCAGGCCGAGCGAGCCGAGCGCGCCGACCAACACGGCCAGCCCGGTCCGGCCGCGGGCGCCGGTCAGCGAACCCGCCAGCGCGCCGGCCAGGGCCGTCGCGAGCGGCAGCCAGATCAGGACGGAGAGCATCAGGTCGACTGGAGCAGGAAGTAGAGGCCGAGGGCGGTCAGGCCGGCGATCAGCAGGCCGGCGTAGTAGCGCAGGAAGCCGGTCTGGGCGCCGCGGACGGCGGCCGACCCGGCCTTCACGAGGCCGGTCGTCCCGCCGACTAGCGTCCCGTTGACGACGAGGCGCTCGAACGTCTGCTGGCCGAAGCGGCCGAACCAGGCGGCCGGCCGGACGACGGCGAAGTCGATCAGCTCGTCGAAGTACCACTTGTTGAGGAACAGCGTGTGGATCGGCCGCAGGCGGGCCTGGAGCCTGGCCGCCGTCCCCGGCTTGAGGACCCACACGTAGTAGGCGATCCCGATCCCCAGGAGGCCGACCGCCGCGCCGAGCACGAGGCCGAAGGCGAGCAGGCCGTTCGACGGGTTGCGGACGATCGTCGAGTCGGCGAAGGTCGGCGCGAGGAAGTTGTCGAGCCAGTTCGTCGTCTTCGGGATCTCGACGATCCCGCCGATCACCGACAGGACGGCGAGCGTGCCCATCGCGACCCGCATCAGCGGCCGCTGCTCGGCGATGTGGTGCTCGGGGCCCGGGAAGCCGATGTCGGTGTCCTCGATCTCGCCGGTCGCCGGGTTCGTGTGGACGTCGGCGTGGTGGAGGTGTCCCTGCTCGAGCTCGAGCGCCTCGGGACACGGCTCGCCGAGGAAGGCCCGGAAGATCATCCGGAACGTGTAGATCGCCGTCAGGAAGGCACCGACGTAGCCCGCGACGTACAGCGCCCAGTGCCATCCGCCGGCCGTCCCGACCTGGAGCAGGATGTCGTCTTTTGAGAAGAAGCCCGAGAACGGTGGGATCCCGCTGAGCGCGAGACCACCGATCACGAAGCAGCCGAACGTGAACGGCATCGCCTTGCGAAAGCCGGACATCCGATCGAGCGACTGGTTGCCGGCCATCGCGCCGATCACCGAGCCGGCGGCCATGAACAGCAGCGCCTTGAAGAAGGCGTGCGTCATCAGGTGGAACAGGCCGGCCGCGTACGCGCCGGCCGAGACGCCCATGATCATGTACCCGATCTGGGACATCGTCGAGTAGGCGATCACCCGCTTGAGGTCGGTCTGGACGAGGCCGATCGTCCCGGCGACCAGCAGCGTCGCCGCGCCGACGACCTCGCCGACGTCGGCCGCCGCCGGGGCCGCCTCGAAGAGCGGGTGCATGCGGGCGATCAGGTAGACGCCGGCCGTGACCATCGTCGCCGCGTGGATCAGCGCGCTGACCGGGGTCGGTCCCTCCATCGCGTCGGGCAGCCACGTGTGCAGCGGCAGCTGGGCCGACTTGGCGAACGCCCCGACCAGCAGCAGGATGCAGCCGGCCGTGAGGTCGCCGCTGTGCCCGCCGAACGCGGTGTGGACGTCGCGGAAGCTGCTGAGGAAGTCGAGCGTATGGGTGTGCTTGAAGATGAAGTACGTCCCCAGCACGAGCCCGACGTCGCCGAGCACGTTGATCACGAACGCCTTCAGCCCGGCCCGGGTGGCCGTCGTGCGCCGGTACCAGAACGAGATCAGGAAGTACGAAGCCGCGCCGACGAACGCCCAGCCGACGATCAGCAGCACGAAGTTGCCGGCCAGGACCAGCAGCAGCATCGAGAAGACGAAGAAGTTCAGATACGCGAAGAACCGCACATACCCCCGGTCCGACCACATGTACGCGATCGAATACAGATGGATCAGCGTGCTGACCCCCGCGACCACGCAGATCATCAGCACCGACAACGGATCCACAAGAACGGTCAACCGAGCGTCGACCCCCGACGTGACCGCATAGTTCCAAAGCGTCGAAGGCAGCTCCCGATCCCCCACCCCATGCCCCTGCAAAGAGACAAGCGTGATAACCGCAAACACAAAGGAAAGCCCCACAGCCCCAGTGGCCAAATAGCCAGCCGACCGGTCGGGAAGCCTGCGGAAGAGCACCCCAATGACCAGCGACCCCGCCAAGGGCATCGCAAGGCACAACCACGCAAACGTAGTAGTCAAGACCAGCCCCCCCCTCTGACGAGGGTCTTTTCGCACGAAGCCGGGCCGGCCGATGGCACCGCAGCGCGCAGCGGTCGCAAACACAGCGGCCGCCCCGGCGCACGGGTGAAAAGATCCCGAGTCACCCTCGCAGGTCCCTGATCTCGTCGACGTTCATCGGCAGCTTGAGCCGGTGCATCGCGACGATCAGGCCGAGCCCGACCGTCACCTCGCACGCGGCGACGACCATCACGATCAGCGCGAAGACCTGCCCGTCGCCGTTGCCCCACATCCGCGAGAAGCCGATCAGCGCGAGGTTCGCGGCGTTGAGCATCAGCTCGAGGCAAAGCAGGATCACCAGCGGGTTGCGCCGGATCAGGACGCCGCCGGCGCCGATCGCGAAGATCACGGCCGAGACGGCCAGGTACCAGGCGATGCTCACGCGTCCGTCTCCCCGACGATCGGGTGGACCCGCCCGCCGACGCCCTCGGCCATCGTCCCGGTGCCCGGCGGCCGCGGCCGGAAGATGTCCATCGCCGTGATCACCGGCACCCCGGTCCCGTCGTCGACGCCGCCCCGCCGGCGGGCGAGGACGACGGCGCCGACGGCGGCGACCAGCAGCAGGTACGAGGCGATCTCGAACGGCGCGAGGAACCGCGTCAGCAGCAGGTCGCCGATCGACGCCGGCGATCCGAAGGTCGGCGAGAACGGCGCCCCGTGGCCGCTGATGCCCTTCAGCCCGGAGCCGAGCACGGCGATCAGGAGCTCGACGACGAGGGCGCCGCCGCAGCCCCAGGCGGCCAGCGTCATCGCCGCGCCGGGCGGCCGGCCGAGCGGATCGCCGTTGCGCGGGCCGGCGTCGGCTCCGCCGACGTAGGAGACGACGAACGTGTAGAGGACCATCACCGCGCCCGCATAGACGACGACCTGGGCCGCGGCGACGAACTGCGCGCGCAGGAGCATGAACAGCACGGCCAGGGAGATCAGGTGGCTGACGAGGGCG
>DATAUX010000010.1:0-5455 GCA_036268015.1 Solirubrobacteraceae bacterium | reverse complement strand
GCGGATCTCGTCGTCTGTGACGACGCCGCCGGCGTTGCGGATCACGTGGGCGTCGCCCTCGTTGAGGCCGAGCACGCCGTACGGGTTGAGGCGGGCGTCCATGCACGCCAGGACCGCGACCTTGCGGGCCGGCGGGAGCGGCAGGTGCCCCTTGTCGAAGGACGCCTCGTAGGCACGCGCGTTTTGCAGCAGGTCGTCAGTGGTACTCATCATCTACCTCCGTTCGATCGGTTCCCTAGCATTCTAGCTAATCCCGATCGACCTTATGAAGATTTAGGTTGAGGGGTCTCCTCTCCGGGGCAGCCGCGGGGCTGGCCGTCGGCTGGCCGGCGACAGCGGGCGTACGCGGCACCGATCGGGAGCGCCCCTCTCGAGCCGATGCGGAGCGCCCCTCTCGAGCCGATGCGGAGCGCCCCTCTAGCGGAAGTCGTACGAAGTTCGACGTTCTGTCGTGTTTCCTACGGTTTCCCAAAAAATACTCCGATGACCCCCTCGGCTCCCTATCTCACCAATCCGGTGGCCAATGCCCAGCGGGTCAGCTATCCTCGATCACATGAGCGAACACGCGAGCCAACACCCGAGCACATTCTTCTCCTTCCCGAACCCCGTCAACGAGAAGGCCGCCCGGGTCGTCGCAGGCGTCGTGGTCGCGCTGTCGGTCGTGACCCTCGCGACCTCCTGGTACTGGCTGCTCGCGGTGATCGCCTACGGGTTCGTCGCCCGCGTCCTGACCGGGCCGACGCTCAGCCCGCTCGGCCGGTTCGCGATGAATGTCGCCGCCCCCCGGCTCGGGCCATCCAAGCCCGTCCCGGGTCCGCCGAAGCGCTTCGCGCAGGGGATGGGCGCGACGATGACCGTCGCCGGCGCGATCCTCGCGCTCGGCTTCGGCCAGCACGCGATCGCCGACGGCCTGCTCGTCGCGATGATCGTCGCCGCCGGGCTCGAGGCCTTCTTCGCCGTCTGCCTCGGCTGCCACATCTTCTCTCTGCTGATGCGGGTCGGCCTGATCCCAGAGGACGTCTGCGCCGACTGCGCGAACATCTGGGCCCGGACCGGCTCGGGCAGCCCGCGCCCGACCGCCTAGCCCGCCGACCGCCCTGGTCCGCGGCAGTCTGGAGATGATGCGGTCCGCGCTGGCCGGCGCCGCGGTCCTCGGCGCGGTCGCGCTCGCCGGCTGCGGCGGGTCGTCGACGCCCGCCGCGCGCACGGCGAGCACCCCGAACGCCGGCAAGGTCCCGGTCGCCTCGCTCGGGCCCGAGCTCGAGCCGTGCGTCGAGCAGTGGAACTCGCCCGCCAACCAGAGCGTCCGCTTCGGCTTCGACGGGGAGGTCCTCGACGCGAGGAACACGGTCGACCAGAAGATGCTCGTGACCCGCACGGCCGGCCGCTGCTCGCTCGTCTTCCCCGGGGCCGGGACCGACCAGCCGCGGATCTGGTCGCGGGAGGCCGGGATCTGGTCGGCTCAGGCCGTCCTCGCCGGGGAGACGGCGCTGACCGCAGAGGTCAGGCTGGCGCAGACCCACCCGAACGTCACGGCGGCGATCACCGACCCGCCGGACGAGGAGGACACGACCGTCGGCCTGCTCGTCCCGCTCCCGGCCGCCGGATAGGCAGGCCAACGCATTTTGTCGTACTTCCTACCAATCTCTACAACACGTCGACACACCGCGCGCTCGGCCGCCACGCCCGCCACGCCCACCACTCCCAGGCGCCGCCTATCCTTGACCCCGAGATGGGCCCCCGCTTCTCGATCGCCCACGTCACCCCCCACCCGTGGGAGCTGCGCTCCGAGCTGAACACGTACGTCGAGCGGGTCACGTCAGAGCTCGCCGGCCGGGGCCACAGCGTGATGATCGTCGCCCCGTCCGAGTCGGCCCAGGTCGTCCGCGTCTCGCGCAAGGCCCTGCGCGACGCCCGCGAGCACCCGCAGTCCCTGCTCGGATCGGACGGCCGGCCGTCGGTGTTCGCCGCCGGCGAGGTGATCGCCGTCCCGACCACGCCCGGCCGCCGGCAGACCGGCCTGCCGGTCGACGTCGCCCGCACGGTCGAGGATCTCCTCTCGACCGTCCCACTCGACTTCGTCCACGTCCACGAGCCGTTCGCCCCGAGCACGGCCTCGGCGGCTCTGCGCCACTCCCGGTCGCTGAACATCGGCAGCTTCCACGCCCCGGCGGCCGGCCTCGTCTCGACCCAGGTCGCCCGGCGCTTCGTCGAGCTGTTCTTCGGCCGGCTCGACGCCCGGACGGCCAGCTACGCGGCGACCGGCGCCCTGATGGCCAGGCATTTCCCGGCCGACTACCGGGTGATCCTGCCCGGTGCCGAGCTCGATCCCGCCGTCCAGCGCTCCACAGAATCACCCCCCGACAAGCCGGTCCGTATCGCGTTCGACGCCTGCGAGGAGCGCGGCGCCCTGCGGCTGTTCCTGCGGGCGCTGCGCCGGCTCGACGGGAACCCCGGCTGGCGGGCGACCGTGCTCTGCCCGCGCGGCGACGCCCCCCAGGTCGCGCTGCGGGCGAGCCTCCGGGATCGGGTCAGCTTCGTGACGCCGGACGAGATCGGCCGGGACGTGCTGCTCGCCGACGCCGACGTTCTCGTCTGTGCCTCCGACGGTCAGGCGCCGGCTCCCGACCTGCTGCTGCGGGCGCTCGCCGCCGGGACCGTTCCGCTGGCGGCCCGGCTCCCGGTCTACGAGGAGGTCCTCGCCGACGGCGAACGGGGACTGTTCTTCGAGGCGGGCGACGCCGACACGCTCGCCGGCCAGCTCGAGCGCCTGGTCGGCCATCCGGAGCTCCGCGACCGCCTGCGGGCGGCAGCCGACCCGCTGCGGGCCGAGCTGTCGTGGACGCGGGTCGCCGACGAGCTCGACGACGTCTACGCGGAGGTCGCCGGCCGGCGTCACGACACGACCGGCAGCCCCGAGCTGCGGGCGAAGCTGTCGACCCGGCGGGTGATCGACGTCGACCTGCACATGCACACCGATCACTCCAACGACTGCGCGACGCCGGTCGAGGTGCTCCTGGCGACGGCGATCGAGCAGGGTCTGGGGGCGATCGCGATCACCGACCACAACGAGGTCTCCGGGGCGATCGAGGCGCAGGCGAAGGCCGAGGGGATCAAGATCATCCTCGCCGAGGAGGTCAAGACGGCCAGCCAGGGCGAGGTGATCGGGCTCTTCATCACCGAGAAGATCCCCCGCGGGCTGACGCTGGCGGAGACGGTCGCCGAGATCAAGCGCCAGGGCGGGCTCGTCTACGTGCCCCACCCGTTCGACCGGATGCACTCGGTCCCCGACTACGAGCACCTCCTGACGATCCTCGAAGACGTCGACGCGATCGAGGTCTACAACCCGCGGGTGGCGATCGGCTCGTTCAACGAGGAGGCCGCCCGGTTCGCCGCCAAGTACCGGATCGTCGCCGGCGCCGGGTCCGATTCGCATGTCGCGGCCGGGCTCGGATCGGTGCGGATCCGGATGCGGGACTTCGACGGGCCGGCCGAGTTTCTCGAGTCGCTGCGGGACGCCGACATCGTCACGAAGCCGACCAGCCTGCTCTACGTCCAGGCCCTGAAATTCCTCGAGACGAAGGCGACGCCGCCGGCCGCCCGGCGGGCTCGCAGGGAGCGGAGGGTGCGCCGGGCGACGCGCAAGTCCTGATGCACGGCCAAGGACAAGCCGGCCCCCGGTCAAAAGAAGCCGGGCGAATGCCGATCACGGACGACCAGATCAGGGAGAAGTACCTCGAGCGGGCGATCCGCGAGCTGAACACCCTGACCCACGAGATCCAGGGCTGCACGGTCTGTCCCCGGGGGTCGCTGATGCCGGTGCTCGGATCGGGTCACCCGCAGGCGGACATCTTCATGCTCAAGTACGCGCCGATGCCCTCGGAGATCGAGGAGGGCGTCGCGTTCTTCGGTCGCAGCGGCAATGCCCTGATGAAGTCGCTGCGCCGCCTGCAGATCGACCCGCTGGCCGTGTACGGGACGCTGGCGATCAAGTGCCCGGTGACCGACACGGACTTCGCCGACCCGAACTGCATGGGCCGGGTGCTCGACGAGATCGCGATCGTCTCGCCGAAGATGCTCGTCGTGATGGGCGAGGACGCCCTCGACGTCTTCAACGACCTCCGCCTCCCCGCCGCCCGGATCATGGAGCCCCGTTTCGGCGAAGTCCAGCCGCTGACCCCGTCGATGGTCGGCCTGTACGTCCCGAACATCGACACGGCGCTCGACGACGCACGCGCGCAGCGGGCCTTCTGGTCGGCCTTCCGGGTCCTCGGCCGGTGGTACGCGGAGCTCCCGCCGTACTAACCTTCGCCGGCTGAGCACTCCCCTCGACAGCCGCGATCGCCTGGCCCGGCGGGAGGTCCGGCGTCGCGTGATCCGGCGGCGGAGGATCACGGCGATCATGGCCGCGCTCGGCGTGATCGTCATTCTCGTGGTCGCGATCAGGCTGGTCTCGGGCGGCGGTGGCGGGAGCGGGGCGGCGACCGGCGCGGCGATCGCCGGGACGCCGATCGGGTCGGAGTCGCCGGTCCCGGGCGACACGGGGACGTCGGCCGCGAGGCCGACGACGGTCGGCCGGTCGAAGGCGAGGGCGACCGGCACGACGGGGCTGCCGAGCTCGGCGGAGCTGGCGGCGATGCCGGGGACCGGCCGGCCGGGGACGGGGAGTGTGCCGGTGCTGATGTACCACGTGATCGCGGCGCCCCCGCCGGGCGCGCCGTTCCCCGGTCTGTATGTGACGCCGGACCTCTTCGCCGCCCAGATGCACGCGCTCCAGGCGGCCGGCTGGCACGGCGTGACGCTCGACCAGATGCAGGCCTACTGGCAGCGGGGGGTCGCGCTGCCGAAGGGCAAGCCGATCGTCGTGACGTTCGACAACGGCTACCAGTCCCAGTACACGCAGGCGCTGCCGGTGCTCCGGGCGATGGGCTGGGCCGCGGTCGAGAACATCCAGCTGACGGGCCTGCCGGCGTCGCAGGGCGGGTTCTCGGCCGGCCAGGTCAAGGGTCTGCTGGCGGCCGGGTGGGAGCTCGACACGCAGGGCTTCAGCCACGCCGACCTGGTCAAGCTGTCGGCGTCCGACCTCCATTACCAGGTGGCCGTCGCCCGGTCGGTCGTGCAGAAGCGGTGGGGGGTTCCGGTGAACTGGTTCTGCTACCCGTCGGGCCACTACGACGCGACCGTCGTCGCCGCCGTGCAGGCGGCCGGGTACGAGGGGTCGACGACGGTTGTTCCCGGGTGGGCGGCGCCGAGCTCGGACCCGGATCGGCTGCCGCGGCTGCGGGTGCTCGGGGGGACGGCGCCGGGGACCCTCCTGGATCAGATCGCCGGGATCAGGGGAGATTCGCCGCCGCCGGCGTCCTACGACCCGACCTGACGGTTGGGGGCGGGGTCAGGGCTGGGGGTGGGGGTGTGGTCGGGGCCTGGGGTCGGGGCCTGGGGTCGGGGCCTGGGG
>DATAUX010000009.1:0-13076 GCA_036268015.1 Solirubrobacteraceae bacterium | reverse complement strand
GCGGATCTCGTCGTCTGTGACGACGCCGCCGGCGTTGCGGATCACGTGGGCGTCGCCCTCGTTGAGGCCGAGCACGCCGTACGGGTTGAGGCGGGCGTCCATGCACGCCAGGACCGCGACCTTGCGGGCCGGCGGGAGCGGGAGGTCCCCCTTCGTGAAGCTGCTGGCGTACTGCTCGGCGTTCTTGAGAAGCTCGTCGGTGACGGACATGCGTCTCCTCTCGTCTCGATGATGTACCTAAAGGCTATCGGGATAATGGTCTTTTGTAAAGAAGGGCGTGAAGTGGTACGGCGAGCGAACCACTCGTACTCGCGTCGAGGCCGCGCGGGTGATGGCGCCCGGATGCCGATTAGACCCCGAGGAGCCGAATGAAAGGCGCAACCACGATGCAGATCGACACGCTCAGCCGACTCGTCCGCGAGTCGCGCTACCCACTCGACGAGAACGAGATCGCCGCGGCGATCCTCGCCAGGATCACGATGCCCGTCTTCACGCCGCCGCTGGGTCGGTCGCGGCGTCGACGGCAGGTCCGCTCGTTCCACCCCGCCCGGCACGTCAGCTCGTTTCGCCTGATCCGCGCCCCACGCAGGGGGCCCGAGCCGGCGGTCTGGTTGGCGTAGGCCGCCGGGTCAGCGTCGCTCGGCGACGAGGCTGGCGACTCCCCGCGGCTCGCCGGACCGGCTGACCACGCCCTCGAAGTAGTGGCGGACGTGGAGCCCGGCAAACGCCAGCAGCAGCTCGTTGGCGCCGAGCACGAACTCCGGGCGGAACCGGCGGCCGAGGTCGTCGACGTGCGGCCGGGCGAACGTCTCGAAGAGGAGCAGGCCGCCCGGGCGCAGAGCCCGGGCGAGCCCGTCGAAGAGGGGTCGGTGGAGGTAGTTGAAGTTCACGACGACGTCGTACTCGCCGGCCGGGAGGCCGGCACCGTTCTCGAGGTCGGCGATCCGCGGGCTGACGCTCAGGTCGAGGGTCATGGCGACGGCCTTCAGCCGGTCGATCACGAGATCCGAGATGTCGACCGCGTCGACCGCGAAGCCGAGCTCGGCGAGGTATCGGGCGTTGCGCCCGTCACCGCAGGCGACGTCGAGCGCCCGTCCACCGGCTGCCTTCGGCACGAGCAGGGACCGGTGCTCGACGAGCCATTCGGCCGGCGTGTCGGGGAAGGGAACTGACGACGGCGCGGCGTAGCGGTTGTTCCACTTCACGCGCGGGTCCGTCGCCGCGGGCGGCTTGCCGCTCATCGGTCGCGGTCCGTCGTCGTCGCCGGGCGGTTGGATCGGTCGGGCATCTCGGGGACACGGTAGCGACGATCGTCGAGCGGTCCGGGTCGAATCGGTGACGTCAGAGCGTCGAGCCATAGAATCGCCGGATGGAGACGACCGAGGATCTGCACGTCCAACTCGGCGATCCGCTGCCGAGCGGTCTCGCCGCGCTCGACGACAGCGAGCGCGCCGATCTCGCCAGGGCCGTCGCCGATGCCCGCACCCAGCAGGCGGTCGACACGGAGGCCGCGATCGCCGATGCCCTCAGGCGTCTCCCGCCGGGCCTGCGCGCGGCCGCCCGCGTGATCCTGCGGGGCTGAGCCGGTGACGCTCGCCGGTCACGCCGAGGTGCTCAAGCTGGCGCGCCTGCTCGGGACGTCGACCGAGCGGCTCGGCTACCTCGAACGGCTGAGCCCGGAGGAGATCCGCGAGGTTCGCGAGCGCGCCAGCGATGTCCTGTTCGACCTCGACGGCCGCCGCTTCCGGTTGATCGCGCTGGCTAGCAAGCTGCCGCCGGCGGCCGTCACGGCGGTGATCGCCGAGCATGCGTTCGGGCCGCTCCTGTGCGCGCGGATCACCGCCCAGCTCGAGGTCAAGCGGGCCGTCGACCTGGCCGAGCGCCTCCCACGGAAGTTCGTCGCCGCGCTGGCGATCAACCTCGACCCGCGACGGGCGCGGGACATCGTCGCGGCGATCCCGCCGTACCTGATCGCCGAGGTCGCGGCCGAGCTCACCCGCGACAAGGAGTACGTCGCGATGGGCCGCTTCGTCGGTTACCTGACCGATGCCGCCGTGAAGGCCGCGTTCCGGGTGATCGATGACGGGTCGCTCCTGCGGATCTCATATTTCGTCGAGGTCGACGAGCACCTCGACCATGTCGTCGGCCTGCTCGAGGAGGTGCGCATCCGCGGCGCGATCCGCGCGGCCACCGACGAGGATCTCTGGCCGCAGGCGCTCGATCTGCTCAGCCGCGTCGCGCCCGAGCGCGCTGGCCGGCTCGCGGACCTGGCCGCCGAGGAGGACGACAGGGTGCTCGAGGGCATGGTCGAGACGGCTCAGCGCGACGGCCTCTGGGATGTCGTCCTGCCCGTCACCAACGAGATGAGCGAGGCCGGTCTCGCCCGCTTCACGAGCCTCCCGGCCCTCCACAGGCCCGACGTCCTGCGGGCGATGGTCCACGTGGCGATCGTCAGCCACGTCGAGGTCCTCCCGCTCGTCGCCCTACTGCCGCCCCATGCCCGAGTCATCGTCTGGGCCGAGATCGTCTCGCTCGGCGAGATGGCGCCGACGGAGGTCGTCAACCTGGTCGTCGAGCAGGCGCTCGAGACCGGCATCGAAGGGGTCATCGAGGAGTTCGTCGGCGCGATCATCGACGGCAACCTGCTCGCGACCAGCATCGGCATCTCGTCGCGCCTGGCCGGGCCGCTCCAGACTCGTCTCGCCGTCCTGGCGGCCGGCCTGTCGCCAGGCATGCGGCTCCGCGTCGTCGCCCACGCCCGCCATCTGGGTGTGCTCGACCAGCTCGGGCCCCTGCGCCAAGCGCTGACCGGCGGCTAGGCTCGGCGCCACCGCCGCGCCGCCGGCGGGCCGCCGGCGGGCCGCCGGGGCGTCGCTCAGAAGAGGACGCCGAGTACCTCGAGCAGGCCGAGGCCGAGGACGACGGTGCCGATCAGGCGGGGAGTCCAGCCGGTCGCGGCCTCTTCCCCTTCGCCTTCCTCCTCCTCACCCTCGCCGCCGAAGTAGTGCAGGATCGAGAGGATCGCTCCGGGGATCGAGAGCAGGACGAACGAGTCGGCGATCAGCGACTTGGAGTGCGTGCCGAGCAGGAGGGCGCCGAGGCCGGTGCAGAGGAACAGCATGAGGACGACCTCGAGCAGTCCCTCGGGGAGGGCCCGGCCGAGTGTCTTGGACTTCGGGAAGCGCTCTTCGTAGACGGACATCGTCTGGGGGACGAGGAACAGAGCTCCGGCGACCCAGAGCTGCCAGGTCGAGCCGACGACGACGACGGCGATGAAGAGGAAGATCCCCGTGCGCAGGGCGGCGGCCCCGAGGCGTTGGAGCTCGCCGGGTTCGCGCAGGTCGCGCGGCTGGACGATGACGAGCCGCTGCGGATAGAAGTGGGCGGCCAGCTGCTCGCCGAACATCCGGACGATCAGGACGCCGAGGATCCACAGCGCCACCTCGTTCGCCTGGGATCCGATCGGCAGCGTGTAGCCGGAGAGCCCGGGCAACGCGATGACGATCTCCTGCACGGCCCAGGCGCCGATCAGCGACGCGATCACGAAGTCGGCGGCCCGGTCGAAGCGGTCCTTGTTGTTCGTCGGCGGGTCGCGACGCAGCGGGCGGGCGGCGCCGGCGACGACGGGCACGACGAACCAGAGCGCGGCCAGTCCGAGCATCGTGCGGAGCGCCGCGTTCGAGTCGAGGCCGCCGGAGATCAGGACGCCGATCACGAACGTGAGGACGGCCGCGAGCCCGGCGGCCGCGTCTATGACGCCGAGTGCGGCGATCCCGATCGTCAGTGCCGTACTCGGCGGCAGGGCCTGGCCCCCGGTCTGGTCGACCGCGAGCGCGCCGAGGACGACACCGATCGCCTGCCCGACGAGCGCGGCTGACCCGAGGATCGACCGCAGGTACGCGCCGTCGGCCATGATCCGCGCCAGCAGCGGCGACCGGCGGACGAGGCGCGCGGGCAGGGCGACCGCGACGGCGTCCACCTTGTCGGTCCCCGGCCAGCGCCAGGTGCTCGAACGATCGCCGACCGCGATGCCCCCGGCGGCGGCCAACTCGACGATCTCGAGCCCTTCGTAGTCGACGTCGAAGTTCGCCCCCCCGCCCCCGCCCCCGCCCCCGCCTCCGCCGCCTCCGCCGCTGCCTCCGCCGCCTCCACCGGATTCGGAATCGCTGTCGCCCTCGCCCCTTGCGCGCTCCTCGCGTGCGGCCCCGCCGGCTGCACCCGCGAGACCGGCGAGCGCCAGGCCGCCGTCGCTGGCCAACGCCAGCAGGGTGAAGGTGCCGACCTCGATGCCGACGACCTTCTTCGGCTGGGATCGCGGGTCGTACCGGGCAAGCCCCAACGTCCGCGATCGTGTCCTGCGCGCCGTGGGCGGGGTGGTGGGTGCCGGCACGGGCGTCGTCGCTGTCGGCTGAGATCTCGCGGCCGGCGTCGATGTGGTCGATGGCGTCTGCGCCGGACCGGCGGATCCCGTCTGCGCCCGGGACTCCGGCTTGGTCGGGCTCGCGGCGGTCGGCGTTGGCTTCGTGGGCGTGGTTGTGGGCGTCGTTGGCGTTGTGGACGTCGGCGGCGGGGGACCCGGCTCGGAGCTGCTGGCGGCTGCCGCGATCTGGACGGCTTGGGCGGGGTCGCCGCAGGCCGACGACGAAGGCGCGTAGCTGGCGTCGCCGGCGTAGCTCGCGATCACCTGATACGCGCCGAGCGTGGTCGGCGTGAAGCCGTCGGAGACGGCCGTCGTCCCGCCTGCGTCGACGGTGTGGGTCGAGATGAAGGCAGGCGTCCCCGTGCACTTCGGGTCGGTCGGGCCATATACGGTGAACGTCACCGAGCCGGTCGGAGTCGGCTGGCCGGCCGGGGCGGGCCCGAGCTTCGCGGTGTCCTTGAACGAGCCGCCGAGTGGGACCGTCGTCGGTGCGACCGAGCTCGCGATCGGAAGGGTCGTCCGGCCGGGGGGCGGAGCGACCGAGGCGGCGGTCGTGCAAGGCGACGCCACGCCGGCGTAGGTGGCGTCGCCGGCGTAGGTCGCGACCAGTCGATAGGTGCCCGGGCCCGTCGGCGTGAAGCTGCCCGAGGCGGCGGTCGTCCCGGCGGCGTCGAGCGGGTTGGTCGAGGTGAAGACGATCGGCCCGGTGCAGGCCGTGTCGCCGGATCCGTAGATATCGAACCTGACGCTGCCGGTCGGGACCGGCAGGCCGGCCGGGAGGGGGCCGAGCGTCGCCGTGTTACCGATCGCGCCGCCGAGCGTCGTCGAGGCCGGCGTCGACGACACACTGATCGGCACGGACGCCCGGCCGACCGCGACGGTCGCGCCGCCGTCCGCACACGACGAGGCAGCCGCGGCGTAGTCGTCATCGCCGGCGTAGGACGCGACGACGTGGTAGGTGCCGGGGGCCGGTGGCGTGAAGGCCGCCGAGGTCGCCGTGGCCCCTGCCGCGTCGAGCGGGTCCGACGAGGTCAGGACGGGCGCGGCCGAGCAGGTCGCGTCGGTGGGTCCGTACAGATCGAACGTGATCGTCCCGGTCGGGGTCGGCCGACCGGTGGGAGGCGAGGCGAGCGCGAGCGTCGCGGTGTCGGTGAACGGCGTGCCGAGCGTGGTCGACGGGACGGATGGCGCCACCGTGATCGCGGGCTGCGCCCTGCTGACCGTGACGGCCTCGGCCGGATCGTCACACGACGATGTCGAGCTGACGTAGTCGAGATCGCCGGAGTAGGTCGCGACGACACGGTAGGTGCCGGTGGCGGTCGGCGCGAACGAGTCGGATGTCGCGGTTGCGCCGGCGGCGTCGACCGGATTGGTCGAGCTGGTCAGGGGGGCCGCCGAGCATGTCGGGTCGCCGGGTCCGAATACGGAGAACGTCACCGAGCCGTTGCCCGCCGGCTCGTCGGCCGGGGTGTGGCCGAGCGTGGCCGTGTCGGTGAATCGGTCGCCGAGCCTGATCGTCTGGGACGAGACGGCGGTCGAGATCGACAGCGCGGCCTTCGCGACCGCTACGGCTTCGGCCGGGTCGGCGCAGGAGGAGGTCGCGCCGGTGTAGTCGGCGTCACCGGAGTAGGTCGCGATCACCCGGTAGACGCCGGGACTCGTCGGTACGAACGAGCTCGACGTGGCGCCGGTCCCGGTCGACACGAGCGGGTCTGTGGACGTCGACGCCGGGGTGGTCGAGCAGGTCGTGTCGTCTGGCCCATAGATCGCGAAACTGACCGAGCCGGTCGGCACGGGCTCGCCTTCGGGGGCCGGCCCGAGCGCCGCGGTGTCGGCGAATCCGCCACCGAGCGTGACCGACGACGGCGCGACGGTGGTGCTGAGTGGGAGGGACGCCCTGGCGACCGTGACCGCTTCGGCCGGGTCGCCGCACGACGATGCCGCGCCGGCGTAGTCGGCGTCGCCGGGGTAGGTCGCGATCAGGCGGTAGGAGCCGGGGGCGGTCGGCGTGAACGAGCTGGATGTCGCGGTCGTCCCGCCGGCGGCGAGCGTGTCGGTCGACGCGAACAGGGGGGCTGCCGAGCAGGTCGTGTCGCCGGGGCCGTAGACCGAGAAGGTGACCGAACCGGTCGCCGCCGGCGCGCCGGCCGGCGCCGGCCCGAGTGTCGCGGTGTCGTCGAACGATGCTCCCAGCCCGATCGACGCCGGGGCCACAGTCGTCGTCATCGGAAGCTGAGCTCGTGTGACGGTGACGGCTTCGGCCGGGTCGGCGCAAGCGGACGTCGACCTCGTGTAGTCGGCGTCGCCGGAGTAGGTCGCGATCACGCGGTAGGTGCCCGGGGCGGTCGGTCTGAACGAGTCCGATGCGGCGGTCGTGCCGGTGGCGTCGAGCGGGTTCGTCGACGTGAAGCGGGGGGCTGCCGAGCAGGTCGCGTCGCCGGGCCCGTAGACGTCGAACGTCGCCGTCCCGGTCGGAGCGCTTTCGCCGGGCGGGGGGCTGCCGAGCGTTGCCGTGTCGCCGAACGATCCGCCGAGCGAGATCGTCGTGGGCGCGAGCGCCGTGGTGAGCGGAAGCTGGGCCCTGCTGACGGTGACGGTCTCGGCCGGGTCGGCGCAAGCGGACGTCGAGCTCGTGTAGTCGGCGTCGCCGGAGTAGGTCGCGGTCACGCGGTAGGTGCCGGGGGTGGTCGGGGTGAAGGCGCTCGACGCGGCGGTCGCGCCGGTCGCGTCGAGCGGGTCGCTCGAGGTGAAGAGGGGCGCCGCCGAGCAGGTCGGGTCGGCGGGCCCGAACACGGCGAAGGTCACCGAGCCGGTCGGCGTCGGCTCGCCGGTGGGGGCGTCGGCGAGCGTCGCCGTGTCGGTGAATGCGCCGCCGAGCGTGAGCGTTGTCGGCGAGACGCCGGTCACGATCGTCAGGGCGGCCCTCGCGACCGTGACGGTCTCGGCCGGGTCTGCGCAGGCGGACGTCGACCCGATGTAGTCTGTGTCACCGGAGTAGGTCGCGAGCACGCGGTAGACACCGGGGCTGCTCGGCAGGAAGGAGCTCGCGGTGGCGCTTGTGCCCGACGGTGTCAGGGGGTCCGTGGCGGTGAATGTCGGCGGGCCCGAGCATGTCGTGTCACCTGGGCCGTAGACGGCGAAGCTGACCGAGCCGGTCGGCGCCGGCTCGCCCGCCGGGGCCGGGCCGAGTGTCGCGGTGTCGGCGAATGTCGCGCCGAGCGTGATCGTCGCCGGGGCGACGGCGGTGCTCATCGCCAGTGGGGCCCTCGCGACCGTCGCGGCTTCGGACGGGTCGCCGCAGGCGGAGTTGGAGCCGGTGTAGTCGGTGTCGCCGGAGTAGGCGGCGATCACGCGGTAGCTGCCGGGGCTGGTTGGCGTGAACGAGTCCGACGCGGCGCTGGCCGTGCCGGTGCTGAGCGAGTTGGTCGACGTGAACACGGGCGTTGCCGAACAGGTCGGGTCGTCGGGGCCGTAGACCGAGAACGTGACCGAGCCGGTGGCGGGCGCTTCGCCTGCCGGGGCGGGTCCGAGTTGCGCGGTGTCGCCAAACGCCGCGCCGAGCGAGATCGCCGCCGGCGCGACGGCCGTCGTGAGGGGAAGCTGGGCCCTCGTGACCGTCACGGTCTCGTCCGGGTCGTCGCAGGCGGATGTCGACCCTGTGTAGTCGATGTCGCCCGAATAGGTCGCGATCACGCGATAGGCGCCCGGGGCGGTCGGCGTGAACGAGTCCGAGGTCGCGCTGGTTCCGGCGGCGTTGAGCGGATCGGTCGACATGAACAGGGGCGCGGCCGAGCAGGTCGCATCGCCGGGGCCGTAGACCGCGAAACCGACCGACCCCGTGGGCGTCGGCTCGCCGGGCAGGGCCGGGTCGACGGTTGCCGTGTCGCCGAACGAAGCCCCGAGCGTGATCGACGAGGGTGCGACCGTCGTATGGACCGGCAGTGGAGCTGGGACGACGTCGACGGCTTCGTTGGGATCGTCGCACGGGGCGCTCGAGCCGGTGTAGTTCGCGTCGCCGCTGTAGACGGCCACGACGCGGTGCGTGCCGATCGTCGTCGGCTCGAGGCCTGCCGACGTGGCCTTCGTCCCGTCGACGTCGACGGTCGAGCTCAGGACGATCGGCCCGGTGCAAGCCGTGTCGCCGGGGGCGTACACGTCGAAGGTCACCGTCCCGGTCGGCGCCGCGGCACCGGCTGGCGGCGGGCCGAGCAGCGCGGTGTCGGTGAACGAGGAGCCGAGCGTGACCGAGGCGGGGGAGACGGCCGTGGCGATCGCAAGGGGCGCCCGCTCGACGACGACGGCCTCGGTCGGGTCGCTGCACGACGACGCGGCGCCGTTGTAGTCGGTGTCGCCGTTGTAGGCGGCGATCAGGCGGTATGTCCCGGCAGTCGCCGGAGTGAAGTTGTCCGAGCCCGCGGTCGTGCCGGCGGCGTCGAGTACGTTCGTGGAGGTGAAGACCGGGGCGGCGGCGCAGGTCGGGTCGGAAGGTCCGTAGACGGCGAAGGTGACCGAGCCGGTGGGGGCGGAGGCGCCGGCCGGCGGCGGGCCGAGCGTGGCCGTGTCGGCGAACGTGGAGCCGAGCGTGATCGTCGTGGGCGCGACGTGCGTGGCGAGCGAGAGGGATGCCCTGCTGACGGAGACCCGCTCGGCGGGATCGGCGCAGGACGACGAGGAGGACGTGTAGTTCTGATCGCCGGCATAGGTCGCGACGACGCGGTAGTTCCCGGCATCCGGAGGCGTGAACGGGCCGGAGGTTGCGCTCGCGCCGGCCGCGTCGAGCGCGCTCGTCGAGCTGAGCACCGGCGCGGCGGAGCAGGTCGGGTCGGACGGTCCGTAGACGGCGAAGGTGACCGACCCGGTGAGGGCCGGCTCGCCGGCCGGCGGGGATCCGAGCGTCGCGGTGTCGGTGAACGTCGATCCCAACCCGACCGCGGCCGGCCCGACGGCGGTGGTCAGTGAGGTGGCGGCCCGCTCGACGGTGACCGCCTCGGTCGGATCGGTGCAGGAGCCCGAGGTCGACGAGTAGTTCGGGTCTCCGGCGTATGTCGCGACCACGCGGTACGTGCCGGCGCGGACGGGCGTGTAGGCGCTCGAGACCGCGGTCTGCCCGGTCGGGTCCAACGTGTCGGTCGACGTGAAGGCCGGGGTCGCGGAGCATGTCGCGTCGCCCGGCCCGTAGACGGCGAACGTGACAGATCCGGTCGGGGTCGGTGCGCCCGCGACGGGTGCTGCGAGCATCGCCGTGTCGTCGAAGCCCGCGCCGAGCGGGATCGTCGACGGCGTCGCCTGCGTGGTCAGCGGCAGGCTGCCCGGACCGACCGTCGCCTGGGCGGTCCCGAAGGCCGTGCCGGTGGCACCGCCGAACGCCGACGTGCCGGCCGCGAAGCCGACCTGATCGGTCTGGACACCGGTCGTCCCCGGGTCGGCGTCGTGCGTCGGCGCCCGCAGGACGTCGATCGTGAAGTGGATCACGCAGGCGTCGGAGCCGATCGCGGAGAGGGTCACCGTCGTGCTCGGCACGAACGCATACCTGCCCTCGCCGGGATCGACGTCGTCGATCGCAAAGGACGTGCCGCCGCACGCGGTTCCGGCTTCGCCGGAGCCGGTCGCGCTCAGGGCGAGCACTCCCGGATCGGACGCTCCCGCCGGACAGTCGCCGTCCGTGACGTTCTGCGTGCCACAGGACGGCACCAGCGTGACCGTCGTCAGGGCGTCCGACAGAAGGTCGAGACCGGTCGACGCATTGGCGATGGTCAGTGTGGCCGGGACGCCGGCCGAACCGATTCCGAGCGGGCTTGGCAGGCTCGGCACGACATCGAAGTCGACGGCCGCCGACGCGGCCGAGACGCTGCCGAGGAGCACGGCGCAGGCGACGCCCAAGCCGAGCAGGAGCGCGGCGATGCGAGATCCGCTCCGCACACGGGTCCGCCCCGGGCTCCGATGACTTCCTGTCAACCACTTCTCCCTCGCAACCGCCGCTTTGCAGGGGTTTCCCCGCGTCGGGACCCTAGCATGTGCGTCTTGGTGCTCTACGGCCGGACACCGGCCCGGATCTCAGGCGGCGGGCGTCTCCTCGCTGGCGTGTCTGTGGGAGGCGAGTCGTAGAACCTCCGGCGCCCAGGGCGTACCCGTCTCGGACATCACCAGGTCGAGTGCCTCGCCGAGGGGCAGCCGGGCGAGCTCGCCGATCTCTCCGGGATCGGGGGCGGCCGACGAGGTGTCGACGACGGCCAGGAAGACATGGTCGAGCTCGTGCTCGACCAGGCCCGAGACGGGATCGGGCGCCCGGTAGGTGAACGTCCCGGCCGGCTCGAGCTCGGCGAGCTCGAGCCCGAGCTCCTGGCGGACGCGACGCAGCGCCGCGTCCGCCGGTGCCTCCCCGGGCTCGGGATGGGTGCAGCAGGAGTTCGCCCAGCGGTCGGGGAAGGCCGCCTTCGACGCGGCGCGGCGCTGGAGGAGCCAGCGGCCGTCGGGGTCGACGAGGGCGATCGAAACCGCCAGGTGGAGGATTCCCGGAGGCTGGTGGGCCAGAAGCCGGCCCACGGACGGCCCGAGGGACCCGTCGGGAGTGATCGTCACAACCTGGACGTCCGCCGCCGGATCCCCCGGAGCTCCGCTCATTGGTGGCCGAGCTCCACGTCCTCGAGGATGCCGAGCGCGTCGGGCACGAGGATCGCCGCCGAGTAGTACGTGCTGACGAGGTAGGAGATCATCGCCTTCTCGTTGATCCCCATGAAGCGGACGTTGAGGCCCGGCTCGTACTCGTCGGGGATGTTGATCTGGTGGAGCCCGATCACGCCCTGGTCCTCCTGACCGGTCCGCATCGCGAGGATCGAGCTCGTGTTGGTGTCGGTGATCGGGATCTTGTTGCACGGCAGGAGCGGGATCCCGCGCCAGGCGGCAACACGCTGGCCCTCGATCTCCACGTCCGTCGGGTAGAGACCCTGACGGGTGCATTCGCGGCGGAAGGCGGCGATCGCGCGTGGGTGAGCGAACAGGAACTGCACCTTCCGCCGGCGGCTGATCAGCTCGTCGAGGTCGTCGGGGGTCGGCGGTCCGCTGTGGGTCGGGATGCGCTGCTTGAGATCGGCATTGTGCAGCAGCCCGAAGCTGCTGTTGTTGATCATCTCGAACTCCTGGCGCTCGCGGAGCGCCTGGATCGTCAGGCGGAGCTGCTGCTCGACCTGGTTCATCGGGTCGTTGAACAGGTCGGCGACCCGCGAGTGGACGCGGAGCACGGTCTGAGCGAGGCTCAACTCGTACTCACGGGGGGCGGTCTCGTAGTCGACGAACGTGCCCGGCAGCTCCGGCTCGCCGTCGTGTCCGGAGGACAGGGCGATCGCCGCCTCGCCCTGCCTGTTCTGGGCGTGGCCCTTGCCGGCCGCGAAGTGATCGACGTGGGCCTGGAGTCCGTCGGAGCGGGAGAGCATCGCCTGGAAATCGGCCCGCGGGAGCGAGAGGACCGTGCACCGGGTGATCGCCTTGATCGTGACGTCCCACTCGGCGTCGTCGGCGAGCAGTCCCTCGTCACCGAAGTAGGACCCGTCGGCGAGCGTCCCGAGGATCGCCTCGTCGCCGTACTTGCCCTCGCCGATCTTGCTCACCTTGCCGTGGGCGAGCAGGTAGACGCTGTCGAGCGGCTTGCCGGCCTCGACGATCACGTCGCCGGCCTTGAACTCGGCCTGTACGAAGCGGCCGGCGAGCTCGCCGAGGACCTCGACGTCCTCGAAACCGCGGAGCACCGGGAGCTCGCCGAGCTCCTGCGGGATCACCTGGACGGCGGCGCCGACGTTGGTGAACGTGACCCGGCCGTCGCCGACCGCGTAGCTCAGGCGGCGGTTGACGCGGTAGGCGCCGGCCGTCACGTTGACCCAGGGGAGGACCTTGAGCAGCCACCGCGACGAGATGCCCTGCATCTGCGGTACGGACTTGGTCGTCGTCGCCAGGTTCCGCGCCGCAGCGGTGCTGAGGCTCATCTGGGAATCGCCGTTTGAACTCGGGGCCGGTGGGGCCGCCGTGGTGCCGGTTGCGTCGTCGAGCGGATCCATCACGACCACCTCCGAGTGTTGTTGGAGTCATTCATTGAGATCGCGTCAACCATGGGTGCGTCCGATCTGGACGTCCTCGAGGATGCCGAGCGCGTCGGGCACGAGGACCGCGGCCGAGTAGTACGTGCTGACGAGGTAGGAGATCATCGCCTTCTCGTTGATCCCCATGAAGCGGACGTTGAGGCCGGGCTGGTACTCGTCGGGGATGTTGATCTGGTTCAGCCCGATCACGCCCTGGTTCTCGATGCCGGTCCGCATCAGCAGGATCGAGCTCGTGCTCGTGCTGGTGATCGGGATCTTGTTGCAGGGGTAGAACGGAATGCCGCGCCAGGCGGGCACCTTGTTGCCGCCGACGTCGACGCTCGGCGGGTACAGGCCGTGGCGGTTGCACTCGCGGGCGAAGGCGGCGATCGTCTTCGGGTGAGCCAGCAGGAAGTCCGGCTCCTTCCAGACAAGGGCCAGGAGGGCGTCGAGGTCGTCCGGGGTCGGCGGGCCGCTGTGGGTCGGGATCCGCTGGCTGAGGTCGGCGTTGTGGAGCAGGCCGAAGCTGCGGTTGTTGATCAGCTCGAACTCCTGGCGCTCGCGGAGCGCCTCGATCGTCAGGCGGA
>DATAUX010000008.1:0-9476 GCA_036268015.1 Solirubrobacteraceae bacterium | reverse complement strand
GTCCAGCGCCGACGCCGCCGTCTCGCCGCACCTCGGGACCCAGGCCGGTCACCTCGCCGGCGCGCTCGCCTTCGGCATCGCGTTCGTGTTCATCACGATCGGCCGGTCCGAGCTGTTCACCGAGAACTTCATGGTGCCCGTGATCGGCCTTCGGCCCGGCCTCGCGACCAAGCTGAAGCTCGCGGAGCTGTGGGTCGTCTCACTCGTCCTGAACCTCGCCGGCGGGGCCATCCTGATCCTCGTCGCGACCACCCACGGCGTGCTGCCGGCCGGCGCCGGTCACAGCCTGCGGACGATCGCCCTGCACGCCGACGGTTACGACCTGCCGACCGCCTTCGCCAGCGCGATCGTCGGCGGCGCCCTGATCACCCTGATGACATGGCTGATCGAGGGCAGCCCGACCCCCGGCACGCGAGTCCTCGTCGCCTGGATCGCCGGCGCCGTGCTCGCCCTCGGATCCTTCGATCACGTCGTCGTCGTGACCCTCGAGATGATCTTCGGGATCCGCTACGGCGCGCCGATCGCCTGGTCCCACGTGCTTGCGAACGTCGGCGTCGCCGCCGCCGGCAACATGCTCGGCGGCCTGGCCTTCGTCACGCTGACCCGGACCGGCCAGGCGATCGGCTCGAGCGACGGCGAAGCCCCACTCGAGGACGGACCGCCGGCCGCGGCATAGGACCCGGCCGACCCGCGCTGGATCGCGCGCCCGGCCGACGGCCGGGTCGCCCGCCGACGACTAGACGTCGAGGTCGACGATCGCCTTGCTGTTCGGGTTCGCCGGATCGACGATGTGCAGGACGAGCGGCCGGTTGTCGAACGTCGCGAGCGGGATCTTGAAGAGCAGCGCCGCGCCCGATGTCGGTCCGTCCGCGGCCAGGCTGCCGACGAGCGGCAGCTGCTTGTACGGGGCGACCATCACGCTGTGGTAGGCGAACGGGTTCTCGCCGGGGACCGGCGTCGGCCGGTACAGGTCGCCCTCCGTGTCGGTGATGTAGTAGTCGTAGGCCGCCCGATACGGCTGGCCGTGCTCGTTGAGGACGAGCATGAAGACCCCGTACCACGCCTGCGTCGGGCTCAGCGCGACGGTCGCCGGCGCCAGACCCTCGAGGTAGGCCGAGTCCTCGGTGTCGTACGGGTTGAGCTCCCGGCTGAACTGGACCTGATACTTCAGCTGGCCGACGTTGACGTAGATCGCCTCGCTGTCGGCGCTCTTCACGTTGGCGACATACCCGCACGCCGACAGCATCGTTGCGCAGACGACGATCGCGATCAGCAGGAGGGTTCGTCTGGCCGTCATCGACGCCGGCAGTCTAGAAGATGACCCGGCCCCGACGCCATTCGGCGCTCAGAGGCCGGCAATCGTGGCCCGACGGCCGGGCTTGGCGCCGCTCTCGAGGATCCCCCGCAGCCGCTCGAGCGCCTTGCTGTTCTGCCGGCGCAGCCAGATCCGCCCGCCCAGGCGCTCGAGCATGCGGTCGGACGCGGTCACCGGTTGGGTCGTCGTGCTCAGGCCGACCTGCGTCTTCCCGGGATCGCTCGACTCCAGCGTGTAGACCGTCTGCATCTGGACCCTGTTGAACTTCCCCCCGCTTCCCGACTCGACGATCCGCCGCGGCTCGTCGACCTCGACGATCGTCACGCCCATCCAGCTGAACCGCTGGAGTGGCGCCTTCACGCGGAAGCGCGCGCCCGCCCCCCGGCCGACCGTGTTCGTCCGGGTCAGGTGCCAGTCGTCCAGGTAGTGGTCGGTGAACTCCGGATGGTTGGCGATGTCGACGAGGTACGAGAAGACCTCCTCGATCGGGCGTCCGACGACGATCGACACGTTGAGCTGATCCACGGCCGCGCGGAGTCTACGCGTCGTCGGTCCGACGGGTCGGCTCAGCTGCGCGCGCTGCGGGTGACCTTGACCGTGTGCCCGTACTCGCTGTGGCGAACCGGCTCGGTCGAGACCGGCGGCTCACGCCGCAGCGGCCGGCACAGCTCGCAGACGATCTCGGCGTCCGCGTACAGATGCACCCGCTCGCCGATCAGGGGGACCCTGCCACAGTCGGCGCAGCTCGTCCGATCCTCCGCGAGGATCCCGATGCTCCGCCGCAGGAGGTGGCGCTCCAGCTGGTCCGGGACGATCGCCTGAGCCCGCCGCATCGCCCGCATCGCGCGTCCCCCGACCGGCGTGTGCGGCAGCAGTTGGGGCATGTCGCTGGTCTTCGCCGCCGACGGCCGGCCTCCTCCAAACGTCCATACGTTTTGCCAACTGCCGCAGATAGTCGCACAAGGCACGTATGATGTTGAGACAGCTGGCGTCCGAAGCGCAAGTCGTCTAGCGGAAGGAGTCGCAATGGAGCCCTTGATCTCAGGAACGATCGCCGCGACCGGCTCGTTTCGGTGTGAGAAGTGCGGATATGTACTGTCGCTGGCAGCCGTCGACAGCCTGACCGACTGCCCCGACTGCGGCGCCCGCGCCTTCGTCCGCGCATCGTTGTTCAGCGCCCCGGCCGGCGGCGCGCCACTGGTCGTAGACGACGAGCGCGACCGCCTCCTGGCCGACGGCCGCGGCCGGATCGACGAACCCGGCGAGTACCTCGTCTACGAAGCCGACGGCGAGACATGCGTCGCCGCGCTGACCGGCGACTGGACCCGGATCGGCCGCAGCCTGGCGGCCAACGTCCGCTTCGACGACCCGACCGTCTCCCGCCGCCACGCCCTGATCGTCCACACTCCCGAGGGCGCCCAGGTGCTCGACGACCGCAGTCTCAACGGCGTCTTCGTCAACGGCACCCGCGTGACCCACGCGACGCTGACCGACGGCGACGAGATCGTCGTCGGACGCTACCGCCTCCAGTTCCTCGTCGTCAGCGACGTCGCCGCCCGCTCGGAGGCGGCGCCGACGACCGCCTGACACCGGCCGCAGCTCGGTCAGCCGCGCAGCGACTCGACGCGGCCGCGCGCGTCGGGCAGGTCGAGCCGCACGAGCAGCTCGTCGGTCAGCGCCAGGTAGTCGGCCCCCAGATCCGGGCGGAGGTCGAGGATCGACTTGGCCCGCTCGGCCGACTCCGCGTACGCGATCGACGCCCGGACGACCGTTTCGAAGACCTTCGCCCCGAAGCCCGCCTTCAGCGTCGCGTGCGCCTCCCGCGAGTGGACCGTCCGCAGGTCGGCGATGTTCAGGACGACGCCGACCCACTCGAGCCCCGGGTTCAGGCTCTCCCGGGCCGCCTCGATCACCTCGAGCGCCTGCTCGACACCCTGGAGCGCGAAGTACTGGGCCTCGGTCGTGATCAGGGCGTAGTCGGCCGCGACCAGCGCGTTGACCGTCAACAGGCCGAGTGACGGCGGGCAGTCGATCAGGATCGCGTCATAGCCGTCGACCTTCGCCAGCGCCCGCTTGAGCGACAACTCCCGGCCCATCCGCCCACCCAGGGCCAGCTCGGCCTCGGCCAACCGGAGGTTCGCCGGCATCACGTCGTCGTGGATCGCCTCGCCCGCCGCCGCCGTTCCCTGGAGCACCTCGGCCACCGTCGGAAAGGCCTCCGGATCGACGTCGAAGTAGTCGGACAGGTTGCCCTGCGGGTCGAGGTCGATCGCCAGGGTCCGCAGGCCGACCCGCCGGAGGATGTCGGCCAGCGTGCGCACGGTCGTCGTCTTTCCGGTACCTCCCTTCTGCGAGAGGATCGCGAGCGTCTTCGCCATCGGCTCCCGCCGATACTAGAGGCTCCGCGAAGTCCACTACGCCCGGCAGGCACTCGCCCCGGCCGGCTCGAAGCCGACCCGCCTCACGCTCGCCCAGCCCGCCGCACGCCCGGTCAGCCCGTCGACCACCTCCGCGGTCCGGTCGGCCTCGCACCAGAACAGGACCGTCGGCCCGGCCCCGCTGATCGTCGCGCCGAGCGCGCCCAGCGAGGCCGCCTCGCCGAGCAGCTCGAAGCTGCGCGGGAACAGCCCGGCCCGCCGCGCCTGGTGGAGCCGGTCGGCCAGCCCCCGGCCGACGAGATCCCACGCGCCCTGGGCCAGCCCGAGCATCAGGAGCGCGCCGTGCGCCGTGTTGAAGACCGCCTCGCCCAGCGGGACCTCGGCCGGGAGCGCCGCCCGCGCGGCCGCCGTCCGGACGGCCCGCCCCGGGACGACGAGCACCCCGTCGAGCCCGGCCGGCGGATCCAGACGATGGGCCCGGCCGTCCGCACAGATCACGAAGCCGCCGAACACCGCCGCTCCCACGTTGTCCGGATGGCCCTCGAGCTCACACGCCAGGCCGAACACGTCGGCGTCCGACCCCGACCACTCCCGACCGGCGACCAGGCCGGCGACGATCGCCGCCGCGCTCGACCCCAGACCACCGCTGAGCGGGATCTCCGAGCGCACCCGGAAGCTCAGGCCGTCGGCCGGGTGGATCCGCTCGAACGACCGGACGATCAGGTTCGACCGATCCCGTGGCACGTCGAGATCCGTCTCCACCGAGAACTCCTTCGCCCGTCTGACCTCGACCTCCAGGTGGAGCGACACGGCCGCCGCGAAGCAGTCGAATCCCGGCCCGAGGTTGGCCGACGACGCCGGAACGCGGACCCGGCAGCCGTCCATCAACGACCCAGTGGCCGGTCGATCACGAGTCGATCACGACCCGCTCGATCGCCGCCAGCTCCGGTTCGCACGGAATCACCGCGCCCGCCTGCTCGAGCGCCGTCCCCGGATCCTTCAGGCCGTGGCCGGTCAGCACGCACGCGACCCGCCGCGACCCGTCCGGCCCGTACTTGATCAGCCCGGCGACCGACGCCGCCGACGCCGGCTCGCAGAAGACGCCCTCGGTCGCCGCGAGCAGCCGGTAGGCCGCGAGGATCTCCGTATCGGTGACCGCCCGGATCGCCCCCCGCGACGCGCTCATCGCGCCCATCGCCTCCTCCCACCGCGCCGGCTTGCCGATCCGGATCGCGCTCGCGATCGTCTCCGGCTCGGCGACCGGCTTCCCATAGACCAGCGGCGCCGCCCCCTCCGCCTGGAAGCCGAACAGCCGCGGCGCGACCCCCGCCTCGACGAAACCCTCCCAGTACGCGGTGATGTTCCCGGCGTTGCCGACCGGGATGCACAGCGCGTCGAGCTCGCCGTCGAGGTCCTCCAGCAGCTCGAAGGCCGCCGTCTTCTGTCCCGCCAGGCGGAAGTCGTTGACCGAGTTCACGAGCGCGATCGGATGCCGCTCGGCCAGCTCCCGGACGAGCGCGAGAGCCTCGTCGAAGTTCCCGCGCAGCGCGATCACCCTGGCTCCGTGCATCAGCGCCTGGGCCAGCTTGCCGGTCGCGATCTTCCCGTCGGGGATGATCACCACGCACCGCACGCCAGCCTTCGCCGCGTACGCGGCCGCGCTCGCCGCCGTGTTCCCGGTCGACGCGCAGATCACCGTCCTCGCGCCCTCGCGAACCGCCGCCGAGACCGCGCACGTCATCCCACGGTCCTTGAACGACCCGGTCGGGTTCATGCCCTCGAGCTTGAGGTGCACCTCCGCGTCGACCAGCTCCGACAGCCGCTCGGCCAGGACGAGCGGCGTCGACCCCTCGCCGAGCGTGACGATCGGGTCGCCCCCGTCGAACGGCAGGCGGTCCAGGAACCGGTCGATCACGCCGATCCGGGTCATTCGAACTCCTCGTCGATCACGCGGATCGCCCGCGGCCGGGAGTGGACGAAGTCGAGCCGGCCGATCGCCGCGGTCGCCGCCAGCAGACGCGACTCGAGCAGCGGGTGGATGACCATCACGAGCCGCGCGTGCTCGCCCAGACCGCTCTGGACGACCGACTTGATCGACGCGCCCTGCTCGCCCAGCAGGGCCGCGATCGCCGCGAGCACGCCCGGACGATCAGCCACCTCCATGTGGAGATAGAACGGTGAGACGACATCGTCGATGATCCGCAGGTCCGGCTCGAACGACTCCGTGACGGCCGGCTGGGCCCCGCCCTTCGAGATCGCGCTGATCAGGTCGCCGAGCACCGCGCTCGCCGTCTGCGGACCCCCCGCCCCCGGCCCCGACATCGTGATCTCCGTGAAGTCCGCCGACTCGACCGTCACCGCGTTGAACGGCCCGTTGACCGACGCCAGCGGATGCCCGTCGTAGAGGAAGACAGGGTGCACCCGGACGGACACGCCGCCCGGCAGGCGCTCGGCCGTCCCGATCAGCTTCAGCTCGAGACCCAGCTCCCGCGCGTACGCGATGTCGTGGACCGTGATCTCCTCGATCCCCTCGTACCGGACCTGGTCGATGTGGACCGGCGTCCCGAAGGCCATCCGCGCGAGGATCGCCATCTTCGCCGCCGCGTCCCGCCCGCCGACATCGTCGGACGGGTCCGCCTCCGCATACCCCAGCCGCTGCGCCTCGGCCAGCGCCTCGCCGTAGCTCATCCCGCTCCGCGTCATCTCCGTCAGGATGAAGTTCGTCGTCCCGTTGACGATCCCGTGGATCCGCTGGATCTCGGCTCCGGCCAGCGACTCGCCGAGCACGCGGATCACCGGGACGACGCCGGCCACCGCCGCCTCGAAGCCCAGCCGGACGCCGTGTTCACGGGCCACCGCCCAGAGCTCCTCCCCGTGCTGGGAGAGCAGCTGCTTGTTCGCCGTGATCACATGCCGCCCCGCCCGCAGCGCCCGGCTCACATACTCATACGCCGGATCGATCCCGCCGATCAGCTCGACGATCAGCTCGGACGACTCGAGGATCTCGTCGAAATCGCCGGCGCTTCGCGTCAGCACCCCGCACAGCTCGGGTCGACGACCCGTCAACCCGGCGATCCGCTCCACCCGCGAGCTCAACAGCTCGTCGAACGCCGCCCCCACCGTGCCGTGGCCGAGCAGGCCGACCGGAAGCGCGGTCGCCTGCCCCGACGGCCGGGCAGCCGCCGTCTCCGTCCGCGTCCTAGACGTCACGAACGTGCAGGTCCTCGAGCGTTTCCCGGCGGACTACCACCCGGGCGCTCCCGTCCTTGCAGAAGACGACCGGCGGACGCGGAACGCCGTTGTAGTTGTTGGCCATCGCATGCCCGTACGCACCCGTCGCCGGCGTCACGACGACGTCACCCGGCCGCGGGTCGTCGAGCACCGCGTCGCGGACGATCACGTCACCCGACTCACAGTGCTTGCCCGTGATGTGGCACCGCGTCGACCCGCCGAACCGGTCGGCGACCTCCGCCTCGTACTCCGCGTTGTAGAGCATCGGCCGCAGGTTGTCCGACATCCCACCGTCGACCCCCACCCACGTCGACACGTTCCGCTTCACGCTCTCGACCGTGTACAGCGTGACGACCCCGTTCGCGACGAGCGACCGGCCCGGCTCGATCAGCAGCCGCCGGTCGCGTCCCAGCCGCGTGTGGGCCGCACCCACGAGCCCACCGACGAACTCCTCGATCGACGGCGGATGCTGCGTCGTCCGGTACGCCACGCCCAGCCCGCCGCCGAGATCGTAGACCGGGAAGTCGCCCAGCCCGGCAAGCACGCCGATCGCCTCCGCAAACGGGCCGACGTCGAACAGCTGGGATCCGATGTGCATGTGCAGGCCCGCCAACTCGACCCCCGCCACGCCACGCAGCCGGTCGATCGCCACCAGCACGTCACTCGGCCCGAGCCCGAACTTCGAGTCCGCCTGACCCGTCGAGATCTTCTCGTGCGTCTCACCCCGCACGCCCGGCGTCACCCGGATCAGCACGCGCTGCTCGACGCCCAGCCGCTCCAGCCGGTCGATGTCGTCCATGTTGTCGATCACCACCAGACCCACCCCCGCCGCCGCCGCCCCGCCCAGCTCGGCATCCCCCCGCGCGTTCCCGTGGACGACGATCCGCGCCGGGTCGAAGCCCGCTCGCAGCGCCAGATGCAGCTCGCCGGCCGACGCCACGTCGCACCCCAGACCCTCGTCCGCGAACAGGCCCATCACCGCCGTGCACGGAAACGCCTTCGCCGCGAACGTGACCTGGAAGTCCTCCTGGCCGCAGTCGGCCACCGCCGCGTTGAACGCCCTCGCCCGCGCCCGCAGGTCGTCCTCCGCGACGACGTACGCCGGCGTCCCGAACTCCCGGGCCAGCTCGATCGTGTCGCACCCGCCGACCTCCAGCCGGCCCCGGTCATCCAGGCGGCTGCCGAGCGGAAAGACGTGCGATAGCGACTGCGCGATGACCATCGACGGCGATTATCCCTCAGGTCGCCGCCCCGGCGGCCACCCGGCCGACCCCAGCCCCCGCCGCGATCGGTGCGCTCACCCGCGCCCGGAAGGGCCGCTCCACAGCAGGAACGTCAGCCCTGCGGCGTGGCTTCGTGCGTGCCGAGCCCGTTGACGACCGCCGCGACCGCGTTGCCCAGCGCCACGATCCCGTCCGCCAGGCCCGTGCCCAGCCCCTGGACCACCCCGCCCAGCGCCGGGCTGAGCGTCCCCACCGTCTTGCCCAGACTGTTCGTCGCGTCAGCGACCACTCCGCCGACCGCGTCCGTCAGGCCCGCCGTCGCGTTCGCCAGCGGCGCCGTCGCGCTCGGCTTCGGCGCGTGGACCACCGGCGGCGGTGACTTCGGCGGGTCGAGAACCGTCTGGGGCGGGTTCTGGGTGACCGTCCGACTGCGCCCCGGCCCCGACACGTCGGCCGTCACACGCGGGCTCGCCCGCACGCTCGTCGCCGTCGTCGCCGTCGGCCCCGCGACCGTCCGCCGCGCCACCCGACGGATCACGATCGGCGGGTCGTGCTTCGCGCTCGCGCTCAAGACCGTCGACCGCGGCGAGTAGCTCGTCGAGACCTGCAGCGACCCGTGAAACGCCACCAGCGCCGCCGTGATGAAGAACGCGCACGCGATCGCCCCGACCAGCGAGATCGCCACGCCGAAGCCCGAGATCAGCGACTTGACGCTACGCACCCAGCCCGCCCACCGTCTCGTCCTTGGAGGTTCCCCACGATGACACCAGGGGGCATCCATCGGCAGCCGGCGCCCCCGGCTTTAGCCCTCTTTTCGACCCAGGGCCTTCTGCCACAATGGATTCGTGGCTCCACGACGCACATCCTTCGGCCGGGACGCCGGTCTCCAGGTCCGCATGCTCGGCACGATGTTCCTGCTCGGGCTGATCTATGCCGTCCTGCTCGCCGTCCTCTTCGCCGCCGGCGCCGGCGGCGTCCTGCTGATCGTGATCGGCGGCGGCCTCTTCCTCGTCCAGCTGCTCGCCGCCGACAAGATCGCCATGCGCACGATGGGCGCCCGTGAGGTCACCGCCCGCGAACAGCCCCTGCTCCACGCCACGATCGACCGCCTCTGCCTCCAGGCCGACCTCCCCAAGCCGAGACTCGCCGTCGTCGACACCAGCATGCCCAACGCGTTCGCGATCGGCCGGTCCCAGAAGACCGCCACCGTCTGCGCCACGACCGGCATCCTCGCCCTGCTCGAGCCCGCCGAGCTCGAAGGCGTGATGGCCCACGAGCTGACCCACGTCATCAACCGCGACGTCGTGATCATGACGATCGCCTCCTTCT
>DATAUX010000007.1:0-8363 GCA_036268015.1 Solirubrobacteraceae bacterium | reverse complement strand
ACTACATCGCCCTGCTCGGGTGGGGACCGGCCGACGACCAGACCCTGTTGAGCACGGACGAGTTGATCGAGCAGTTCGACATAACGCGTGTCCAACGCAACCCGGCCCGGTTCGACGAGCAGAAGCTCCGATGGATGAACGGGCGGTACATGCGGGAGCTGACGGCGTCCGAGTTGACCGGCGCGCTCGAGCGGTTCACGGGGCGCGACGGACTCGGCGGAGCGGCGGCGATCTCGGCCGAGAAGCTCCAGACGCTGTCCGACTTCTGGCCGCTCGCGGGGTTCGTCTTCGACGGACCGGAGTTCGACCCGGCGGCGGTCGACAAGTGGCTCGGCGATGACGGTCGCTCTGTCCTTGGGGATGTGCGGGCCGCGCTGGCAGAGCTCGACGACTTCGATCTCGCTGGCGTGGAAGCCGCCCTCCGGGGTGTCGTCGAGCGTCGCGGAGTAAAGCCGAAGGATGTCTTCCAGCCGCTGCGAGTCGCCCTCGCCGGGCGTCCGATCTCGCCGGGAATCTTCGAGACGGTGGTCCTGCTCGGGCGGAGTGCAGTGCTCGACCGGATCGATCTGGCGCTCGCGACCGGCTGAGGTCCGTGCGGCGCTAACTTCTCGCACCGTGCGTGCCGATACGTGGTCAGGACGTGCGCCATGGCGATCGAACGAGGTGACTCGACGGTGGCGAGAACCAACAGAGAGACCGATATGCCCGCACGGAATGCAGCCCCGAGCTTCGGCCCCGAACCGGGTGCTCCCCGCGTGATCGGGTCAGAACGGCCCGGAGAGGGTCACGGCCGGCGACTGACCGCGGCCTTCGAGGCGCTCGAGACGTTCCCGGCGCTGGCCGAATCCCGGAGCCGGCTGTTGCGGCTGGTCGGGTCCGAGTCGATCGAGACGGCTGAGCTGGTCGGCGTCGTCGAATCGGACATCGCACTTGTCGTCGCCGTGTTGCGAGCGGCGAACGAAATGACCACGAAGCGGCGAGTCAGCGTCGAGAGCATCGTCGACGCGGTCAGGATCCTCTCGCCCGAGGCGGTCGGCGAGGTCGCTCGGCGAACGCCGACGTTTGACTTCTTCGAGCGGACGGCCGTCTGGGAGGGCACGCCCGAGCGGGTCAGGCTGCACGGCCTGGCGACGCGCGCGGCGGCCGACGGCCTGGCGGCGGAGATCGGCTACGAGTCGCGGGATCGGCTGATGGTGATCGCCGTTCTCCACGACATCGGCAAGCTCGTCCTGATGCACGCGTATGCCGGCTACCCGGCGCAGGTGCTCGGGGACGCGAAGACGCCGGAGGAGCGGATTCGCAACGAACGCCGGGAACTCGGTGTCGACCACGCGCTTGTCGGCGGCGTCCTCGCTCGCCGGTGGGGACTGCCGAAGTCGATCGCGTCGGCGATCGAGCGCCACCACTCCGACGATGCGACCGGCGACGCGGCGCTGATCCGGATCGCCGACATGCTCGCCCACTACGCCGAGGACGGAGCCGTCTCGCCTGCCGAGATGCTCCGGGTCGGCCGTACGCTGGGAATCGGCCCGCGCCAGCTGCGAACGGTGATGTTCAACCTGCCCAACCAGGGGACGGCGACCCGCCGCCGGGCGGTCGAGGTGTGCCCGCTCTCAGAGCGCGAGATGGACGTCCTGCGCCAGTTGACGGATGGCAAGGTCTACAAGCAGATCGCCCACGAACTTCAACTGTCGACCAGCACCGTTCGCACCCATCTCCACAACGTCTACCGCAAGCTCGGCGTCGTCGACCGGGCTCAGGCGGTTTTGACGGCGACCGAAAAGGGCTGGATCTAGGAGCGGGCCGGGCGCCGGTCGGTCGGTGGGGCGATCCCCAGCGCCCGCTGGGCCGCCGGTCCTCGCCGGGTACTGGACCGTCCAGTACTCGCGGGTCTCCGGGCGGGTCGGGGTCTGCGACTGTTGCCGGGTCTGGGCCGGGTACTGGACCGTCCAGTACCCGCGGATCTCCCAAGCGAAGTCCACACCGATCGGCCAGCCCGACCGACCCGACCCGGCCCGACCCGAGCGAACTGATCCGGCCTCATCCGCCCGGCCGGCGTCAGGCCCGCGTGATCGGCCGACGCTGAGAGTACGATCGACTTGTGATCTCGATCACGAGCAAATCCCCATACGCAATCCAGGCCCTGGCCGAGCTCGGTCGGTGCGGCGCGGACGCACCGGTCTCGATCGGCGAGCTGGCGCGACGGCGGGGGATTCCGGTGCAGTTCCTCGAGCAGTTGTTCGCCGTCCTGCGGCGAGCTGGGATCCTCCGGTCGCAGCGAGGCGTCAAGGGCGGCTACAGCTTCGCCCGCGACCCGGCGTCGATCACCGTGCTGGAGATCGTGGAGCTGCTCGACGGGGGCGTCGGAAAGGACGCGACGGGAATCTTCGCCGACGCGGCGCAGGCCGCCCGGCAGGTCCTGGCGGACGCGACCCTGGCCGAGATCGTGGAGCGGGAGGCGCGGGCGGCCGGGTCCGCGATGTACTACATCTGAGCGAACGCCGCTCGTCGGCCGGGCAACGGCGCAGGCCTCACCTGATCCGGCATTGCCGGCGCCGCCACGCCGTATTCTGGCGCCGTGCGTACGCGCCAGGCCGTCATCTTCGCCCTCTGCGTCGCGGTCTCTCTCGCGCTCCGGGCGGCCCCGCTGGCGGCCGAGCCGCCTCCGGCCGGCGGCCCTGCGTTCGACGCGGCCCGGGCGTTCGCGACCGCCAGGCTGCAGGTCGCCCTCGGTCCCCGTCCGGCCGGCTCGACGGCCGAGCGAGCCGCCGCCGCGATCCTGCGGCAGATGCTCCCGGACGCTCATTTCGAGTCGGTGCCGGGCGGTCTGCGGAACATCGTCGGTCGTCTGCCGGGTCGTGAGCCGGCGATCGTGGTCGGCGCGCACTACGACACGACGCCGGTGCCGGGCTACCTCGGCGCCAACAACAGCGCGGCGGGTGTCGGCGCGGTGATCGAGATCGCCCGCGACCTCGCCGGCGACGGCCGCCGGCCGGGTGACCGGGCCGTCCGGTTCGTCCTCTTCGACGGGGAGGAGGCCCCGGCCGGCTTCACGGACTTCGCGACCCAGGGACTTCGCGGGAGCAAGGCGTACGTCAGTGCCCATCGGCATACGACGTCGGCGATGATCCTGCTCGACTTCATCGCCAATCGCGATCTGCGGATTCCCCGGGAGGCCGGATCGGACCCGCGACTCTGGTCGCGACTGCGAGCCGCGGCTGCGACGGTCGGGACCGGCGGTGTGTTCCCGGATGCCGTCACCGGCGAGATCCTCGACGACCACCTCCCTTTCGCCGAGGCCGGGATCCCGGCGATCGACCTGATCGACTTCGACTATCCGTGCTGGCAGAAGCTCTGCGACACGGTCGGCGAGATCTCCGAGGCGAGCGTCGAGGAGGCCGGTCGGACGGTGCTTGCGCTGGTCCGCGACGAGCGCGATCCGGCCGGCTGAGCTCGGCCCGCGTGGGGATCGAAGGGGTCGCGCCCGGTCAGCCGCCTGCCCGCCGTCGCCGCCGCGTCCAACTCTACGTCGCGCGATTTGTACGGCTGTCCATGGCGGCCGCGGCCCGCCGCCGGAATTCTGGAGGCCCTGTCGCCGACCGGCGATTGCCTCGCGCCGCCGAGGCTGCGCGACGTCCTACACAAGAGAGGGAGCAATGCCAGCGAAGATCCTCGTCTCCTACGACGGAACGGACAATGACGTCGACGCGCTCGCCCTCGGACGCGTCTTCGCCCAGGCAGGGGGAGAGCTCGGACTTGCCTACGTCCGTCACAACCGGGAGTCCGAGGAGCGGCGCGAAGAGATCGCCGAGGCCGAGGCCGAGGCGCTGCTGGCGGGCGGCGCGAAGTGGGTCGGTCTGCCCGACGCTCCCCAGCATGTGGTCGTCAGCGGCTCGACCCACGAGGGCCTGTTCGGTCTGGCCAAGTCGGACGACTACAACATCATCGTCTTCGGCTCGGCCTACCGGACGACACCCGGGCACGTCCAGCCGGGCGTCTCGGCCGAGCGACTGCTCGAGAACCGGCCGTCGGGGATCGCGATCGGGGTCGCGCCGGCTGGCCTCCGCGTCAAGGCCGAGGTCGTGATCTCGATCGCCGCGTACGTCGACGGCGAAGGCGATCCGAGTGCGCAGGAGACGGCGGCGTCGCTCGCCGGGAAGCTCGACTCGAAGATCCTCGAGCGCGCGACCCAGGCGCCGGACCTGCTCGTCGTCGGCTCGCGGACGGGCGCCCCGGTCGGAATGGTCGACCTCAGCGGGGCGGCTCGCTACCTGATCGAGACGGTCCGTTGCCCGGTCCTGATCGTCGGGCGGAACTCGCCGATCATCTTCTGAGGGCTACCGGCCGGCGCGATGGAGGCCGGCCGGGGAGGGGGAGGGCTCGGGCGGGGGGCGCGCGGCCCGGCGCCACGGTCGCAGACTCACTACATTGGGACGATGGGCCGAATCCCGATCAACATTGCCGATTGCATCGGCCGGACGCCGATCGTCCAGCTGACACGGCTGCTGGATCCGAAGTTCGGTGCCGAGCTCTACGCGAAGATCGAGTCGCTGAATCCCGGCGGCAGCGTCAAGGATCGGATCGGCGTCGCGATGATCGAGGCGGCCGAGCGGGCCGGGACGATCGAGCCGGGCCGGACGACGATCGTCGAGGCCACGAGCGGCAACACGGGGATCGCCCTGGCCTTCGTCTGTGCGGCCAAGGGCTATGACCTGATCCTCACGCTGCCACAGGGCATGAGCCGGGAACGGGCCGGCCTGCTCCGCCTGTACGGAGCCCGCGTCGAGACGATCGAGTCGCTCGGCGGGATGCACGAGGCGGTCGCGGCGGCCCGCACGCTCGGCGGCCGCCCGGACCACTTCCTGCCCGACCAGTTCTCGAACCCGGCGAACCCCGAGGCCCACAGGCTGACGACCGGCCCCGAGATCCTCGACGCACTCGGCGGCGCGCCGGACATCTTCGTCGCCGGGGTCGGGACGGGCGGGACGATCACCGGTGTCGGGGACACGTTGCGTCGGGCGAACCCCGGCTGCCGGATCATCGCCGTCGAACCGGCCGGGTCACCCGTGCTGAGCGGTGGGCTCGCCGGTCCGCACAAGATCCAGGGGATCGGTGCGGGCTTCGTGCCGCCGGTCCTCGACCGCCGGCTGCTCGACGAGGTGATCGTCGTCAACGACGAGGACGCGCTCGAGACGGCCCGACTCGCAGCCCGCCGGGAGGGCCTGCTCGTCGGCATCTCGGCCGGCGCGGCGCTCTGGGCGTCGCTCGAGGTCGGACGGCGGCCGGAGTCGCGTGGCAAGAAGCTCGTCACGGTGCTCGCCGACTCGGGCGAGCGGTACGTGTCGATGGCGTTCTTCACGCCCTGACCTGAACATGCAGACCCGGCCGAGGTGCTGGCCGGCGGGAATCAGCGGCCGGCGTGCCCGGAGCCGGCGTTTGGGCGTCGCTAGTGTGTCGGGCATGCTCGGTCTTGGACTCGTGACGCGTGTGGCGGGCGATGTCCGGCGCGACATCGCCGCGGCACGTGCCCGGGACCCGGCGGCTCGCGGCGTGGGGGAGGCCGAGCTGATGGTCACCTGGCCGGGCATCCAGGCCGTCCTCGCCCACCGGGTCGCCCACGGACTCCACGCGGCCGGGGTTCCCCTGGTCCCCCGGACGATCGCGATGTTCTCGAGGGCGGCGACCGGGATCGAGATCCATCCGGCGGCGAAGATCGGCCCGGGCGTGTTCATCGACCACGGGTCGGGTGTCGTGATCGGCGAGACCGCCGAGATCGGCCGGGACGTGACGATCTACCAGGGAGTCACGCTCGGCGGGACGGGCTTCGCGTCTGGGAAGCGACACCCGACGATCGAGGACAACGTGACGATCGGTTCGGGCGCCAAGCTGCTCGGGCCGATCACGGTCGGCCACGGGGCGAAGGTCGGCGCGAACAGCGTGATCGTCCGCGACGTCCCGCCCAACTCGACGGTCGTCGGCAATCCGGGGCATCCGGTCCGGATCGACGGCCGCCGGGTCGAGGGTCCCGACACCGACTGGATCCATCTTCCGGACCCGGTCGCCGACGCGTTCATGGGTCTGGCCAGCCGGATCGGATCGCTCGAGCGGGCGATCGCCGAACTGGCCGGCGGGCCGGCCCCCGCGAAGTCGCGGGCGACGTCCGAGGTCAGGCCGCTGCGAACCGTGACCGGCCGCAACCCGGCCGGCGGCTGACACCGGGCGGCGCCGACCCGGCGGGCGGCTCCGACGACGCGCGCCCGCGACCCGGCAGCCGGAGACGGAACATCGGAGCCTCAGTACTGGACCGTCCAGTACTCGGGGGTTTCGAGTGAAGAGTCCACCAGACCGCCGGGTACTCGGCCAGTACTGGACCGTCCAGTACTCGTCGGGGATCGAGGACGATCGTCCGCCGCGCACGGCGCCGGGGCCCGCCGCCGAGGGCCGCCGGCGGGCGGCTCAGTAGAAGACGCAGCGGCACCTGTGCCTGGGCAGCGATTTGTAGCGGGCGCCGTGTCCCCGGTTCCAGAGCCAGTTGTCGAGCACGCGGGGCGGGACGCCGAGGGCGGCGGACAGCAGCTCGCAGGCGTGCACGGCGCACGCCCTGATCTCACGCTCGACGCCGCCGGTGGGCAGCGGCCGGCCGGCATCGATCCGGGCGGCGAGGCTGCCGTCGTAGACGAGGACGCCGTCGCAGCGCAGGACGTGGGGGACGAGGTTGTCGGCGAAGATCGTCAGCCGGTCGAGGTCGTCGAACTCGGCGACACCGGCGAGCGCGAGGTCGGCGGCGACGATCTGGGCCCGTTTGAAGAAGCCACGGTCAGCGAACATCGGCATGCCGGCGGCGAGCGTCCGGGCCAGCCGGTCGGCGCTCCGGTCGCATGAGTCCACCAACTCGAGAGCCGGCCGCCGGCCGAGAAACCGGCCGAGGCCGCGGACGGCCTGCGCGTACAGGGCGATCAGCTCATGGTCGGCGGGCTGGCCGAGCGTGTCGGCCAGGTCGGGCACGCTGATCGTCCGGAGCTCGGCGTTCGTGTACGCGCCGTACATGCGAAACCGGTCGGCCAGGGCCCAGGCGATCGTCGTGTAGCCGCTGCAACCGGCCCGCTTGCGGATCGTCGGGAACCAGCCCGAGCCGAAGTTGATCGAGTCGAGCAGGAGGATGTAGGCCGCGACATCGGCCGGGTCGCCGTCGAGGTAGTGACAGGACGGGTCGAGTTCGGGAGGTGGGCCGGGTTCGACGTTGGCGAACGCACCGACGTCGATCGTCACCGATCGGGCCCGACCGGCCAGCTCGGCGCAGTCGCGGCGGACGTCGTCGCAGAGACCCATCCGACGACAATATGCGCCGATCGCCCGGGGCGCCGGCACCTCGGCCGCCGGCGATGCTCCCGGGGCCCGGCTCGGGCGGGTAGCCTCACGAGATGGCCCCGGAACCCTCGCTGCCCCAGATCCTTTCTGCCACCGGGGGTCCCGACCCCACGGGCGACATCTACCAGCGCCTGCTGAAGGAACGCATCGTCTTCATCGGCAGCGCCATCGACCAGAACACCGCCAACCTGGTGTGCGCCCAGCTGATCCTGCTCGAGGCGGAGGACCACGAGCGGGACATCTCGCTCTACATCAACTCGCCCGGTGGATCAGTCACCGACGGCCTCGCCATCTACGACACCATGCAGTACGTGCGCAGCGACGTGAGCACCATCTGCGTGGGGCTGGCGGCGTCGATGGGCCAGTTCCTGCTCTGCGCCGGCGCCCCGGGCAAGCGCTACGCCCTCCCGCACTCGAGGATCCTGATGCACCAGCCCTCGGGCTCCATGCAGGGTCAGGCGGCGGATATCGCCATCCAGGCCGAGCAGATCATCTACCTGAAGCGGATGATGGCCGAACGGATCGCCTTCCACACCGGCCAGCCGGTGGAGCGGATCGAGGCCGACTCGGACCGCGACCGCTGGTTCACGGCCGAAGAGGCCCGCGACTACGGGTTCATCGACGAGGTCATCCAGAAGGACGCCATGGAGGTGCCGAACGCGGCCGCCGGTGCCGGGTCCAAGTGAGCTACGGGGCCGGCCACGGGTGATCCACCCTGACCACCGGGGCCCCCACCGCGGATCGGATGGTCGATGAAGGTCAATCGCATCGACCAGGTGATTCCGTCATTGGCCAGTCGGGATGCCATCGGTGGTCACGTGGTCCAACTCCGTGACCTGCTGCGCTCGAGGGGCCTCCAGTCCGATATCTACTACGGCAACGCCACGCCCGACCGGCTGGACTTCGGGCTTCCGGTCAGCCGGCTCGGCGATCGGTCGTCGTCGGGACGGGTGCTCCTCTATCAGCTGTCCATCGGCAGCGGTGTGGCCGATATC
>DATAUX010000006.1:0-1511 GCA_036268015.1 Solirubrobacteraceae bacterium | reverse complement strand
CGGCCCGATCCCCATCGCCCGGAGCGTGTTGATCAGCGAGATCGCGTCGGCCCCCGCGTCCTCGGCGGCGACCGCGGCCGCGGCGACGTCGGCGCAATTGGGCGTCAGTTTGACGATCAGGGGCTTGGCGGTGAGGGGTCTGATCTTTTGGACCAGTTGCTGGAGCTCGCGGGGATCGGCGCCGATGTCCAGACCGGTTCTGACATTCGGGCAGGAAACGTTCAGCTCGAACCCGGCGATCTCCGGACGGTCGCCGAGGGCGTCGACCAGCTGGGCGAACTCGGCCGTCGTCGAGCCCATCACGTTGGTGATCAGCGGCACGCCGAGCTGACCCAGGATCGGCAGGTCGGACTCGACGTACCCGTCGAGGCCGCGGTTCGGCAGGCCGATCGAGTTGATCATCCCGGCCGGCGTCTCCCACAGCCGGGGCGGCCGGTTTCCCTGGCGGGGGCCGAGCGTGATCGTCTTCGAGACGAACGCCGCGAACGGGAACCGGTCGACCAGTTCGGCGCCGAAGCACCGGCCGGCGGCGATCGCGTCGAACGTGCCGGATCCGTTGATCACCGGGTGGGCGAGCTCGAGCCCGCAGAACGAGATCACGCGACGGCCTCGAGGTCGGCCGCCGCGAAGACCGGGCCGTCGACGCAGACCCGCCGGTAGCCGTCGCGGGTCGCGACGACGCAGCCGTAGCACGCGCCGAAGCCGCAGGCCATCGGCGACTCGAGCGCCAGCTGGGCCGGCACGTCGTGGTCGGCCGCCAGCCGGCGGACGGCCTCGAGCATCGCCGGCGGCCCGCACGCGTAGACCTCGATCGTCTGATCCCAGAGCCGGTCGAGCAGGTCGGTGACCCGGCCGTGGTGGCCGACCGATCCGTCGTCGGTCGCGATCCGCGCGTCCCGCAGGAGGCCCGCCCCGTCGGCGTGGTCGGCATCCCGGAAGCCGACCAGCGTCGCCCCGATCGAACCATCCGTCCCCGGCCGGCCGCCCGCCTGGGTGACGGCTCCCGGCCGGCGTCCCGCCTCGAGGATCGCGCCCGGTCGGCCTCCTGCCGCGGTGACCGCGCCCGGCGGACCGCCGGCCCCCGGTCCGTCTGGCCCGCCGCCGGCGCCGATCGCGTCCTGGAGGATCGCCAGCGGGGCGATCCCGACGCCGCCGCCGACCAGCACCGGCGTCCGGTCGGTCGGCCGGAAGCCGGCGCCGAGCGGCCCGGTCAGCCAGAGCTCGTCGCCCGTCCCCAGCTCGCACAGCCGCCGCGTCCCCGGGCCGACATCCTCGAGCAGGAACTGGACGACTCCCTCGCTCGCGCGCATCACCGACAGGGCCCGCGGCAGGAACGGCCGCTCGCCGTCGCCGGCGCCCCACCGGTCGGTCGCCGCGAGCATGTAGAACTGGCCGGGGTCCGGCGGGTGCAACAGACCGGCGGGGTCGTCGACCGCGAGCACGACATACGCGCCGACCGACGCCCGCGCGAGGACGACTCCCCGCCGCCGACCGAACGGTGCCAGCGGCCG
>DATAUX010000005.1:0-12561 GCA_036268015.1 Solirubrobacteraceae bacterium | reverse complement strand
TCCAGGAGTTCATGGTCGTCCCCTGCGGGGCCAGCACGTTCTCCGGGTGCCTGCGGATCGGCACGGAGGTCTTTCACCATCTCAAGGCGACCCTCCACAAGATGGGCCTGGCGACGACCGTCGGCGACGAGGGCGGCTTCGCGCCGGACCTCGAGTCCAACGAGTCTGCCCTGGAGATCCTCGTCCGGGCGATCGAGACGGCCGGCTACCGGCCGGGTGAGGACGTCGCGATCGCGCTCGACCCGGCGACCAGCGAGATCTACGGCGACGACTCGCTGTACGACCTCCACCACGAGGCACGCAAGCTCGACTCAGCGCAGCTGGCCGACTACTGGGCAGATCTGTCGGGCAAGTACCCGATCGTGTCGATCGAGGACGGCATGGACGAGGAGGACTGGGACGGCTGGAAGGCGCTGACCGACCGGATCGGCGACAAGATCCAGCTGGTCGGCGACGACCTCTTCGTGACGAACACCGAGCGGCTCGACCGGGGGATCAAGGCCGGCACGGCGAACTCGATCCTGATCAAGGTCAACCAGATCGGCACGCTGTCGGAGACCCTGGCGGCGATCCGGATGGCCCGGGACGCCGGCTACACCGCGGTGATGTCCCACCGGTGAGGCGAGACCGAGGACGTCACGATCGCCGACCTGGCCGTCGCGACCGGCTGCGGTCAGATCAAGACCGGCGCGCCGTCCCGGTCGGATCGTGTCGCCAAGTACAACCAGCTGCTCCGGATCGAGGAGCAGCTCGGCGACCGGGCGACCTTCCCCGGCCGGTCGGTCTTCCGCTGAGCCGGTCGCCGGGCACGGTCGGTCTTCCGGTGAGCCGGTCGCCGCGCACGGTCGGTCTTCGGCCGAGCCGGTCGCCGGGCACGGTCGGTCGCCGGCAGGAATCTGCGCTCGCCGGACGAAAGGCGGGGGATGGCCGCCGCCCGGACGCTCCCACCGAGCTCGAGATCCGTTGGCCGCCCGGGCGCCCGCCGGCCGTCGGGCGGGCGACCGGCCCGCGTCCGCTGGGATCGGCTCGGACGACTGGCGATGCTCTTCGTCCTGCTCGTCCTCCTCTACCTCTACATCAGCCCGGTCCGGTCGCTCGTCTCGGCGATCCACGAGTCGGCCGCCCAGCGGGCGGAGGTCGCCGGGCTCGTCCGCACGACGAACCGCCTGCGGGCCGAGCGGACCGCCCTGAAGAGCACGCGCTCGCTCGAGCTCGACGCCCGCAAGCAGGGGTTGGTCAAGCCCGGCGAGAAGGAGTTCGTGATCTTCGGCCTGCCGTCGAACTGACGGCGCCGGTTCCCGACCCGACGGCCGGGCGGGGCGCGCGCGGATGACCCGGGAGACTGCGGTCCACCGGTGGCAGGACGGCGACCGGAGCGTCCGCCAGGCGCCGGCTGAGCGCCGGCCGGTCCTCGAGCTCGTCTGCGATCGGATCCTCGCCGAGCTCCGCCGCCGGCTCGGCGGGTCGTTCAGCTCTGCTGAGCTCGTCGACTTCTACGAGGCCGGGACGCCGTGGATCCTGCCGCTGGCGGCCAGCCTCGCGCCGGACGCGCCTTGGGCCTGGGAGGCGACGGTCGCCGATGCCGCGTTCCACCGGTACGTCCGCGACGCCCAGGACTATGCCGGAGGCCGCCTGGGTGGCTAGGCGGCCGGCTCGGCTTCGGCCGGTTCGGCCTCCGCCTCGACGGTCCGGCGGATCACGATCTGGTCCTCTTCGATCGTGACCTCGACCGGCCGATGGCCGGCCCAGTGCTCGGCGTAGATCCGATCGTCGACGACGGCCGGGTCGAGCCACAGCCCGTAGCCCTCTTCGCCGTGATCGAAAGTCCCCTCGAGCGGTCCGGCCGCCCGTCCACGCCGTCCGCGGCCACCCCGTCGACCGCGTCGACGCCGGGCGGCGACGTCGGCCTCGGCGTCCGGGTCGGGCTCGCCGGCCTCCTTGGCCGCGGCCTTCGCGGCTGCGTCGGCCTCGGCTTCGGCTTCGCGCTGGGCCTCAGCGGCCTCGAGCTCGGCCGCGATCAGCGCGTCATCCTCGGCGCGGAGGTCGATCTCGTCATCGAAATCCAGCCCGCCGGCCGCCCCGTCCGGCTGCTCGCCGTCTCCGGCGAGGCCGTTCTCCCGCTTGAAGGCCTGGATCTGCTGGACGCTGACCTCGAGCTGGTGGGCGACCCATGCGTCGGTGCGGCCCTGCCGCGTCCACAGGCGGATCTGGTTGAGCTGAGGTCTAAGGGATTTGCGGGCCATAAGCGGTCGGAGCCTATCGGAAAGGCATCCTGACGGACCCCCGCCGCCGGCCGGGCCGGCACGGGTCGCGCCGGTCGCGACCGGTGTGCGGTCGAATCGCCGGTAGTGCGCCTTGCATTCTGTCCTGTCAGGATGCTTAATGGAGCTACACCAAAGGGCTAGGGAGGTGCTGGGTGCTGGTATTGACGCGAAAGTCGAACCAGAGCATCATGATCGGGGATGAGATCGAGGTTTCGGTGCTCTCCGTGATGGGTGACAAGGTTCGCATCGGTATCCAGGCTCCTCGGTCGGTGCCCGTGTTCCGGCGCGAGGTCTACCTCGAGATACAGCGCGAGCAGGCCGAGGAACTCGTCGGCGACGCGCCGGCTCCGGTCATCGAGCCGAATTAGAGCCGGACGCCGGGAGCTCGGGGGTGGGGCGACCGGCGACCGGCGCCCGCCGGTCTGCCGTTCAGCCGATCACGAGGAACAGCAGCTTGAACATCACGATCGTGACGATCACGGCCGTGGCGACAAGCGTCAAGCAGAGCAGCGCGAATCGGAACGAGCTGCGCTTCGTCTCCCGGCGGATCGCCCGACGAGCCGTCCGCGACTCGGCCGTCCGGTGGAGCGACGCACGTCGATCCCGGTCCTGGTGGACCTCCTCGACGAACGCCCGCTCAAGCTGGGCGAGACTCTGGCGCATCCGCATCGCCACCAGAGCCTAGCGATTTCAGGCGACATAATCACGCCGTAAGCTTGTTCGGCTGGATTCGTGGTCGACTCGACCGGGTCCGGCCGGCGGTCCAGCCCGCGTTCGTGACCCGCCTGCCGTCGGGGCCGGCCGAGCCGGTGAAGGGAAGCCGTTGGGGACTCCCTAGAATCTGGCTGGATGCCGCGGGCCGATCTGTTCGTCGTCTGCAAGAACCCCGACTGCGGGGCCGAGGTGAGCCCGTACATCACCGAGTGCCCGTACTGCGGCGCCCGCCTGCGCAAGCGGGCGCCGAAGCTCGACAAGGGCCGGCCGCGGACGCCGCGGACACCCCGGGTCGCCACGCCCAAGCTCGGCCGCCTGCGCCGCGACGAGATTCCGGGGATCCGGCACGACGCCGGCCCGTACGTGACCGGCGCCCTGGTCCTGGCGACCTGCGCCGTCTGGATCGCGACCCGTGGCGGGTACCTCGATCCGGCGAAGCTCGTCGTGCTCGGCCGGCCGACCACCGACTGGTGGCGCGTCCTGACCGCACAGTTCACGTATTCCTTCTCGACCGGCGCGTCGCTGACCGGTCTCGGCATCTACCAGTTCGTCACGCTGTTCGCGATCGCCGTCTTCGGCTGGCTGCTCGAGCGCCGGCACGGCGGGCTCGTCGTCGCCGGGCTGTTCGTCATCGGTGGGGCCGGCGGCGCGGCCGTGGCGACGCTCGTCGACGCCCAGGCGGTCGCCGTCGGCGCAAACGGCGCCGCCCTCGCCCTGCTCTGCGCGTGGGCCGTTCCCGACCTGCTCGACCGGCGGCGGGGCTTCGACTACGACGGCGACCTGCTCGGCACCGGCGCGATCGCCCTCGTCCTCCTCGCGATGCCCGTTGCCCGGCCCGAGGCGAACGCGATCGCCGGCGGGTTCGGCGTGCTCGCCGGCTACCTCGTCGGCCTCGGCCTCGTCCGCTTCGCCGGCCGGCATCGACGCGGCTGATCCGACCGGTCCGATGGCACCCCGCACATACACCGCGGCCGAGGTCGATGCCGCCGTCGCCCGGCTCCAGCATCCCGAGCGCTTCGCCCACGCGTCCGACGTAGTGACCCACGCGGCCCCCAGTCTCGCCGGAGTGCTCGACGAGGCCCTCGCCCAGGGCGGGTGGTACGGGCCGGCACACGACGACCTGCTGCGCAAGGCGGCCGCCACCGACGACCCCGGCGACCGGCTGGCCGCCGTCGCGTCACTGGTCGCCGAGCAGACCCAGATCGGGATGCTCGTCGGCGTGGCGGTCGGGTTCGAGCTGGCTCACGCGCTCGCCGAGGCGGACGAGGACTCGGAGCCCGACCCGGGTGCGGCGGGTGGGGCAGGCGCGGCGGAGCCGACCTGATGACCCATGCCGTCGTGCTGATCGAGGCCGATCGGAACGCCCTCTCGACGCTCGGCGGCGAGCTGGCCGAGCTGGACGGTGTCGCCGAGGCGTACTCGGTCACCGGCGAGTGGGACTTCGTCGTGATCGTCCGCGTCGCCCGCCATGAGCAGCTAGCCGACATCGTCGCCGGCGGGATCGTCCAGCTGGCCGGCGTGTCCCGGACGCAGACGATGGTCGCCTTCGAGGTCTTCTCGCGCCACGACCTCGAGTCGATGTTCTCGATCGGCGAGTAGCCGCCGGTACTGGACCGTCCAGTACCGGGCGAGTACTGCCCGGTACGCGGCGAGTACTGGACCGTCCAGTACCCGAGTTCGGGCGGCGTGGCTACGGCTGGGTGCCGGCGCCCCGCTCGAACCAGAGCGCGTGGTCCTTCCAGTCGTGGGCCATGAGGGCGCCGGCGGCGCCGGCGAGGACGATCGCCGGCGACGCGGAATGCGCCGGTCGGGTCGAGTCCGGCGGTCTGGCGACGGCCGGCTCAGCCGCGATCCAGGCCCAGGCGCTCGCCGCGAGGATGGCTCCGACCGCACCGTGGTGGCAGCGCTGGCCGAGAATCCAGAGGCGATGGCGGGCGAAGTCGTAGTGGACGGCCGGTTGATGTGGGTGATTGCTTGGTCGCATCGTCCCGATCGTGTCGCTGGTGGGTCCCTCACCCGCCTAATCGGCGTTTGCGCCGTCCGGCTCAATCGTCCGATCGGCGAGCCTGGCGGCACGGCGATCGTCGGTCTGGGCGGCCGCCGGGTCCCACCGCCCTAGACTGGACCGCCGATGCGCGCACCCAGCGTCAAACCCCAGTACGGGCCGACGCTCTCCGAGCTGTTGATCCCCCGGTGGCGGACCGCGTCGGTCGGACTGCGCAGCCTTGTCCTGGCGGTTGCGGTCGTCGTCCTGGCCGGGGCCGTCGCGTTCGAGATCCTCCGCACCAGGAACACGGTGTTCGCCCACAGCGGCCCGCCGGTCTCGTTCAGCCTCAACTACGCCGAGCCGCTCCATGCCGTGAAGACGCCCGCCGGCGCGTACATGCGGGTCGAGGCCCGGACGTCGGCCGGGCGCCTGCGCGAGTGGTTCGAGGTCGACCCGCTGAAGCTCGGGTCGGACACCGGCCAGACGAGCGGGTCGCTCCCGGTGTACGCGACGAACTACATCGCCGGGCTCGGCCGCCGCGTTCGGGACTTCTCGCTCCAGAGCGAGACGAAGACTCGAGTCAACCTGGTCGCCGGCTACACGATGACCTACAGCGGGAGGTTCGACGGGCAGCTGATGTACGGACGGATCGTGTTGCTCGTGCCGACGCTCACCGGCCAGCCGAACGGCGTGATCCTGAACATGGGCATCAGGCCGAGCGCGTCGCTCGACTATTCACCTGACCAGGTGGCTTCGGCCGACGTGCTCGAGCGTCCGTTTCGGAGCTTCCGCTTCGGTTCCTGACCGGCGCTGGTGGCCGGTCCGCGACGCCGACGACGAGCCGGCGCGGCGTGAGCCGGGTCGGACGGAGTGTCGGGACGGGGTCGTCACGACGGCGCCGCCGAGGATCTCGGTGGTGGTCGACGCGGCCGAACCGGCCGTGCCGGCGCCCGGCGTGGAGTCGGTCGGAACCTGGAGCACGGTCGGCTCGGCGGGCGCCGTCGTCCCGGTCGAGGGTATGGACGGCGCGGTGGTCGGTGGCGAGCCGGCCGAGGTGACCGGCTGCGTGGTCACCGGCTGGGTCGGCTGGGTCGGCTGGGCTGCCGGTGGAGTCGTTCCCTGGGCCGGCTGGATCGGTTGGCCGGTCGGGGTCGTCTGGACGGCGCTCGCCGGCGGTCCCTGGGCGCCCGTGGTGCCGGGCTGGGGCGGCAGCGCCGAGACACTCGAGACCTGCTGTGTCGTGGTCGGGACGGCCGGGGCCGTCGCGCCCGTCGGGCCGGTCGGCGCGGCGACGACCGGCGTCAGCGAGACCGGTGGCGCGATAGGGATCGCCGGGGTCGTGGCGATCGTCGTCTTGAGGCGGGCCTTTGCCGCGGCCAGCTCGGCCGCGGTCGGGAGGCCGGCCTCCGTCCCACCGGTGTCGCCGGTCTCGGTCGTCGTCGGCTGCGCGGCGGAGACGACCACGCGGGGTGCGGAAACCTGTACCGGCGCGGCGGCGATCTGCTGCTGGGTGATGGCCGGCTTGGACGGCCGGATCCGGCGCGGGTGGTGAACCTCGACGGCGCCGGCCGTGACGAGGGCTGCGGCCGCGAGACCGGCGACCGCCTTGGTGGCGAGCGCGCCGGCCGTGATCGCGCCGGCCGCGCTGCCGCCGGCGCCGGCGCTGGCGACACCGGCCACGCCCGCGGCACCGGCCGCGCCGGTCGCGCCGGCCGCCCCGCTCGCGGCGGCTGCTCCGCCGCTCCCGGCGGTCGCGCTCGCACCGCCGGCACTGACCGACAGGCCGAACTTGGCGAGGGCGAACTTCTTCAGGAGGAGCAGCGGGCCGATCGGAAGCATCGCGGCCATCGCCCGGTTGTTGGCCCGCAGGTGGGCGCGGAACGCGTGGCAGCGGTCGCAGTCCTTGACGTGGCGGCGGATCGCCGGCGAGGCCGAGCTGATCCCCTCGGCGATCGCGCCGAGCTCGAGGCGAACCTCGGCGCACGTCAGCTTGCGAGCCTCGGCGGCCTCGCCGAGGGAGATCCGCGCACGAACGAGGAGCGACTTCACGCCGGGCGTCGTCGTCTCCATCGCCTCGGCGATCTGCTCGTACGAGAGGGCGTCCATCTCGCGCAGGAGGAGAGCTGTCCGCTGGGTCTCCGGGAGCCGGCGGATGTCGGACATCAGGAGACGGAAGTTCTCGCGGCCGGCGACCTTCTCGACGGTCGAGGCGCCGCCGTCGGCGAAGTGGACGTCCATCGAGTCGACGCCGATCGCCGTCTGCCGGCGGAGGTGGTTGAGGCAGCGGTTGCGGGCGATCCGGTAGAGCCATGGCCGCAGGTTGATCTCGCGACGGTCGGCGACCATCGCGTTGAACGCGGCGGCGAAGACCTCCTGGAGAACATCCTCGGCGTCCTCGCGGGAGGGGAGGAGGTGGCGGCAGAACGCGAGCAGGCGTGTCTGGTAGCGGGCGACGATCGCCTCGAAGGCGGCCGTCTGCCCACGTCTGACGAGCGCGATCAGGCGCTCGTCGGGCGCCAACCGCAGGAGCGGTGACGGCCCGCGCAGCCCGGAGAGCTGCGTTTTGGTTAGTGCGGAGGCCTCCATGGGGTTACTTTCGGCTTCCCCCCGTAGACACCGTAGCAACGGCAAAAGTTGCGGTGATCCGGCCGGCGACGCGCCGACCGCCGGATTTGGCACAGAATGCTGCGGCGCCCGGGTGGCGGAACGGTAGACGCGGCTGACTTAAAATCGGCTGTCCTACGGGCATGTGGGTTCGAATCCCACCCCGGGCATGACAAGGCGGCCGAAGCCATCCGGCAGCTCAGCGGCCGGTTCGATCCGGCCGCGCGGGCGGGCCGGCCAGGTCGAGACTGCCGATCCGCCCGGCCCGGCTGATCGCCAGCATCGCCGGGATCGCCTCGCTGGTCACGAGGCCGGTCCGGCTGGTCAGGTCGTCGACGATCTCGAACGACCGGGCGATCTGGCTGGGCGTGTCGACGAGGGTCGTGACGACCGGGACGCGCCGGCGGAGCTGGACGATGCGGTCGCCATGGGGGGCGTGGTCGCCGTGGTAGCCCCAGATTCCGCGGACGCTCGTCGCCCCGGCCGCGTCGGTCCGGCGGAGGCGCCTGATCAGCTCGAGGTGGAGGGTCCGTCCGTCGTGGGTCGCGCTCTCGGACGTGTAGATCGTCAGCTTCTGCCAGACGGCACGGCCGGCGTCGTCGGTGTCGGGGAGCACGTGTGGACCGGCGAGGTGGACGCCGTCGCGCTTGCAGACGCGAACGTCCTCGACGATCAGCAGGCGATCGGCCACGAGGCCGCCGAGCTCCGGGAGCAGCGCGGTGATCGCGGTCGACGAGCCGACGGCGATCACGATCATCGGGACGTCGGTGTTGCCGTGGAAGAAGCGGGCCCGCTGGCGCCGGCCGTGCCTGGTTCCGTCGACGCCGAGCAGGACGCTCGCGCCGGCGATGCCGCGCTCGTGGAGGAGGTCGCAGACGCCGACGAACGCCGGACGCCGGTTGGTCCGGTCGCGTCGGCCGAGAAAGACCGTCAGCTTGGTCTCGGGTCCGGCCGGCACGGACGGAGACCGTGGCGGCAACTCGTCGCCGTAGTGGAGGCGCGCTCGTTCGAGCGTGACCAGGCCCCGGTGCTTGATCGCGAGGACCCGGTCGAGCGTCGACTCGATCCGCGCGGTCGTGTCGATCGCGATCGAGACGACCGGGAGGTCGTTCGAGAGGGAGAGGAGCCGGTCGGTGTGGACGTGGTGGATCCGGCCGAACCCGGCGGCCCCGCGGAGCAGCAGGCTGGCCCGGACGCGGTCGGCGGCGTAGACGTCGACCAGTGCGTCGGCCAGCAGCCGGCCGTCGGTCCTGTCGCGCTCGCCGAAGTACGTCGTCAGCTTGAGGGCGTCCGTCACAGGCCGGTCCCGATCAGGCGGCCGATCGCGGCCGCGCCGACGCCGACACCGACGCTGACGACGAGGTTGACGGCGGCCGCGCCGGTCTCGCCGTCCTCGGCCAGGCGGTGGGTCTCGAGGATCCAGGTCGAGAAGGTCGAGTACGAGCCGATCGTCGCGGTTCCGGCGAGCAGCAGGGCGTCACCGGTGAGCGCGAGGCCGGTGACCAGGCCGAGCAGGAATGAGGCGCTCGCGTTGACGGCCAGCGTCCCGTACGGAAAGGCTCGTCCGGCGTGGGAGCCGAAGACCGCGTCGACGCCGAAGCGGGCGAGCGCGCTGATCCCGCCGAGCAGAGCGACGCCGGCCCAGACCCAGAACGTCATCGAAGCACCCGGACGCGGCGGACGAGGCCGGTGGCGAGGAGGACGGCGAGGAAGCCGGCAACGATGCTCGCGGCCGCGTATCCGGCGGCGAGGCCGGGCCGGTCGTGGTCGAACATCCTGAGGATCTCGACCTGCATCGTCGAGAAGGTCGTGTACGTGCCGCAGAGACCGGTCCCGAGGAGGGGCCGGCGGTAGGTCGACTGGGGCAGGCGATCCTGGAGCCGGGTGGCGAAGTACGCGAGGAGGAACGAGCCGCTGACGTTGATTGCGAACGTCGCCCACGGCCAGGTTCCGGCCGCGGCCGGAAACTCGAGGTCCAGGCCGACGCGGGCGAGGGCGCCGAGGCTGCCGCCGGCGAAGATTGCCGCCAACTGCCGGGCGTCGAGGCGGGTAAGCCACTGGGGGACCGTCGGCACGGCGGGTGACTCCTCTCGGGAGAGGACATTTTCCCGGACTGGCCGGCGGCCGGGAGTCAGGCGGGCAGGCTCCCGGCGAGCTCGAGGGCTGCGCCACGGAGGATGTCGTGCTCGGAGGCTTCGAACCCGGGGAGGCCGAACGACTCGAGGACCTCGATCAGGATCGCGATGCCGGCGATGATCGTCGGCGCCCGGTCGGGGTGGAGGCCGCGGATCGTGCTGCGGGCGGCGAGCGGGATTCCGGCGACTCGGGCGAGCAGGAGCCGGCAGGTCGTCAGATCCAGTCTGTAGCCGTGGACCCGGTCGTAGTCGTAGTCGCGGAGTCCCTGGTCGATCGCCGCGCACGAGATCGCCGTCCCGGCGACGGCGATCGCCTGGGTCGGCCGGCGGCGGTCGGCCGGGGGGACGTGGCGTTCGATCAGACCGCGGACGTCGCGGCGGAGGGCGTCGAGCTGGCTCGGCGCCGGCGGGTCGACGGGGAGGTGGCGCTCGGTCTGGCGGACGACGCCGGCCTGGAGGGAGACGTGGAAGGAGATCTTCTCGGCGGACCCGACGACCAGCTCGGTCGACCCGCCGCCGACGTCGACGACGAGCGTCGACTTCGACGGGTCGGGGTTAGGATCCCGGCCGGCCATCGCCCCGAGGAAGGTCAGACGGGCCTCGTCGTCGCCGGTGATCGCCCTTGCGTCGACGGCGTACCGGTCGGCGACGAGACGGACGAAGTCAGCCCCGTTGGCTGCGTCGCGGACGGCGCTGGTCATCACGGCCCGGGCGGCCTCGCACCGGCGCGAGCGGATCAGGTCGGCGTAGTCGTCGAGGACGGCACAGACCCGGTCGATCGCGGCGGGCTTGAGCAGGCCGTCGGAGTCGACGCCCTCGGCGAGTCGGGTTACGCCCGAGCGGCGGTCGATCGGTTCGACCCGGCCGGCAGGATCGACATCGGCGATCAGCAGGCGGGTGGAGTTCGACCCGATGTCGAGGACGGCCACCCGCACGTGGTCAACGGCCCGAGCTCTGGGGGCCCTGCCGACGGGAGGTCGCCATGACCGGGCATCTTCGCGCGTCGAGCCGGCCGGCGGCCGGATTGCCGGTGATCTTGCGCCGGGCAGTCGGGGCGACCGGTGGAGAGGTAGGTCAGGTTGCTACTCTGTGACCAGACGCCGCGGGGTGGAGCAGTCTGGTAGCTCGTCGGGCTCATAACCCGAAGGTCGCAGGTTCGAATCCTGCCCCCGCTACTCTCGAAAGGCCCTGTAAATCAGGGCCTTTCGTCGTTCCAGGAGCGTACCGCGAAAACAGGCTTCCTGTCGGGATTTCCTGTCGAAGCGGGCTCGTGGCTGATCCGAGGCCCGTGATGCCGGGCGGGCGTATGGGAGTGTTCGGTCGTGCTCGTCCCATCCGAGGAACTGCCGAATGGGCGCAGCGCGGTCCGGGCCGCGCTGGGCGATGGGGCGGCGATCCGGGCCGCTGTGGCGTTCGTGACGCGCACGGGAGTGGCTGAACTGGCCGAGTTGCTGAGCGGTTTTCAGGACGTGACCGTTGAGATCACCGCGCGAGCGCAAGACGTGACCGAGCCCGAGGCGCTGCTCGCCCTGCGCGAGCTCGGCGCCGACGTGTCGATCGTGATCGGGCGCCACGCCAGCGCCTTTCATCCCAAGCTGTGGCTCGTCGGACACGCGGAAGAGACGATCGTGATTGCGGGCTCGGGGAACTTGACCGGTGGCGGGCTGCTCACCAACGACGAGCAGTTCGAGGTCATCAGGCTACCCACGGGCGACCCGCTAATCGCGGCCCACCATGACCGGCTGGACCACCTCACCCGCCACGCTCTCGCGCTCGATGTGATCGAGGGATCGGCGATCTGGCGCGAGTGGCTCGAGGTCCGCAAGCGCCAGCAGCGCATCCGAGCGCAGCTGATCAGCGCAGAGCGCAACCTCAGCCAGCGCGACCCGGTCCCCGACCGGGCTGCCCACAAGGCCCACCTCATCGACGACCTCCAACAGATCTACGACGACACAGTGGCCGCCGATCTCCCACGAGCAGACGGCGCCCGCTACTACCCGACCCGGCTGCTCGTCGCGATCAACGCCGCCCGCGATGGCGAGCGAGAACCGGTGAAGGTCGTCTCAGACACGATCCGACGACACACCGACGGGCTCGACATCCTGCTCCAAGCCGGTCGCGTAGACCTGACGCTGGAGTGGCTGGTCGCCGACGACACGAAGCCGTATCACGACCTCTTCAACGCCCGCTCCCAGCAGCTCGCGCGTGAGCGCGTCGATGCGTTTCGCCGCGCCGGCCATACGCTGCCCGCAGCCGGGTCGCTGGCGAGGCTGGCGGCCGACGCGGTGAGCCACGAGGAGATCCGCGAGCACCTTGCTCGGCTCTTGGATGGTCGCCCCGCCGGTTATGCGCTCCCGCCGCTGCATCGCGCCGAGGCGACGCTCGTCGCACTCGAGCCCGAGCACGCCGTCGTGCGGCGAGGATCGGGGACCGATGCGCGCATCCCGGTCAGGCTCATCCGGCTGCGGCTCAACGCGCTCGCGAGCGGCCAGGAGCTGCTCGTGTCTGAGCTCGCCGAGAGCAACAACGACCGCTTCAACTCGGCTTTGGGTCCCTTGCTCACCGCCCTGCCCGGCGTGACCTGGGACTCCGAGAGCCAACGCCTCCGCAGCGGCTAGATGCTCGGCGTCACGACCTCGCGAGCGGGCAGCGTGCGGACCGCGCCGTGGTCGCATCACGTCTGGGGTCCGCGACACTTAGTGCTGCCCGCCGGAGTTTTGGTTTGGTTTGGGCTTGAAGGAGTTATGACAAGCGCGGCGAATCTTGGTAGCGATGGCGGGTCGCAGCCGGTACCAGATCATGTTGAGCGACGAGGAACGCGTCGAGCTTGAGCATCGCGCGGCTTCGTATTCGCGTC
>DATAUX010000004.1:0-6352 GCA_036268015.1 Solirubrobacteraceae bacterium | reverse complement strand
CGGCGGCCTACGATAGACCGCCCCACCGTCGAGCTCGATCGATGCGCACCGTATTTGGGAGAACTCGCGGCGGCGGGCCGGCCGGCCGGGCGACCCGAGACCGTCATTTGCCGTCGCCGACCGGGCCGGAGGCCGGTCCCGAGTCTCTTGCGAGACCCGGGTACTGGACGGTCCAGTACCGAGAAGCAAGTCTCCCGAGTACAGGGGCGTACGGGCTCGGGCCGACTCCACGCGGCGTCTGGCCTGGCCGGGACGACCGGCGCGACGAAGACCAACCCCGCACCAGCGGACGGTCAAGGCGGCCTCGTCCTACCATGCCGCCGAGGCGGCGACACTCGCACGGCCCGTCCGGCGCGACCCCGCCCCGCACAAGCCGCCGACAAGCTCGTCGAACAAGTCGACCGCCCCGGCGATCGGCCGATCGCCGCGCGTGGCGAGCGGCTCGAGCCCGGTCAGAGCCCCCGCAGACCCGGTCCGCGCACCAGCTCCGGCCCGGGGCCAGCCGTCCTCAGGCCGCTTGGCGCTGCCCGTCCGCCGGAGCCTCGGCGCCGGCCTCGCGCGGTCCGAAGAACGCGCCGGACCCGAGCGCGCGGTCGAACGACGACCAGCTCTGATCCCCGGCGAGCTGCTTCTCGATCCGATCGAAGCTGCCCAGCCGACCGCCGAGATTGTCGATCATGTGGACGAGCGTCGCCTCCCGGGTGCACGGGACGACCGGCGACCCGTGCTCGAGCGTCCCGTGGTGGGAGAGGATGATGTGGAGCAGAGCCTGGGCCAGGGGACCCGGGAACCCGTCGAGGTCCTCGATCGCCCGGCGGACCCGGTAGTAGCCGAGCGGGATCTCGCCGTGGAGGCGGCCGTCGTCGGACATCGCGATCGCGTGGCCGTCGGTCTGATACGCGTCGAGCTTGCCGATGTCGTGGAGCAGGGCGCCGGTCACCGCGAGGTCGCGGTCGAGGCCGGGGAATGTCGCCGAGACGGCGCTGACCGCCTCGGCGACGGTCAGGCTGTGCTCGAGCAGGCCGTGACGATAGGCCTGGTGGTAGTACTTCGCCGCCGGGGCCAGCCGGTAGGCCGCCCAGATCTCCGTGCCCTGGCCGAAGAACCGGTCGAGCAGGCCGGCGAGGTGGGGATTGCGGATCGTCGCGAGCAGATCGGCGAGGGCCGCCTCCATCTGTCCGACCTCGCGGGCCGGGCCGTCGACGAGGTCGTCGAGCGAAAAGCTGCCGGCCGCGGCCGGCAGCACGCCGCGGACCTCGAGCTCGGGCCCGTGCCGCGGGTCGTCGCGAACCAGACCGATCACCCGGACCGGCTCGCCCGGCCGGGCGACCGCGGTCGCACCGGGAACGTCGTCCCAGACGACGGCCGCGACCTGACCGGTGCGATCGCCGAGCGTCAGCTTGAGGAACTCGCCGCCGTCGCGCCTGGTCCGGGTCTCGGCGCCGCGAACGAGCAGCACCTGATCGATCTCGAGGCCGGCCGTGAACTCGCGGATCAGCATGAGCGGACCGTAGACGAGGCCGCGGACGGCTTACGGCGTTTTCGCCGGCCTACGGCCCGCGCTCGCGGTCTCGGCCGTTGCATCCCGGCACCTGCCTCGACGGGCGCCCGCCAGGCCCGGCCCGGCCCGGCGCTCAGACGATCGGCTCGAGCAGGGCCCTGCCGAGAACGGCCGCCTGGAGGTCGAGGACCTCGAGCATCCCCTTGCTGACGGGACCGATGTGCCGGACGTCCCAGAGACGCTCGGCCCGGATCCACGCGTTCTCGCGGGTCGCTTCGATCCCGAGCATCGCGACCTTGTCGTCGATCGGCCCGGTTCGCTTGTCGATCTCCTTGAGCAGCCCCTTGCACAGCTCGGCCTTCTCGATGTCCAGCCGGCTGTGGAGGATCGCGTTGACCTTGGTGAAGTCCCGGTGGGCGTCGCTGTCGCGGTGCGGCCGGGTGCCGGCCTCCTCCCACTGACTGACGAGGGCGCAGGCGAGGTCGTGGTCGATGTGGGCGTTCATCCCGCCGAGGACGAACTGGAGCGACGCGATCCCCGCATGGTCCCGGACCCGGAAGAGCGCGTCCCAGCAGTGGGGCACGGGCGTCCGGCCGGCGAGGTCGGCGATCGCGTCGAAGTAGAGCTGGGCGAAGATCACGTCGAGCCGGTGCATCGCGTCCGGCAGGGCGAAGACGTTGCCGCCGAGCGCATTGTCGACGGCCTCGGTCACCGACAGGTACAGGTGGTTGAAGCAGGCAACCCCGTCGACCGGTCCGTGCTCGGCGACGATCGACTCGCCGAGAGCCGTCATCTCGGCGATCACATCCGACACGGTCTTCGTCTCCGGCGGCAGCGGCACCCGGCCATCCTAGACCCACCGCTCCCCGACATGCGCATTTTCCGAGTACGGCCGGACGTCGGGCGGAATTCACGTATCCGGCCCGCCGGCCGCACCGAACAGCCGACCACCTGGGCGACGAGTCGTCCTGTTCACCGAAATTGCACGAAACACGACATTTTTGTCGTGTTTCGTACCAAAACGCCGAAACAAGGCAACCAACGCCTGCGCCCGTCCGCCCCGAACCCGGACCCAGGAACCCCCGAACCCGGACCGACGAACCCCCGAACCCCCGAACCCCCGAACCCCCGAACCCGGATGCAGGAACCCCCGAACCCGCCGACAGAGCCCGGCTCGGCTCCCCCGTCACCCCGCCCGGCTCCCCCGTCACCCCGCCCGGCTCCCCGGTCCCCGGCCCGGCCCGGCTCCCCGGCCACCCCGCCCGCCGAACCGGTCACCCGTCCGGCCGGGCGAGTGCTCAGGCGGGACGGCCGGCGTGCCGATGCCCAGACAGTGGCGACGGATCGCCCCGGGGACCGCCGTGTGCGATCGCCGACCCGGCCACGACCACCCCGAAGGACCGCAGATGCAGCCCGACACCGCCGCCGCCAAGCCCGGATCGCCAGCCGCGCCGCCGGCGCGAGGCACGATCCTGAGCGGACGGTTCGAGGTGCTCCGGCCGCTCGGCCGGCGGACGCTGCTCGGCCGGGACGACGCGAGCGCGGGGAGCGTCGTGATCCGGATCGTGCAGGGCGAGCTCGTGTCCGACGACGAGCAGGCGAGGGTGGAGAGCCGGGTGAGAGAGCTTCGCGGGGCGTCGGGGAGCTCGATGGCGGGACCGCTGTACGCGGGGCGGGACGGGGGATGGTTCGTCGTCGTGACGCCGTTCGTCCACGGCGTGCCGCTCGACGAGCGGCTGGGGCCGGACGGGCTGGGCGTCGGACCGACGCTGGATGTCGGCCGGGATCTGCTGCGGGCGGTGGCGAGCGCGCACGAGCACGGGCTCGAGCGGCTGGAGATCCGTCCGTCGAACGTGATCGTCAACCCGGACGGGCGGGTCCGGTCGGCGACGCTGATCGGCTTTGCGAGCGCGATCCTGCGGGACTGCCTCGCGGGCGGTGAGAGCCCGCTGGACGTTGCGTACTGCGCGCCGGAGCGGGTCGGGGGTCTCGATCGACCGGTCGACCGGCGGGCCGACGTGTACTCGGTCGGGCTGATCCTGCACGAGTGCCTGACGGGTCGACCGGTCCACTCGGGGGCGACCGAGGGCGAGCTGCTGCGCCGGCGGCTGACCGATCCACCGAGTGGGCTGCGGTCCGACCACGCGGACCTGCCGGCGGGCGTCGAGGCGGAGATCCTGCGGATGCTCGAGATCGAGCCGGCGCGGCGGCCGGCCGGGGCGAGCGAGGCGCTGGCTGCGATCGCGGGGGCGGGCGGGGGCGACCGGTCGGCGGCGGGTGCGGAGCGGTCCACGGGACGGGGGGCGACGGCGGCCGTCGGGCAGCCGGCCGGCGGACGGGACCGGGAGCACGAGCTCGGGGTGCTGGTCGACGCGGTGGACCGGGCGTCGGCCGGCCTGGGTGGGACGGTCCTCGTCGAGGGGACGGCGGGCCGGGGGAAGACGAGCCTGCTGGACGCGCTGGCGGAGCGGGCGGCGGCGGACGGGGCGATCGTGCTGCGGGGTCGGGTCGGCGAGCGGCCGTTCGCGCCGGCGGCGGGGCTCGAGGGAATGCCGGACATCGTCGAGCGCCAGGCGCGGGTCGACCCGGCATGCGCGAGTCGACTGCTGGGGGTCGGGGACGCGGCCGGGCGGGCGGCCGTCTGCCGGCTGCTGCCGGTCCTGTCGGCGACCCTGGCCGGGCACTGGCAGTCGGGGTCGGCGCCGGCCGGACGGTGGTCGCGGGCGCGGACGCTGGGCGAGACGCTGGCGGCCGTCGGGTCGGAGGGCCGGCCGGCGGTGATCGTGATCGACGACTGCCAGTGGGCAGACCAGGCGACGGTCGACCTGATCACGACGTGGTCCACCGATGCGGGCGCGGGCGGGGCCGGCGGGGCGGCCCGTCATGCCGTGCTGGTCGCGGCGTACCGTCCGGAGCTGGTCGGAGCCGACCACCCGCTGCGGGAGCTGGCCGCGGTGCGGCGGATCAGGCTCGGCCGGCCGGGGTGGCCGGTGGGGCCGGCGGTCGGGTTCGACCAGCTGCCGGAGGACGTCCGCAAGCTGCTGTGCGGGGCGGCCGTGGTCGGCCGGGAGTTCGATCCGGTGGTCGCGGGGGCGATCCTCGGGCGGGGCGACACGTGGCGGAACCTGACGGTGGCCGACGCGGAGCGCCGGGGGGCGATCGCGCGAGGCGGGGACGGCCGGCAGACAGTGGTCTTCACGAGTGACGAGCTCCACCGGGCGGCGGTCGACTCGCTGTCTGTGGGTGAGCGGCGGCGGCTGCACGGGCGAGCGGTCGATGCGCTGGCGGCGATCGCGGGCGACCACGTCTACGAGATCGCCGATCAGGCGATCTCGTCGGGTGACCCGGAGCGGGCGACGCGGCGGGCGCTGGCGGCCGGACGGGCGGCGGTCGGGCGGGGGGCCGACGACGTCGGCGAGCGGTACTTCGGGGAGGCGCACCGGTACGCGGCGGACGGGGCGCCGGAGCTGGAGCTCGAGATCGCGGAGGGGCTGGCCGCGACCCAGCTGGCTCGGGGGCGGGCGGACCTGGCGGCCGAACAGCTGGGCGAGGCGGCACGGATCGCGCGGGAGCCGGGCCGGCGGGCGGCGATCACGGCGACGCTGGCTGGAATCGAGGCGGCTCGGGGGGACCCGAAGGCGGCGATCGGGGCGGCGGAGGCGGCGGTCGCAGACCTGGGCGGGCGGATCGCGAGTCGTGGTCCGGCGTTGGTGGCGGCCATCGTCTGCGAGATCCTGTCGCGGGCGTTCCGGACGCTCCGGCGCCGTCCGCGGGGCCAGCAGATCGAACGGCAGGCGGCGGTCTACAACCTCCTCGCGGGCCTGTACGCGCAGGCGGACCGGCGGCTGGCCGGGTGGTGGGCGCAGCTGCGGGGGCTGCGGTTGGCCGAGTCGCAGCGGCCGGGTCAGGTCCTGGTCGAGGGCCTGTCGGCGTACGCCCGCCTGCTGTGCGACGCGCGGCTGCGGCTGGCGGCGTCGACGATCGCCCGTCGGGCGCTGGCCGAGGCCGAGGCGCTGGGGGACGACCGGCTGACGGGCGGGGCGCTGACGATGGAGGGCGAGCTGCTGTACGCGGCCGGCAACCCGCGGTCGGCGGCGGCCAGGTTCGGCGAGGCAGCGATCCTGCTGGGCGGCGGAGGTGGTGTTTCTGACCAGGATCGGTCGGCGGAGGCGGCGGCGGGCAGGGATCGGGCGGTGCTCGGGCGGGGATACTGCGAGTACCGGCTGGGCAGGCTCGAGGATGCGCGGGCGACGGCGGCCGAACTGGGTGCCCGGGCAGCCGGGTCCGACCGGCCGGAGCTGGGGTGGGCGGCGCGGGGACTGTGGCTGAAGGCGGCGGACGGGGCCGACGGCGGCGGCCTGGTGCGACCGGCGGCGGGCGAGACGATCGAGTTCGAGGTCGAGCGTGAGGCAAGGGGGCTGGAGCTGCTCGGGTCGGTGCGGGCGTCGGCCGCGGCCGACGTGCTGTCGCGGGCGGGCGACGGTCGGGGGGCGAAGGGCGGGCGAGCAGGCGACGGTCGGACGGGCGTCGACGAGCCGGACATCCGCATGGCGGCCGCCGAGACGCGGGCGTCGTCGGCGGTCTGGCTGGTGAGTGCCCTGCGGCAGGCGATCGAGGCGGACGCGACGCGCGACGAGCCGGCCGACGCGAGCCGGACGCGGGAGGCGCGGCGGGCGGGTCGGCGGGGACTGCGGGAGGCGCGGCGGCGGCGGACGAACCTGCCGCAGGCGCTGCGGGAGCTCGGCCTGGTCGAGACGTTGGGTGGACGGCGGCGGCTGGGTCGGCGGCTGCTGCGGCGGAGCCTGCGGGTGTCGGTCCGCCAGTCGGCCCGGGAGGAGCACGCGCTTACGT
>DATAUX010000003.1:0-6823 GCA_036268015.1 Solirubrobacteraceae bacterium | reverse complement strand
CGGCCGAAGCTGGCTCCGCACCGGCGGGCGATGGAGGTCCGCCTGGCCGCGGCCCTCGGCGTGCAGGACGGCGAGGTCAACGTCAAGGCGACGACCGGTGAGCTGGTCGGCTTCGTCGGCAGGGGCGAGGGCGCGGCCGCGCTGGCCGTCGCGACGATCGAGACGGCCTGACCGAACGAGCCGGAGGACGGGCGGCCGGGCCGACTATCGTTGGCCGTGGTGGAGATCAGCCTCTATGACACCCTCACAGGCGCAAGGAAGCCGCTCCGTCCGCGGGACGGCCGGACCGTCGGGATGTATGTCTGCGGGCCGACGGTCTACTCGCGGGTCCACATCGGCAACGCCCGGCCGTTCGTCGTCTTCGCCCAGCTCGCCAGGTTTCTCCGGCGGACTGGTCTGGATGTCAGGTTGGTCTGCAACATCACCGACGTCAACGACAAGATCTACGCGGCGGCGGCCGGCGGCGACAGCGCGGCCCTGGCGGCGGAGATGGCCGGCCACTACATCGCCGACACCGACCGGCTCGGCCTCGGCCGGCCGGACGCGGAGCCGCTGGCGAGCGAGTCGATTCCGGCGATCGTCGACGAGATCGAAGCCCTGATCGAGCGAGGCCACGCGTACGAGGCCGGCGGGGACGTGTACTTCCGGGTTCGGTCGGATCCGTCGTACGGCGGCCTGTCCGGCCGGGACGTCGACCAGATGGACCAGGGCGAGGACGTCGACGGGTCGGCCCGCAAGACCGACGCGCTCGACTTCGCGCTCTGGAAGGCCCAGAAGCCGGGCGAGGATGTCGCCTGGGATTCGCCGTGGGGCCGGGGCCGGCCGGGCTGGCACATCGAGTGCTCGGCGATGGCCGAGTCCCTGCTGGGGGTCGGCTTCGAGATCCACGGCGGTGGCGTCGACCTGGCGTTTCCCCACCACGAGAACGAGGCCGCCCAGACCCGCTGTGCCCGGGGGGCCGAGCTCGCGCAGATCTGGATGCACAACGGGATGCTCGAGCTGGGCACCGCGAAGATGGGCAAGTCGGTGGGCAACGTCGCAGCCCTCCACGACGTACTCGACGAGTACGGCCGGGACGCCGTCCTGATCTACCTCTCGAGCGGCCACTACCGCCAGCCGATCGCCTTCGGCCGGCCGGAGCTCGCCCAGGCGACGTCCAGCGTCGCGCGTATTCGCGGCGTCGCACGCCGTCTGGTCCTGGGCCCGTCGCCCGCGGACATGAGCCCGCTCCGGGAGCGTTTCTTCGCGGCCCTGGCCGACGACTTCAACACGCCGGCGGCGCTCGCCGCGGTCTACGACTGGGTGCGCGAGGCCAATCGCCGGGCCGAGGCGACTGCCGCAGGATCCGACGACCTCCGGGAGATGCTCGACGTTCTCGGGCTCGCGAATCTGGTCGACGACGCCAGCCGCCAGGCTCCCGACGCGGTCGTCGGGCTGGCCGCGGATCGTCAGGCGGCGCGGTTGGCCCGCGACTTCGCGGCGGCCGACCGGCTGCGGACGGCGATCGAGGAGCTCGGCTGGTCGGTCCGCGACGCCGGCGACGGCTTCGAGCTCGTGGCGAGGGACGCGTGATCGTCTACGGGAGGAATCCGGTTCGTGAGCTCCTCCGCGGCCGGCGGCGTCACGCCGTGACGCATGTGGTGGCGACCGACTCGGTCTCCCGCGAGCCGTGGCTGCGGGCCGTGCCGATCGAGCTGGCCAGCCCCGACCAGATCGAGCGGGCGTGCGGGTCGGGCGACCATCAGGGCGTCTGCGCGGACGCCGGGCCATACCCGTATGCCGGTGCCGAGGAGATCCTCGCCGGACCCGAGCCGCTGATCGTCGCGCTCGACGAGCTCCAGGATCCCCACAACCTGGGGGCGATCGTCCGGACGGCCGAGTGCGCCGGGGCGAGCGGCGTCGTGATCTGCGAGCGCCGGGCGGCCGAGATCTCGCCGGCCGTCTGCAAGGCGTCGGCCGGCGCGGTCGAGCACCTGCGGATCGCCCGCGTCCGGAACATGGTCGCCTTCCTCGAGCGGGCCCAGCAGGTCGGCTGCTGGTGCCATGGGGCGGCGTCCGGCGGCGGGGTCGCCTACGACGCGCCGGACTATTCGGGTGGGGTCGTGCTCGTCCTCGGGAGCGAGGGTCGCGGCCTGCGCCGACTGGTCGCCGAGCGGTGCGACGACCTCGTCAGCCTGCCGCTGATGGGCAAGATCGGCTCGCTGAACGCGAGCGCGGCGGCCGCCGCCCTGCTGTACGAGGTCTTGCAGCAGCGAGCCGGGCTTGACACGGAAACCTGAAAGTCCGTAGAGTCCGTCTCGCATCGGTGCAACCCTCGAGTTGACCCTGATGCTGTCATCTGCAGCTGGCGCCAGGGGAGGAGTGCGCCACTGAGCAATCCTGCCTGAGCACTTTCGGGCAAGAAAGGAACCGCTCGTGGCCCCACAGACCTCCCGCCCGCACCCCCAGGTACGGGTTGACGATGGCTACCTGATCGCGCTGGCCAAGCAGGGCGACCCGGTCGCCTACAACCAGATCGTGAAGCGGTACCACGGCTTCGTTCGTCTCAAGGCGTCGTCGTACTTCCTCGCCGGCGGCGACAGCGACGACCTCCTCCAGGAGGGCCTGGTCGGCCTCTACAAGGCGGTCCGGGACTTCCGCGACGACCGTGAGTCGAGCTTCCGGAACTTCGCCGAGCTTTGCATTACCAGGCAGATCATCACGGCCGTGAAGACGGCCACCCGCAACAAGCACAGCCCGCTGAACCACTACGTCTCGTTCTCGGCGCCGGCCGGCGGGTTCGACGACGACGCGCCGACCTTCGACGAGCTGATCGCCGGGCCGGCGGTCCAGGATCCGGCGAGCCAGGCGGTCTCGTCAGAGGAGCTGCGGTCCCTGGTCACCTGTCTGTCGACGGCGCTCTCCGATCTCGAGTCGAACGTCCTGTCGCTCTACCTCGACGGGTATTCCTACGAGCAGATCGGCGAGCGGCTGGACTGTGACACGAAGACCGTCGACAACGCGCTCCAGCGGGTCAAGCGGAAGGTCGGCGCCCACCTCGACGAGCGGATGATCCTCAGCTGACCGTGGCGAAGGCTCAGCCTTGACTTGAGCCTTAGGTCACAGGCCGAGCGCGGCGCGCGCGCGGGCCTCGGCGGCTTCGTCGAGCGTCGTCGGCGGCACGCCGAGCGTGATCGGCCTGGTGCCCTGCCAGTTGGTCAGGGCGAGGTCCAGTGCCTCGGGCAGGACGCCGGCCTCGTCGACCAGGGCGGTGGCCCGCCGTTCGAGGGTCAGCCGGTCGCCGATCGCGAAGACGCGCTTCGCCGTTCGCGACGTCGTGTCGTCGTCGGTCAGCAGGAGGCCGGGCGCGCTGAGCTCGTAGAGGCCGATCGAGCCGAGCGTGACGAGCAGGTCATAGCGGCCCTGGCGGCCGAGTCCGGGGAGGGACAGGCGCTCGAAGATGCGCTCGAAGCGCCAGTGCGGGCTCCATCCAGAATCACCGGTGAATGCCGCCCGCTGGGATCCGGCCGCAGCCGCCCACCGGCGATAGGCCGCGAACGTGGCCGGCCCGCGGATGGGGTCGAGCGGGCTGCGGGGGCCGCGGGCGACCGACGCGATCTGTGGATCGTCGCCGCTTGCCCAAGTCGTCCGGGCCGCCCGGATCGCGGCGAACGGATCGTCGGTCTCGACCGGCGAGAACATCACGATCTGAAAGGCCAGCCAGGTCGCCTCCTCGACGTCCGGGTCGGCTCCGACTTCACCGTAGAGGCCGGGCGGGTCGCTGCCGAGCAGGGCGATCCGGCCGGTGGCGAAGCCGAGCTCGCGGGCCAGGTGAAGGGCCTCGACCTCGGCACGCAGGCCGGGGACGAGCAGGCAGCGATAGCCGTCGTCGGCCGCGCGGACCTCCTGGCGGACGCGTAGGCCGCCGCGGGCGGCCCGCTTGGCCGGTCCGGCCGCCTTCCGCGGCCGGGAAGCCGGGCCGCCGGTGGTCCGCGCGGGCCCGGTCGGGGTCGACAGGATCGTCGACCGACAGATCGGACACTGTTCGATCAGGCCGCCGTGGCGGCAGAAGGTCGGCACAGGTGCTCAGTGTAGATTCTGGACGGGGCCGACGGTCCCCTTGGTTTTCCGCGCATCACGAGCTGGAGGTTCCATGACCGAGACAACGCCGACCGCGACGAAGCGGATCCTCGTGGCCGCGGTCGGCAACGACTGGCTCCAGGACGACGGGTTCGGGCCGGCGGTCGCCAAGCGGCTGCTCGAGCGGGAGCTGGCCGACGGTGTGACGGTGACCGACTTCGGGACGGGCGGGTTGAACCTCGCGTACGAGGTGATGGCCGGCTACGACGCGCTGATCCTGATCGACATCAGCCGGCAGGGGCACCCGCCGGGCACGCTGTATGTGATCGAGCCGGACGAGGCCGAGATCGACGCGGCGATCGCCGCCGGCGGGTCGTTCGACGTCCACGCGATGGACCCGACTTCGGTCCTGCGGTTCGTCAAGCAGGTCAGCGGCGAGCTCCCGTCGAAGGTCCTCGTCCTCGCGTGCGAGCCCGAGCTGGTCGTCGAGCATGTCAACGACATGGCGATCGGCCTGAGCGACACGGTCCGCGGGGCCGTCGGCCGGGCGGTCGACCTCACGCTGGAGACGATCGCCGAGATCCGCGGCCAGTAGGCGACATCGTCGGCGACGGCGACGCCGCCTCCGACTGGACGGCGCAGCTCGGCGCGATCAGGCCGGCCTGGGGTGCCAGTCGGCCGGCGGGCGTCCGAAACCGGCGGAACGGCGCGAAGGCCGCGTCGGTCAGGGTCGCGTCGGAGATCACGAGGCCGGCGGCCGGCACCGACGGGACGGCCGGGCCGGCAACCGTCGAGAAGGTCACGACACTCGTGCCGGGCGGGACGACCAGCCGTCGCTGGAGAAGCGTCGGCGTGGCGGCGTAGATCGTCCGCCGCTCGGCCGCGCCGCCCGGGAAGGTGATCACGACTGGCTGGCTTCCGGGCGTTCCGTCGGCGACGGTCGCCGAAAGCGAAGCCTGGACCGCCGTCGGCCCGGGGTTCGTCAGGTCGAGCTCGGCCGGCCCCGAACCGCAGGCCACCTGGAGCGGGTAGAGGGTCGCGTGGCGCAGGCCGGCGATCGCGGCCGGGGGTGCCGACGCGTCGAGCGCGCGGGCGTACGGCCGCAGGTCGTAGAACCAGGCGTTGCCGAGCCTCGAGACGATCGGGGCGACGCCGAGCAGCTGGCGCAGCCAGGCGCCGACGCGGGGCGCGCCGGTCCCGTAGCCGCGCGGGTCGACGTAGATCCCGCTGAAGCCGGCCGCCGCGGCTCCGGCGACGGCGAGGTTGAGGGGCTTGGCCGAGAGGGCCGACTCCCAATCCGACGGCCGGCCCTTGATCGCGGCGAGGCTGAAGTTGAGGCCGGTCGTGTTGAGGTAGGGCCGGAGCATCTCGTAGCTCGTCGTGAACGCCTGGGACGGCGTGATCGGGACGCCGGCGACGTGGTAGCCCTCGGGGAACGGGACGTACGGCAGCTCGAAGACGTCCGATCCGCGGGGCAGTTGCGCGTCGACCTGGGCTCCGAAGGACTGGTCGGACTGGTAGGCGCGGGCGGCGATCGAGTAGTCGACGAGGTAGAAGTCGGACGTCTCGTCGACGGCGCCGATTCCGAGCACGACGATCAGCAGGATGGCCCAGACGGCGGTCGCCCGGCGCGCCGGGAACCGGCTGGCGGCCCGTCGGCGCAGACGTCGGCCGGCTCCGTCGAGGAGCATGCCGACGGCGAGGAACGAGAAGAACGCGATGAACAGGGACAGGCGGTTCCAGCCGCGGAGATCCGGTGTCACGAAGTACGCGATCAGGGCCGAGACGCCGCCGATCGTCCCGATCCCGAAGGCCACGGCGATCCCGAGGGCCGCCGGCCGGAAGCGGGCCTCCCAGGCGATCCGCCCGGCGCCGGCGACGCCGGCGACGCCGACCAATGCGGCGAGCCCGACCAGGCAGAGTGCGAGGAAGCCGCCGTCGCCGACGATCCCGAGCGTCTCGTTGCACGCCTCGCAGTAGCCGGGGGACGTCGCGGCCGCGTAGTTGATGCTGAGGTTCGACAGCAGTGGCAGACGGTCGCCCTGGACCGGCAGGAGGAGTGTCGACAGCCGCAGGCCGAGCTGCTCGCTCTCGATCGGCGTGCGGGCGATCTGCGTGTTCGGGCCGTGGTCGTGGCCGTAGATGATGCTCGGCGCGAGGTTGAAGGCGAGCGTCGCGCCGATCACCAGGCAGAGGGTGAGACCGGTCCCGAGCGCCCGCCTGCCGCGCCCGCCGATCACGGCGACGATCGTCGCGGCCGGGAGCAGGACGAGCGCGAAGCCGGCGTAGTAGAGGCCGGCCGACCCGATCACGACACAGGTTGCGAGCGTCAGCGCCGAACGCTTCCACGGCCGCAGCACCGGCTTGCCGGCGACGAGGCTGATGAACAGGTACGACGTGAGTGGAACCGAGTAGTAGGCCGACAGGAGGACCTGTGACTCGTGGCGGTAGAAGTGGTACGGGAGCAGGGCGAAGAGGACCGAGCAGACAGTCGCGGCCGGTGGTGAGACGTCGAGCTGACGGAACCCGTGATAGGCGGCCAGGCCGGTCAGTGGGAACGTGAGCAGGAAGAAGAGGTTGGTGACCAGGGCCCAGTTGGACGTGAACAGGCCGAGGACCTTGATCATCAGGAAGTTCAGGTTGTCGGCGCCCTGGGGGAAGTCGTAGAGCTGCTGGCCGAACGGGGCGCCGAGGTTGGAGTTCGTCTGGTACCAGCCGTGGTCGAGAATTCCCTTGACGAGCATGAAGTAGAACTTCGTGTCGT
>DATAUX010000002.1:0-4152 GCA_036268015.1 Solirubrobacteraceae bacterium | reverse complement strand
CACCTGATCGGGATCGGCGGGGCCGGGATGAGCGCATACGCGGCGGCGGCGGCCGCGCTCGGGGCGAGCGTGACCGGGTCGGACATGGCCGATTCGACGTTCGCCGAGTCGTTGCGGGCTGGCGGGGTCGTCGACGTGCGGATCGGCCATGACCCGATCAACGTGCCGGCCGGATCCGAGGTCGAGGTGTTCTGGTCGAGCGCGATCGGCCCGGCCAACGTCGAGCTGGTCGCCGCGGTCGCCCGGGGCCTGGTCGTCCGCCGGCGGGCCGACCTGCTGGGCGAGCTGAGCCGGCTGCGGCGGACGATCGGGGTGGCCGGGGCCCACGGGAAGACGACGACGGCCAGCATGATCGCGACCGCCCTGCGCGGGTGCGGCCTGGATCCGGGCTACCTGATCGGGGGGACGCTGCGGGAGACGGGTCGCAACGGCGAGTGGGGGACGGGTGACTGGCTGGTCGTCGAGGCCGACGAGTCGGACCGGTCGATGCTCGCCCTGGACGTCGAGATCGGTGTGCTGACGAGCGTCGAGCTCGACCATCACGCGGAGTTCGGCTCGCGGCTCGAGCTCGACGGCGTGTACCGGGAGTTTCTCGCGGGCGCGCGAGACGCGGTGATCTGGGATCGACCCGAGCTGGTCGGTCTGCGCCGGGTGGGTGATGGCGGACAACAAAGTCACCAAGTAGGTGATCGCGCACAACAAAGTCACCAAGTAGGTGATCGCGCACAACAAAGTCACAGCGATCACAGCGATCACCAAGTAGGTGATCGCGCACAACAAAGTCACAGCGATCACCAAGTAGGTGATGGCGAACAACAAAGTCACCAAGTAGGTGATGGCGAACAACAAAGTCACAGCCATCACAGCGATCGGCGCGGGCGGGTCGTGGCGTACGACGTGCGGGAGCCGGTCGTGAGCGGTGGGCGGGCGGAGTTCGATTTCCACGGCCGATGGGTCAGCCTGGGAGTTCCGGGGGCGCACAACGCGTTGAACGCGGCGGCGGCGCTCGAGGTCTGCCGGCTGGTCGGAGTCGACCTGGATCAGGCGATCCGGGCGCTCGAGGGGTTCACGGGAGCGGCGCGCCGGTTCGAGCGTCTGGGCGTGACGGCTGGCGGCGCGGTCGTCTACGACGACTACGCCCACCATCCGACCGAGGTCGCGGCAACGCTGGCGGCGGCAAGGACGCTCGGTGCGAAGCGGGTGGTCGCGGTCTTCCAGCCGCATCTGTACTCGCGGACCGAGCAGCTGGCCCGGGAGTTCGGGGCGGCGCTGGCCGGGGCGGACGTGGTCGTCGTCGTCGGGGTCTACCCGGCTCGGGAGCGGGCGGTCGACTTCCCGGGTGTCAGCGGGCGGCTGATCGCGGCGGCGACGGTCGACGAAGTGCGTGATGGCGAACAACAGAGTCACAGCCATCACCCGGTGGCCGGCCGGTCGGTCTACTGGCTGCCGACGTTCGACGAGGCCGAGCGGGTCCTGCGGGACCTGCTCGTCGACGGGGATCTGTGTCTGGTGATCGGGGCCGGCGACATCGACCGGCTGGGTCGGCGGCTGGTCGCCGGGACGGACGCGACCGATCGCCCGGGTTGACGGCGGGTGACCTGATGGTCGAGCCGACCCCCGACTTCCCGCTCGGCCGGCTGACCACGATCGGCACGGGCGGCCGGGCGGAGTTCTTCGCGCGGGCGGGGACGCCGGCCGAGCTCGGCGACCTGCTCGGGTGGGCGGCGGCGCGGCAGCTGGGTCTGAACGTGGTCGGGTCGGGATCGAACCTGCTCGTGTCGGACGACGGGGTCGACGGGCTCGTGGTCAAGCTCGACCGCGAGCTCGCGCGGATCGAGCCGGTCGACGATCAAGGCCTGCTCGTCGGCGGGGGCGCCCGGCTGCCGTCGGTGGCGGCGCGGGCGGCGACGCTCGGGCTGAGCGGGATCGAGTTCGGCGTGAACATCCCGGGGACGGTCGGCGGGGCGGTGCGGATGAACGCGAACGCATACGGCGGGGCGCTGGGTCGGGTGCTCGAGTGGGTCGAGATCCACACGGCGGATGGGGTGTCGCGACGGACGGCGGCGGAGTTGGCGTTTTCATACCGGGCGTCGAATGTCCGGTCGGACGAGGTGGTCGGCCGGGCGCTACTGAGGCTCGAGGCGGCGCCGAGCTCGGACGTCCGGGCTCGGCTGGAGGAGATGCGGACACACCGGCACGCGGCCCAGCCGAAGGGGATCCGGACGTTCGGGTCGACGTTCAAGAACCCGGAGGGCAGCGACACGGCCGGATTGCTGCTGGCCCGGGCGGGGGCCGGCGGGCTGCGGGTGGGGGCGGCAAGATTCTCGCCGAAGCACGCGAACTTCGTCGAGAACGTCGGCGGGGCGAGCACGGCTGACGTGGTCGGCCTGATGGCTGAGGGCCGGCGGCTGGTCTTCGAGGTGTTCGGGGTCGAGCTCGAGCCGGAGGTCCAGACGCTCGGGCCGGTCGACTTCCCCTGGAAGGGGGCCGGTCGCTGATCGACCCGACCGTGGGGCGTCGCGGATCGGCTCGTCGGGGTGGAGCCGAGTACTGGACGGTCCAGTACTCGGCGCTCGCCGGCGCAGGGGTTTCGGTCGTTCGGTCGAAGATCAGGCGTGATGAAGCTTTTGAAGCTTGGGGGTGTCCTCGCGGTGTTGGGTGCCCTGTACGGGGGATGGCTGATGCTGCGCGACGCGCCGCTGTTCGCGGTCCAGAAGGTCGCCGTCACCGGCCTCGGCGGGTCGGTCGAGCCGTCGATCCGGACGCGCCTCGAGCAGGCCGGGAAGGGCATGACCACGACGCACGTCGACGTAGGCGCGCTGAACGAGGCCGTGGCGCCGTACACGGTGATCAAGAGCCTCGATGTGCACACCGAGTTCCCGCATGGGCTGAGCATCAAGGTGATCGAGCAGTTGCCGGTCGCGGCGCTCGTGGTCGGCGAGACGCGGGACGGGATCGCGGCGGACGGGACGGTCGTCCACGGGTTGGGCAGCTTGGCGCAGACGCTGCCGACGGTCCCGGGGGACGCGGTCTCGAGCACGAACGAGATCACCGATCCGGCGAGCCTCGAGGCACTCGAGATCCTGGACATCGCGCCCACGCCGATGCGCAAGGTGATCGCCCGCGTCGGGCTCAGCTCGGATGGCGGGCTGACCGTGTACCTGCGCAACGGGCCGGAGCTGTACTTCGGCGACACGACCCGACTTCACGCGAAGTGGGCGGCCGCCGACCGGGTCCTCGGGGATCAGCAGTCCCGCGGGGCGTCGTACATCGACGTCCGCCTGCCGAATCGGCCGGCGGCGGGGATCGACGACCCGGCGACGAGCCCGGCGTCGACGGACGGCCAGTCGGAGACGGCAGGCGCGCCGCTGGTCGCCAGCGACGCGTCCGTCGAACCCTCAACCTCAACCGGAGATTGAATGCCCAGTCGGCTAGAATTTCCAGTCCGGGTCGAGGGTTCGGGGATCTGCAACGAATGTTGCGACAATGAGCAGTGGTTGACAACGCCCAGGATCCCTGCATAACGTGGATTTCGCGGGCCTGTGGGAAGGCCCAACCCTTTACCCTAACTCAAGGCTCGGACGGACAAAATGGAAAGCGGCAGCTACCTAGCGGTCATAAAGGTCGTCGGCGTCGGCGGCGGCGGGACGAACGCCGTCAGCCGCATGGTCGACGCCGGCCTGCGGGGCGTCGAGTTCATCGCTTCCAACACGGACGCCCAGGCGCTGGCGATGTGCGATGCGGACATCAAGCTGAACATCGGCAACGAGCTGACGAAGGGCCTTGGCGCGGGTGCGAACCCGGAGATGGGGTTCGGGGCGGCGGCGGAGTCGCGGGACGACATCAAGGAGGCGCTGAAGGGCGCCGACATGGTCTTCGTCACGGCGGGCGAGGGCGGCGGCACGGGGACCGGCGCGGCGCCGGTGATCGCGGAGATCGCGAAGAAGGAGATCGGCGCGCTGACGGTTGGTGTCGTGACCCGGCCGTTCGAGTTCGAGGGGACCCAGCGGGCGCGTCAGGCCGAGGAGGGGATCCGCCGGCTGCGGGAGGTCGTCGACACGTTGATCGTGATCCCGAACGAGAAGCTGCTGGCGGTCGTCGAGCGGCGGACCTCGATCCTCGAGGCGTTCCGTGAGGCCGACAACGTCCTGC
>DATAUX010000001.1:0-8068 GCA_036268015.1 Solirubrobacteraceae bacterium | reverse complement strand
CGGCGGGACTGGTGCTCGATCGAGGAGCTGCTCGACGTTGCGCTCGACAATCTCCGCGGCGGCCGCGACGGCTTCGTGCTCTCGGTCGACCGCCGCCTGCCGCAGATCCGGGCCGACGCCGTCCAGATCGAGCGCGCCCTCGCCAACCTGCTCGAGAACGCCGCCCGGTTCAGCGGCGGTCACCCCGTCTCGGTCCGGGCCCGGGCCGTCGGCCGACGGCTGGTGATCCGCATCGTCGATCGGGGCCCCGGCCTCCCGCGGGAGGAGCTCGAGCGGATCTTCGAGGCCTTCTACCGCGGCCGGGACGATCACAGCTCCCACAGCGGGTCCGGCCTCGGCCTGGCGATCGCCCGGGGCTTCATCGTCGCCAACGGCGGCCGGATCTGGGCCGAGTCGCTGCCCGGGCAGGGGTCGACGTTCGTCGTCGAGCTCCCGCTCGACGAGCAGCCCGATCAGCTGGCCCGGCCGGCCGGTCGGATCGAGGCCGGGTGACCGGTCACGAGCGGATCCTCGTCTGCGACGACGAGCCCCAGATCCTCAGGGCGCTGCGGGTCGTCCTGCGGGAGGCCGGCTTCGACCCGATCGTCGCGGCAACCGTCGGTGAGGCGCTCGATGTCGCGTCCGTCCGGCCGCCCGACGCCGCGATCCTCGACCTGCTGCTGCCCGACGGCGATGGCATCGAGGTCTGCCGCAAGCTCCGCGAATGGAGCACGATGCCGATCCTGATGCTCTCGGCCGTCGGCCACGAGGACCAGAAGGTCCTGGCGCTCGAGGCCGGGGCCGACGACTACATGGTCAAGCCGTTCAGCTCCCGCGAGCTCGTCGCCCGCCTGCGGGCCGCCCTGCGCCGAGCCGACGCCGGACGCGCCGAGCCGGTCATCGAGGTCGACGGGCTGCGCATCGATCTGTCCGCCCGGGCCGTCCAGCGCGACGGCGAGCCGCTCCACCTGACGCCGATCGAGTACGACCTGCTGCGGGCGTTCGTCCGCAACCGCGGCCGGCTGTTGACCCACCGGATGCTCCTCGTCGACGTCTGGGGCCCCGCGTATTCCGACGACACGCAGACGCTCCGCACGCACATCGCCAACCTGCGCCGCAAGCTCGATCCCGCCGGCGGGTCCCGGTACATCGCGACCGACCCGGGAATCGGCTACCGGTTCGTGCAGTAGATGAACGACCCGAACCCGCCCGATCCGGCGGCCGCCCGCGTCCGCGTCGACCGCTGGCTGTGGGCCGCTCGCTTCTTCAAGAGCCGGTCACTGGCCGTCGACGCGATCAAGGCCGGCCGGGTGCAGGTCAACGGCGGCCGGGCGAAGCCGAGCAGGGAGGTCGGGCCCGGCGATCGGCTCGAGATCACCGTCGAACGGGTCCGGCGGGTGGTCGTCGTCCGCGCGACGAGCGAGCGGCGCGGACCGGCGACCGAGGCCGCCCTGCTCTACGAGGAGACCGCCGACAGCCTCGCCGCCCGAGCGCGCCAGGCCGCCGAGGACCGCCTCTCCCGCCCGCCCGGCGCCGACCGCTCGGGCCGGCCGACGAAGCGCGACCGCCGGCGGATCGATTCGGCGCGAGGCTGACCGTGTCCGCGCGGAGGCCCTTCCCCGACGTCACCGCCGAGTCGCTCCCACGGCTCGTCGACCCCACCGCCGTCGACGAACGCGACCTCCGAGCGGGCCGTACCGACCCACCCGCTCCGCGCGGGCCGGCGCCCCCCGGTCAACGGCGGCGGTGCGCCGACCAGAGGTGGAACCCCACGAAGCAGACGAGAAGCACGCCGCCGAGAAGTGGGCCTGTGGCCGTTGCGGTGATCATCAGGCCGGCGCCGATCATCGCAGACCGCGCGAGCCAGGCCGGTCGGGCCGGACCCGGTGGGTCCGCGACATCGCGACGCCCGCAGCGTCGGCCGACCCAGAATCAGGCCCGGTTCCAGTGAGCCCGACCGACGCCGCCGAGCTGACCGTCGCCGGGCGGACGGTCCGGATCTCGAGCCCCGACCGCGTCTACTTCGCCGAGCGCGGCGAGACCAAGCTCGACCTCGCCCGGTACTACGTCGCCGTCGGCGACGGGATCGTCCGTGCTCTGCGCGATCGCCCGTGCATGCTCCACCGCTTTCCCAAGGGCGTCGACGCCGGCGGCAAGGTCCACCAGAAGCGCATCCCCAGCGGCGCGCCCGACTGGGTGCAGACGGTCCGCGTCGACTTCCCGTCCGGCCGGCACGCCGACGAGCTCTGCGTCACCGATCTGGCCAGCGTGATCTGGGCCGTCCAGATGTCGACCGTCGAGTTCCACCCGTGGAACTCCCGCCGGGCCGACGTCGAGCGACCCGACGAGTGGCGAATCGACCTCGACCCGATGCCCGACTGCCGGCTCGACGCGGTCCGCGCGGTCGCCCGCGTCGCTCACGAGGTCCTCGACGAGCTGGGCGCGACCGGCTGGCCGAAGACGTCCGGCGGCGCCGGCCTCCACATCTACGTCCGGATCGAGCCCCGCTGGGGCTTCGCCGACGTCCGGCGGGCCGCGCTGGCCTTCGCCCGGGAGGTCGAGCGCCGGATCCCGGACCAGGCGACGACGACCTGGTGGCGCAAGGACCGCCCGCCCGACAAGGTCTTCGTCGACTACAACCAGAACGCCCGCGATCACACGATCGCGTCGGCCTACTCCGTCCGCGGAGTCACCCGGGCGACCGTCTCGACGCCGATCGCCTGGGACGAGCTCGACGACGTCTCGCCGCCGGAGCTGACGATCGCGACGGTGCCGGCCCGCTTCGCCCGCCTCGGCGACCTCCATCGCGGCATCGACGACGCCCCGTTCTCACTCGCCGGCCTGCTCGAATGGGCCGAGCGCGACGACCGGGACGGCGGCTAGGCGCCACCCCGCCGGCCGCTCAACTCCGGGAGACGGCGGCGTCGAGCAGGGCGCCGGCCATGCTCCGGCCGGCCGCGGCCGCCGTCCGATCGCGGTCCATCCGTGCGGCGACGGTCGCCCCGTCGTAGAGCATCGACAGCTGACGAGCCAGCAGCGGCGGGTCCGACGCGCCGGCGGCCTCGGCCAGCCCGGTGAAGGTCGACCGCAGCCACGCCCGCGACTCGTCCGACGTCACCTCGACCGATCCGCCCGGCTCGGACTCGGCGCTCGCGTTGATGAACGCGCAGCCCCGGAAGCCAGGGTCGGCCGACGACGCCTCGAGCACGTCGAAGACGCCGAGCAGCCGGTCACGCGGCGTCTCGTACCGGTCGATCGCCGCGAGGATCCGCTCCTGACGGGACGCCGCCCGTCGCTCGAGGTAGCACCGCACAAGCTCGTCCTTGCTGCCGAACACCTTGTAGAGCGACGCCTTCGACACGCCCGCGTGCTCGATCACCCGGTCGATGCCGACCGTGTGGACGCCGTACTCGTAGAACAGCTCGTCAGCCGAGGCCAGCAGGCGCTCGCGGGCCGACGGCCGGCCGGTCGCCGCTGCTGCGTTCGGTCGGTGCTCGGGGGTCGTCGTCGGCATGACTTGACAATAACAGACCGGTCTGTGTACTCTGTCCCCAACAAGTGAACAGACCTGTCTGTTCACTGCAAGCAGGGGAGCCGCAGCCAGATGTCCACCTTCACCGCCATCTCGCACCGGTCGCCGGCCAGGGCCGGGTCCGCCGTCGTCTCGAGCCGAACCGCCTTCCGCCTCCAGATCTCGATCCTCGTGCTCTTCCTCGCCGGGTCGATCGCCCCGACCCCGCTCTACTCGATCTACGAGGCCAGGTGGGGCTTCTCGCCGATCACGGTGACCGTCGTCTTCGGCGTCTACGCACTCGCCGTGCTCGCGTCCCTCCTGATCGTCGGATCACTGTCGGATCACATCGGCCGTCGCCCGGTCCTGCTCGCCGCGATCGCCGTCCAGGCGGTCGCGATGGTCGTCTTCGCGACGGCCGGCGGCGTCCCCGCCCTGCTCGTCGCCCGCATCGTCCAGGGCCTGTCCTCCGGCGCGGCGCTCGGCGCCCTCGGCGCCGGCCTGCTCGACATCGACAAGCCTCGGGGAACGATCGCCAACGGGGTCGGCGCGCTCGCCGGGACGGCGACCGGTGGCATCGTGTCGAGCCTGCTCGTCGGGTACCTCCCGTCGCCGACCCGCCTCGTCTACCTCGTCGTCCTCGCGATCCTCGTCCTCCAGTGGGTCGGCGTCGCCCTGATGCCCGAGTCGTCGACCCGCAAGCCCGGCGCGCTCGCGTCCCTGCGCCCGCAGATCGGCCTGCCGCCGGCAGCCCGCCGGCCGATGCTGCTCGCCGTCCCCGCCCTCGTCGCCGTCTGGTCGCTCGCCGGCTTCTACGGCTCGCTCGGGCCGACCCTGACCCGCCTGGTCGCCGGATCGGACTCGGTCGTGCTCGGTGGTCTGGCGATGCTCGCCCTCGCCGGGAGCGCCGCCCTGACCGTGCTGGCGGTCCGCAACGTCGCCGCCCGCAGGGTGATGCTGTTCGGGACGGGGACGCTCGCCGCGGGCGTCGCCGTCACCCTGGTCGGCGTGGCCGACTCGTCGACCCCGGCGTTCTTCCTCGGGACCGCGATCGCCGGCGTCGGCTTCGGCGCCGGCTTCCAGGGCGCCCTGCGGACCGTCCTCCCGCTCGCCGCGCCCCACGAGCGGGCCGGCGTCCTCTCGATCATCTACGTCGTCTCGTACCTCGGGATGGGCGTGCCCGCCGTGATCGCCGGGCTGCTCGTCGCCCACAGTGGCGTGATCGCGACCGCCCGCGAGTACGGCCTGGTCGTGATCGGCCTGGCGATGCTCGCCCTGATCGGCCAGCTCACCCGCCGGCGGACGCGGCGCTCGCCGGCCGCCGCGCCGCGCTGCACTCCCCACGAGCTGCGCGTCGAGCCGACCTGAGCCACCCATCGGCGGGCGGGCGCGCCCCCGGGACCCGTCCCCCGTCCCGCCCGCCGCCGACAGGACCTTGTGCGATCAAGCACAACTGTGCAGGATCTTGACGGGCGGGGGCCGGATCTTGACGCGGCCCGTACGGCGGCGGATCCATAGTCGAGGAGTGCTTCTGATCGCCTCGATAACCGGGATCGCCGGGGACGCCGTAGCCGTCGTGCTCGGCCTCGTCATCTTCGGGCTGCTCTTCCTCCTGCTCGAGGGGATCGACCGGATATGAGCGCGGCCGACGTCTTCGGCCTGGTCGTGTCGGTCGTCGTGATCGTCTACCTGCTCTACGCGCTCCTGCGCGGCGAGCGCTTCTAGCGATGACCGCCGGAGGCTGGGCCCAGATCGTCCTCTTCGTCGTCGTGATGCTCGCCGTCGCCGTCCCGCTCGGCAACTACATGGCCCGCGTCTACACCGGCGAGACCGTCTTCCTGTCGCGGGTCTTCGGTCGCATCGAGCGGGCCCTGTACCGGTTGCTGCGGGTCGACGAGCACCGCGGCCAGGACTGGAAGGCGTACGCCCGCAGCCTGCTCGTCTTCTCGCTGACCGGCTGGCTCCTGCTCTACCTGATCCTCCGGACCCAGAGCATCCAGCCGTGGAGCGGATACGCGGGCACGAAGTTCCACTCGGGCCCGTGGGACCTGACCTTCAACACGGTGTCGTCGTTCGTCACGAACACGAACTGGCAGTACTACGGCGGCGAGACGACGCTGACCTACTTCAGCCAGATGGTCGGCCTGACCGTCCAGAACTTCCTCTCGGCGGCGGTCGGCATCGTCGTCGCGATCGCCGTGATCCGGGGGATCGCGTCGCGCAGCGGGTCGAGCCTCGGCAACTTCTGGGCCGACCTGATCCGGACGATCCTCTACGTCCTGCTGCCGATCTCGTTCGTCGCCGCGATCGTCCTCGTCTCGCAGGGCGCCCTCCAGAACATCGCCCACTACGTCGTCGCGACCGGGCCGACCGGCCTGCGGCAGACGATCGCCCAGGGGCCGGTCGCCTCGCAGGAGGCGATCAAGATGCTCGGGACCAACGGCGGCGGCTTCTTCAACGTCAACTCGGCCCACCCGTTCGAGAACCCGAACGGCCTGACGAACTTCATCGAGATGCTGCTCGTCCTGATGATCCCGGCCGGCCTGGTCGTCACCTACGGGAAGATGGTCGGCAGCCGCCGGCAGGGCTACGCCGTCCTCGCGGCGATGCTCGTCCTCTTCGTCGGCGGCGTGACGGTCGCCTATGCGGCCGAGGCTCATGGGTCGCCGGCCCAGCACGCGGCCGGCCTCCAGACGCAGGCGAGGGCCGGGTCGACGGGCGGCAACCTCGAGGGCAAGGAGCAGCGCTTCGGGATCGCCGGGTCCGCCCTCTTCGACGTCGTCACGACGGTGACGTCGTGCGGGGCGGTCAACAGCTCGCTCGAGTCGTACACCGGCCTCGGCGGGGCCGTCCCGTTCGCCAACCTGTCGGCCAGCGAGGTGATCTTCGGCGGCGTCGGCACCGGCCTCTACTCGATGCTGCTCTACGTCCTGCTCGCCGTCTTCATCGGCGGCCTGATGGTCGGCCGGACGCCCGAGCTGCTCGGCAAGAAGATCGAGGCCAAGGAGATCAAACTGGTCTCGCTCGGCCTCCTCCTGACGCCGTTGACCGCGCTCTTCGCGACCGCCCTGGCGACCGCCGAACACGCCGGGCGGGCGTCGATCTCGGCCAACGGGGCCGGTCCCCAGGGCTTCTCGGAGACCTTCTACGCGTACCTGTCGCAGGCCAACAACAACGGGTCGGCGTTCGCCGGGTACACGGGTCTGAGCCAACCGAACGCAGGCAACCTCGGCGCGCACGGGGTCACGTTCGCCGACCTGCTCGGTGGCTTCACGATGATGCTCGCCCGCTACGTCCCGATCCTCTTCGCGCTCGCCGTCGCCGGCGCCCTCGTCGGCAAGCGCGTCAGCCCGGGCGGCCTGGGGACGATGCGGACCGACAACCCGACCTTCGTCGTCCTCCTGCTCGGCGTGATCATCCTCGTCGGCGCGCTGACCTTCTTCCCGGCCCTCCTGCTCGGCCCGATCGTCCAGGCCCTCACGGGACACCTCTACTGATGCGCCGCGACATCGTCACCTCGACCCTCGCCGTGCTGATCCTGACGGTCGCACTCGGCCTCGGCTACCCGCTGCTCGTGACCGGCGTCAGCCAGCTGGCCTTCCCGTCCCAGGCCAACGGCGAGCTGATCAGGGTCGCCGGCAAGGTCGTCGGGTCCAAGCGGATCGGACAGAGCTTCGGCGGAAACCCCCGCTACTTCCAGTCGCGCCCATCCGCGACGACGCCGGCCGACAACCCGGCGGCCACGACATTCTCGAACCTCGGGCCGAACGACAGTGCTACAGAAAAGGAAATCGCGGCGAATATCCAGGCTTATCTCAAGCTTGAGGGGCCGTTCATGGCCGGTCTCCAAGCGTCCGACGTTCCGGTCGACGCAGCGGACACGTCGGCTTCGGGCATCGATCCCGACATCTCGCTCGCGAACGCGCGGATCCAGGCCCACCGGGTCGCGGCCGTGCGCCACCTTCCGTTGAGCGCGGTGACCGCGCTGATCGCCGGGCACGTGGACGGCCGGACGCTCGGGATCTTCGGCGAACCCGGCGTCAACGTCCTCGAGCTGAACCTCGCCCTCGACCGGGAGTCGGACCGATGACCACCGAGCGCAAAGCCGTGTCCCTGCTCCAGCGCGAGATCGTCACGCGGGCGCTGATCGACAGCTTCGTCAAGCTCGACCCCCGCGTCCAGGTCCGCAACCCCGTGATGTTCGTCGTCGAGATCGGGTCCGTGATCACGACCGGAGCCTGGCTGATCCAGTGCTTCGGCGGCAAGCCGCTCGGCGGCGGGGCCGAGCCGGCCTGGTTCACGTTCGCGATCGCGCTCTGGCTCTGGTTGACCGTCGTCTTCGCGAACATGGCCGAGGCGTTCGCCGAGGGCCGCGGCCGGGCCCAGGCGGACACGCTCCGGGCGATGCGCCGGGAGACCGTCGCGACGATGGTCGACGGCAGCACGCGGGCGGCATCCGAGCTCGGTCGGGGCGACGTCGTCGTCGTCGAGGCCGGCGAGGTGATCCCGGGTGACGGGACCGTGATCGAGGGGATCGCGACCGTCGACGAGTCGGCGATCACCGGCGAGTCGGCTCCC